>JAFAUQ010000129.1 GCA_019243195.1 Hyphomicrobiales bacterium
AGCGCCAGGTGCGCGGCGCTGAACGCGCGCGTCTCTTCGGAGAAATAGGTGAGCGCGCCGTCCGGACCGAGAACCTTGTGAGCGACCGGAAGGAACGATCGGTAGCTGTTCGCCGCCGCATCGGAATCGACCGGGTAAGTATCGAACAACACGCCGTCGAATTTACCCAACCGGTCGATCGCGTTCTGCCAAAAATCCTCGACGACCGTCACCGGCACGGCCTGCCGTCGACCCCAGTCTCGCGCGCGCTCGGCAATGGCCGGATGAGGTTCCACGACGCAATAGGAATCGCAGCCGAACTCCATGATGTAGTCCGCGGAAACGCCGAGGCCGAAACCGATTTCGAGAACGCGCCCGCCGCGCCGCGTCGCGTAGCGCGCAAGCTGCTGCATCAGCGGCCGCTCCCAGTACTGCATGACCTGATCGGTTCCGACGTCGAGGCCGAGGGCGGTGAAATTGAGCCGCTGGTTTTTCCAGCGCGGCGCATCGAAAGGTTTCATGCCGTGGGCTCCGCGGCCACGCCTGCCTCGAGCAAGGGGCCGAGCCACTCCTTATACGGCCGCGCGCGCCCGATCGAACGGCGAAACAGCGGCTCGCGCACCTGGACCGCGCTCAGGGTGCGCACCGGCCGCCTCGTCTCGTGGAAGCGCAGGCAGGCAGCGTCCCATTCAAGCCCGCAATGCGCGAGCAGGCGACGGGCGTGCGGCTTCGGATCGGCTACCACTTCCTCGTACTGCAGCTCCAGCATGCGTCCGGGCGGCAGCACCGTACGCCAGTGCTCCATCAGCCGGGCGTACGCCCGATAATAGCGGCCAAGCTCGGCGAGATCATAGGCAAAGTGCAACTGGTCCTGCGCAAACAATTTGGAAAAACAGGACAGGCAGGTATCGAGCGGATCGCGCCGCACGTGCACGATGCGCACGTTGGGCACCGCAAGGCAGGCCAAACCGAGGTTGGCGAAATTCGCCGGCAGCTTGTCGGTAATGCAGGCGGCGTCCGGCGCGCGCCGGCGCAATCCATCGACATAAGCCTCGCCGCATGCGCGCAGCTCCGCGCGGTCGATCGCGGCGATGCAGTCGGGATAATCGGCACCACCCCCGTCGCGCAGGTTGGCGGTCAGCGTCGGAAGGTCGGGCAATTCCCCGGCGCCGAACACTTTCGGATGGCTCGCCAGTATCTGTTCGACCAGCGTCGTGCCCGAACGCGGCATGCCGACGATCAGCACCGGCGTGGGTGAGCCCTCGCCTCTCGATCTCTCGGCCATCCGTTCCTTGGTAAACACGGCCCGGATGCGCTCGAAGTGCGCGAGCGTCGCGGACTCGTCATAAAAGATTTGCTGCCGCTTCAAATTGTTTCCGAGCAAGAGGTGCTGGAATGAGTGGGCGTGATCGCCGAGGTCGGCGTAAGCCTTGCCCAATGCAAAGGCGAGCCAGATCTGCTCGGACTCGGTGAGTGCGGCGGGATTGCCGGCCAGTTCCTCCATCGCGGCGAGAACGGCGTCGCCGGGCGCAAACCTGTGCAAGTCGGCAAAGTTGAGAAAGGCGATCGCGAGCCGCGGCTCCAATTCAATCGCCGTGCGAAAGGCGCTGCGCGCCGCCTCGATCTCACCGCGCTCGCGCAACACACTGCCGAGATTGTTATGGGCGGCGGCGAGCTTGGGGTCACGCGCGAGCGCCTCGCGGTAATGCGTGATGGCCTCGTCGTTGCGGCCTTCCTCGTAGGCGATGCGGCCCAGGATATTAAGCGCCTCGGCCTGACCCGGATGGAGCTCGAGCGCCCGCGCGCACGCCGCCGTGGCGCGCGCAAACTCGCGCCGCGCGACCTCGACCGCGGCCAGCAACGTGAAGGTTTCGTGGTTGCGCGGGTTGATGATCGCGGATTGCGTCACGAGCGCCAGCGCCTCGTCGAGCCGGCGCTGCCATCGCGCCGATTGCGCGGCATTGTTCAGCGTCCAGGTGTCGAGGGGATCGAGGGCAAGGGCTTGCCGATAGCACGCGTCCGCTTCGGCAAAGCGGCGCAGATCGCGCAGCGCCGTCGCAAGCCCGCCGTGGGCGCGGGCATCGTTCGGGGCGAGGGCGACGGCCCGCCGATAAAGGTCGATCGCCTCTTCCAAGCGCCCCGCTTCGCGGTGCCGCGCCGCCTCCTTGCGCAGGCGCGCCGCACTGTCCGGGCGCCCCTTCCGTCCGGGGTGCCGGCCGCGCTCGCTCACCCCCTCGTCGCTGCTTTTGCCAACCTTCATTGCGGCGTCCGGTCGCGGGCATTCACCATGCGACATGCTTACCGGCCCCGGCATATAGTTGCCACGCCAGACGAAGGCCCTCAGCCATTGATTGCGCCCCTTTGGGCCGGTACCAAGCGGCGATGCGGGCTGCGCCACGCCATTCCGCCCTGAATCATCTGCATGAGCGAGCTGCTTGAGCCGGACCGGACCTTCCCCGCGTTGAACGAAGCGGTGGGGCTGTTCCGCTCCGGCCGGTTGCCCGAGGCCGAACGGGTCTGCCGGCGCATCCTGGCGAAGCAGCCGACGCATGCACGCACCCTGCATCTCCTCGCGCTGATCGCCGACCGGGCCGGCCGCAAGACGGATGCGGTGGGACTGGCACAACGCGCGGCCACCTGCGCGCCGGACGACGCCATGATGCAGCACGGGCTTGGCGACCTGCTGCTGCGCACCGGCAAAACCGCCGATGCGATTGCCGCCTACGAACGCGCCCATACGCTGGATCCCAGTTCGCCCTACATCCTGGCTAGCCTCGGCCATGCATGGCTATTCAGCAACGAACCCGCCAAGGCGGAGAGCGCCTATCGGGCGGCCCTCAAGCTCAAGTCGGACTATGCGGGGGCGCACAACAATCTCGGCAACGCCCTCGCGCAACAAGGCCGGCGCAGCGAAGCCGAGCTGAGCTATCGGCGGGCGATCGCACTCGATCCGCGCACCGGCGGCCTGCGTCTCAACCTCGCGCGGTTGCTCGAAGAGGCCGCACGCCTCGACGATGCGCACGCGCTGCTGACCGAGGCGCTGGTCCACGAGCCCGACAATTCGCAAACCAAAGCGGCCCTCGCCCGGATCGTCGCCAAGCGTGACGCGCCGCGCCCTCTCGAAACCGACGCCGTTTCCGCGACCCCTCCGGTCTCGCCCGGGGACGCCGTGCAAACACTGTTTGCGCGCGCTCACGCCGAGCAGGCGGCCGGAAATTTCAAGCAGGCGCAGGCAACGTGTCGCGAAGTGCTTGCGCTCGACGAAAGTCACGCAGGCGCCTGGCATCTGCTCGGCGTCGTGACCCTGCGCGCGGGCGACGCGGCGGCCGCGCTTCCCCATTTCGAGCGTGCGGCGGCGCTCGCGCCGGAAAAAGCGGACGTGCGCAACAACCTGGGCTTTGCGTTGCGCGCATTGGGGCGCAACAGGGAGGCCGAGGCGGCCTTTCGCGAAGCGGTCGCCCTCGATCCGAGCTTCCTCGAGGCGCACTATCAGCTCGGCAATCTCCTGCGTGAAGCCAAGCGGCATGCCGATGCCGAGGCGAGTTACCGCCGCGTTCTCGCGCTCAATCCCGACCATGTTCAGGCGCACAACAATCTGGGATGGGCGCTGGGCGAACAACGCCGGTTCGAAGAAGCGGCGGAACATTTTCGCCGCGCTGGCGAACTGCGGCCCGGCTACGCCGACGCCCATTCCAATCTCGCCCACGCCTTGCGCGCGCTAGGCCGCGCGCAAGAAGCGGAAGCAGCCTGCCGTCGCGCCATCGCGCTCGCGCCGCGCCTTGCCGCCGCGCAGCTCAATCTCGGCCTGGCGCTCCAGGACATGGGCCGCATGGACGAGGCGCTCGCGAGCTATCGCCGCGCGAGCACGCTCGATCCCGGTTACCCGATGGCGGTCGCCTGCGAAGGCATGCTGCATCTGCTGCGCGGCAACTTCACCGCCGGCTGGGAGAAATACGAGGCGCGCTGGAAAATCGGCGATCTGCCGCCGCGCGACTTTAGCCAGCCGCAGTGGCGCGGCGAGCCGCTCGACGGCAGAACCATCCTGCTGCACGCGGAGCAGGGTTTCGGCGACACCATCCACTTCCTGCGCTACGTGCCGCTGGTGGGGGCCCGCGGCGGCAAAATCGTCCTGGAGATTCAAAGGCCACTCATTCCCCTCGTCACGCCCGCGGCCGGGCTCAAGGTCATCGCGCGCGGCGATCCGCTGCCGCCGTTCGATCTGCACTGTCCGCTGCTCTCGTTGCCGCTCGCCTTCGCCACGACACTGCACGATCTCCCGGCGACAACTCCTTATGTTGCTGCCGCGCCCGAGCGTGTCGCCCATTGGGCAAAGCGCATCGGCAGCGAAGACGGCCTCAAGGTCGGCTTTGCCTGGGCCGGCAGTCCGGTCCACCGCCACGACCGCCACCGCTCGATCCCAATCGAAAAATTCAAGCCATTGTTCGAGCTTGCCGGCGCGCGCTTCTTTTCGCTGCAGGTTGGAGCGCGCGCAGGAGACCTGGTGGCGATTGAGCCCGTGCCGGTTACGGACCTCTCGGGCGAATTGACCGACTTCGGCGAGACCGCCGCGGCTATCGCCAATCTGGATTTGGTGATCTCCGCTGATACCGCGCTCGTCCACCTCGCTGGTGCGCTCGGCAAGCCGGTGTGGACGCTGCTGCCGTTTGCGCCCGACTGGCGCTGGCTGATCGGGCGCAGCGACAGCCCCTGGTATCGATCGATGCGGCTGTTCCGCCAGCCGCGCTACGGCGATTGGGACGGCGTGATCGCTACGGTCCGCCAAGCGCTCGCTGAGCGGATCGCGGGCGCGCCCAAGGCTCCCGACCGGTCCCGGCGGGCCGAATATGTCGCGCTCGTCACCGCGGCGAACGAGCACCACCAAGCCAAGCGTCACGTCGAATGCGAGACCGCGCTGCGGGGCGCGCTCGACATCGATCCCGCGAACGGCAGCGCCTGGCACGTGCTCGCGCTTACCCGGCATGCGCTCGACGACAAGAACGAAGCGATCGAGCTGATGCAGAAGGCGGTGGCGCTCGAGCCCGCCTCTGCCATGTTCCTGCGCGACCTCGCCATCATGCTGCACAGCGCGCGCCGCTTCGACGAGGCGCTCGACGCGTCGCGCCGCGCGGCGACGCTCAATCCCGACGACGCGATAACCCACAACTCGCTCGGTGCGACCCTTGCCGAACTCGCCCGCCCGGCCGACGCCATCGAGGCTTTTCGCCGCGCGCTCGAAATCAAGCCGGATTATTACGAAGCCTGGGCGAACATGGCCCATTCGCAGCAGGCGCTGCTCAAGCTCGATGACGCGGCTGACAGCTACCGCCGGGCGCTCGGCATCCGCCACGATTACGTGGAAGGCCATGTAAGCACCGCGATGCTTGCGCTCCTGCGGGGCGACTACGCCAACGGTTTCACCGAATTCGAATGGCGCTGGCGGCTCAAGATCATGACGCCGCGCGGCTTCAAGCAGCCGGCCTGGCAGGGCGAGCCGCTTCAAGGCAAGACCATCCTGCTGCATCCGGAGCAAGGGTTCGGCGACGTCGTGCAGTGCCTGCGTTTCGTACCGGAGGTCGCCGCGCGCGGCGGCCGGCTGCTGCTGGAGCTGCCGCCC
>JAFAUQ010000170.1 GCA_019243195.1 Hyphomicrobiales bacterium
CGTGACGCTCGGCGCGCGGGCGGTGGTGATCGACGCGGGCGGCAAGGTGTTCCTGGTGCGCCACAGCTATGTCTCCGGCTGGCACTTGCCGGGCGGCGGCGTCGAGCCGTGCGAGACGCTGGTGCAGGCGCTCGCGCGCGAACTGCGCGAGGAGGGCAATATCGAGGTGGTGGACACGCCGCAGCTGCACGGCGTGTTCTACAATCCGGTCGATTCCCCGCGCGACCACGTTGCCGTGTTCGTGGTGCGCGTGTTCCGCCAGGATCCGGCCGGATCACCCAATCGCGAGATCGTCGAGCGCGGGTTTTTCTCACTCGATGCGCTGCCGAAAGAGACGACGCCCGGCACACGCCGGCGTCTCGCCGAAGTGCTGGAGGGCGCGCCCGTCGCCGCGAAATGGTGAGCATGACAACAGGAGATGATCGATGCACGTCTTCAGCCTCGAGCGCGAGCAACAGTGGGATCCCCGGCGGCACGTGGAAAAAATTCTCGGCAAGATCGCCGGCGGCGACGTGACGGTCGCGTGCTGGGAGCCGGGCCAGATCAGCCCGTACCATTGCCATCCGAACGCCACCGAAATCTATTTCTGCTTTTCCGGCGGCGGCACCATGCGCACGCCGCAGGAGACGGTTGCGGTGACGCCGGGCTCGTTCGTGGTGCATCCGCCCGGCGAAGTGCACGAATATGCCAACGGCCCGGAGCGCACGCTTCTGTTCCGCGTGCGCTACGGCACCGACATGCAAACGCGCCACATGGACTGGCGTGGCAATCCCACATTCAAACAATCAGCGCAGGACGCGGAATATTATCGGCAGAATCCGCAGCCGTAGGCCCGGCTGACATTACTGCCTCGTGCTCTAGCTGCGCACGCGCCCGCCGTCGACGTTAAGCGTTTGGCCGGTCATGAAGGCGGCATCGTCGCTGGTGAGGAACGAGAGCACGCCGATGAGGTCCTCGGGAACCTCGGGCGCTTGATCGCCTGCATTTGCGCCACCAGCGCGTATTCCTCGTCCATGCTGGCGATGCCGGTGCGCGGCTTGCGCGCGAGCGTGCCGGGCGTGCGCGTGAGCCCGGGCGAGATCGCGTTGACCGTGATGCCGAACGGCGCGAGTTCGGAGGCGAGCGCGCGGGTGAAGCCGACGATGCCGCCCTTGCTCGCCACGTAGTGCACAAAGCCGGTGACGACCGAGCCGAGCGTGCTCGAGGCCATGTTGACGATGCGCCCCCATTGGCGCCGCTTCATGCCGGGCACGAAGGCAGCGGTGACGAGAAACACGCCGTCGAGGTTGATCGCCATGAGCGCCCGCCAGTCGGCGAAGGTCATGGCGTCGAACGGCTGCTGGGGAAAAATGCCGGCGCAATTGACGAGGATGTCGCAGCGGCCGAAGCGCTCCTCGACTTGCTTGGCGAGCGCGGCGACTGAATCGGGTGAAGCAACATCGCAGGCGACCGCGAGCGCGCGGCGGCCCGCCGCTTCCACCATGCGCACGGTCTCGTCCGCCGGCCCCAGGTCGGCGACGACGACATCGACGCCCTCCTCTGCAAGCCGCCGCGCGAACGCCTGGCCGATGCCGTTGGCGCCGCCGGTGATGACCGCGACTTTGCCCTGATGGCCCTTGGCCATGCTGATCTCCGGCGAATGGTGAGTGGTGAATGGTGAGTGGTGACTACTATACAATGCTCACTACTCGCCCATTCACCACTCACCATTCACTACTCACCATTCCTCACAGCTTCAGCAGCCGCGGCAGCCATAGCGAGATGGCGGGGAAATAGGTCACCAGCATCAGCACCGCGAACATCACGGCGTAAAACGGCCAGATGCGCCGCATCACCTCTTCGATCGTCACCTTGCCGACCGCGCAGCCGACAAACAAAATCGCGCCGACCGGCGGGTGGCACAGCCCGATGCCGAGATTGAGCATCATGATCATGCCGAAGTGCACCGGATCGACGCCGAAGTTGACCATCACCGGCAGGAGGATCGGCGTGCAGATGAGGATCGACGGGGCCATGTCGACGAGGCAGCCGAGCACCAGCAGCAGGATGTTGATCAGGAACAGGATCACGTTCTTGTCGCTGGAAATAGTGAGAAAGAATGCGGTGATCTTGCCCGGCATCTGGGTGAGCGCCATCACGTAGCCGACGCTCGAGGCGCAGGCGATGAGCGTCATCACCATGGCGACGGTGCTCAAGGTCCGGTGCACGAGCGACGGCAGGTCGCGCCAGCGATAATCCCGATAGATGAACATGGTGACGAAGAACGCCCATACGCAGGCGACCGCGCCCGCCTCGATCGCGGTGAACACGCCGCCGAGAATGCCGCCGAGGATGATGGCGAGTGTGATCAGGCCCCACAGCGCCTCGATGACGATCTTGCCGGCGTGCTGGAGCGGTATGGTCTGGCCGCGCGGATGACCGTCGCGGTAGGCGATCACCAAACAAAGAATGATGATAGAGAAGCCCAGCAGCAGTCCCGGCACCACGCCGGCCATGAACAGGCTGATGATCGAGATGGTACCTCCGGTGGCGAGCGAATAGATCACGGCGTTGTGGCTGGGCGGCACCAGCAGCGCCTGCACCGAGGCGGTGATCGTCACGTTGGTGGCGAACACGCGCGGGAATCCCGACTTTTCCATCTGCGGGATCATAACCGAGCCGATCGCGGAAGTGTCCGCCACCGCCGAGCCGGAGATGCCGCTGAGGAACGTGGTGGCGACGACGTTGACGACCGAGAGGCCGCCGCGCACGCGGGTGAAGCCGACCAGCACGTCGGCAAAGCGCACCAGCCGGCGCGCCATGCCGCCCTCCGCCATGATGGCGCCGGCGAGCACGAAGAACGGAATCGTGAGCATCGCGACCTTGCTCACCCCGTCGGAAATTTTCAGCATCACGGCTTCGAGCGGGATGCCAATCCACGCCGCGCCGGCGATCGCCGCAAGCGCGAGCGAATAGGCGATCGGCACGCCGATCAAAAAACACACCAGCATGGTCGCGAGCAGAACGAAAATGTCCATCGGCCGATCTCTATTCGAACGCCGCGGCGGCGCCGTGCTCCGGATCCGGCGCGGGTTCGGGCGGCGGACCGATGAGGACGCGCTCGATCACGAACATGAGCAGGAAGGCGCCGCCGATCGGGATCGGCAGATAAGTCACGCCCACCGAGAGAAACGGGAAATCGGCGATCGTGTTGTCCCAGGTGGCATCGACGAGCTTGATGCCCCAATTGACCATGAACAGCGCCATCACGGCCATCAGTCCTTCGACCACGAGACCGATCGCGCGGCGCGGCCGCTCCGGCAGCATGCCGACGAAGAAACCGACGTTCATGTGCAGGCCGCGCCGGTAGCAGCTCGCCGCGCCGACGAACGTGAGCACGATCGTGAGCAGCACCGCCATCGGCTCGGGCCACGATGACGCCGAATTGAGCACGTAGCGCGTGAACACCGCCCAGGGGATGACCGCCGAGATGAGAACGAGCGCGACGCCGGCGACCACGACACAGACGAAATAGAGCGCATCCATGGCGGCGCGGAAGGTGTGCAGCATTGAGGTCCCCAGAGAATTACGTTGCTAAGGGTTAGATCGCGAAACAAACTGAACGTCATCCTGAGGAGCGCGCCGAAGGCGCGCGTCTCGAAGGATGGAAGCAAGCTCCGAGCGTGTTTCCACCCTTCGAGACGGTCGCGCGCCAAGCGCGCGCGACCTCCTCAGGGTGACGGCGAGTTTGTTGCGCCCATTGAAGTTGTCGATCGCGGCACGGAGCGGGCTGACTACTGCACTTCCTGAATCCGCTTGATCATGTCGGCGTATTTCGGGCCGTATTTGTCCCACACCGGCTTCACCGCATCCTGGAACGGCTTCTTGTCCGGCACCTCGATGATCTGAATGCCGGCAGCCTTGGCCTTTTCGATCGCCTGCTGCTCGTACTGCTGCCACAGCACCCGCTCTTCCGCCTGCGCCTCACGGCCGAATTTCGTGAGCAAGCCCTGCTCGTCCTTCGATAGCGTGTCCCAGGTCTTCTTCGAGAACACGAGCACCTCCGGCACGATCAGGTGCTCGGTGAGCGTATAGTATTTGGCCACCTGATAATGATTATCGAAGACGAAGCTCGGAGGGTTGTTCTCCGCGCCGTCGACGACGCCTGTTTGCAGCGCGCTGAACACCTGGTCGTAACCCATGGCGACTCCGTTGCCGCCGAGCGCGTTCATCATATCGACGAACATCGGGTTGCCCATCACGCGCACCTTCATGCCCTTGAGGTCGCCGATGTCATGGACCGGTTTCTTGGTGTCGTAGACGTTGCGCGCGCCGGCATCCATCCAGCAGATGCCGATGAGGCCGGCCTTGGGATTGTTGCTGATCTTGTCGAGCAGCTCCTGCCCGATCGGCCCGTCGATCACCTTCTCCATATGCGCGGTGTTGCGGAACAGGAACGGCAGGTTGAACACGTTGAGATCGTCGATCACCGGCCCGAGCGCGCCGACGCTGACGCGGGCGAACTGGATGGCGCCGACCTGCGCCTGTTCGATCGCCTCTTTCTCGCCGCCGAGCTGCATCGAGCCGAACATCTGTACGGAAAGCCGGCCATTGGTCGCTTGCTCGAGCTTCTTGCCCAGGCTCTCGACTGCGACGACGGTCGGATAGCCGGCCGGGTGCACGTCTGAGGCTTTGAGCACCAGCTTCTGCTGGGCAGCCGCGCCGCGCGGATAGAGCGCGAAGGCGGCGCCGGCGGCAGCAAGCCCGAGCGCAGCGCGGCGATCGATTGTGTGATGCTTCATGAGAACCTCCCCTCGTTGGCGTTATGACATTTTGGCCGGCTGACCGGCGTTTGTTGAGACGCAGAGCTTGTTCTGGTCTTATATACTAGTATATCAATGCCGCCAAGCCGGAATCGTGACGGGCTTTTCAGCGACAGGATCAAGCCGTGGCCTCATCCGGACGGAACACCCAAGCAGCCTCGGCGCGCCCTGGCGGTCGACCGCGTGCCGGCAACGCCGCGCACCTGATTTATCGCGAGGTGCGCGAGGACATCGTGTCGATGCGGCGCAAGCCGGGCGAGCCGATCGTGGAGCGGGAAATCGCCCGCGCGCGCGGCGTAAGCCGCACGCCGGTTCGCGAAGCGCTGTTGCGGCTTGCCGATGAAGACCTCGTCGACATCTTCCCGCAATCTGGGACGTTTGTCGCGCGGATCCCCGTCGGGGCGCTGCCCGAGGCGATCCTGATGCGCACGGCGCTCGAGCAAACAACCGCGCGTCTGGCGGCGGCGCGGGCCGATGCCGCCGACCTCGCCCGCCTGCGCGAGCTGATCGAGGTCCAGCGCGGCGTCGAGGCGCGCGGCGACGGCGACCGGTTCCATGCGGCCGATGAGGCGTTCCATGCGGCCATCGCCGAAGCGGCGGGCCACCCCGGCATCTGGCGCTTCATCGAGCAGGTGAAAATCCAGGTCGATCGTTATCGCCGGCTCACGCTGCCGGTGCCGGGCCGCATGCGCCGCGTGATCAAGGAACACGCCGCGATCCTCGCCACGATCGAGGCGCACGATCCGGAGGGCGCGATGGCCGCCATGGCGGCGCATCTCGAAGCATTGCGCGCCTCGATCGGCGACGTCCGCGACCTAAATCCGGATTATTTCCTCGATGGATCGCTGCCGCCACACACACCACCGTCATCCTGAGGGCGAGCGCGACGAAGTCGCGCGAGCGTCTCGAAGGATGGAAGCAAACACCGCCTTTCTTTCCACCCTTCGAGACGCCGCGCTGCGCGCGGCTCCTCAGGGGTGAGGGTTGAGTTTGTTGCTCGACTACCCTGCCTTGCGTCGCTGCCCAATCCCCAGCTCGGCAAATATTTCTTCGTTATGCTGGCCAAGTGTCGGCGGCGGCGTATCGACCCGCGCGCCGCCGTGCGCGAAGGTGAAGGCGGTCACCGGCACGCCGAAGCCGCCGTCCATGCCGGGCACCTTGTCGTGGCGGTGAATGATGCCGCGCGACGCCATCTGCGGGTCGGCGATCGCCTCGCGCATGGTGCGCACGCGCACGGCGGGCACGTGTCGCGCCTGCAGGAATTCCTCCCATTCGTCTGCCGTGCGCGTGACCATGATCTCCTCGAGCAGCGCGACCTCGCGGGCATGATCCTCCTCGCGCTCATCATTCGTGCGCTTGATCATGTCCGGGCGGCCGAGCACGGTCCACAGGCGGCGCTGCTGGCGCAGGTTGCTCGCGCCCAGCATCACCAAGCCGTCTTTTGTCTCGTAGGCGCCGTTGGTGGCGTGGTTGTGCCGGTTGCCGTGCGGCTTGGGGTGCACGCCGTTGCGCAGATAGCCGGTCACGTGCGAGCCCATCAGCACCATCGCGACGTCGAGCATGGCCATGTCGATGCGCTGGCCGCGCCCGGTGCGCTCGCGCTGGAACAGCGCCGTCGCCAGCGCAAAGGCGCCGGTGGTGCCGGTCGCGTAATCGATCGCTGGCGCGCCGAATTTCACCGGATGCACGTCCTTGGTGCCGGTCATCGCCATGATACCGGAGGTCGCCTGGATCAGATGGTCGTAGGCGGTCTGCTCGCGCCGCGGGCCGCCCTGGCCGAACGCCGAGAACGACGCATAGATCAGGCGCGGGTTGATGGCGGAAAGCACGTCGTAGCCGAGCCCGATCGCCTCGAACGCGCCGGGACGATAGTTCTCGACGAACACGTCGGCGGTGGCGACGAGCTTCTTGAGTATCTCGCGGTCGCCGGCGTCTTTCAGGTCGAGCGTGATCGAGCGCTTGTTGGACGCTTGTGTCAGGAACGATGTTCCCATGTGGCGGCGGTTGAGCGCCTTGTCGGTGCCGGTGCCGCGGCTCTGGTCGGGATCGTCGGGATGCTCGACCTTGATCACGTCGGCCCCGAGCACGGCGAGCTGATAGGTCGCGAACGGCCCGGCGAGCACGTGCGTCACGTCGATTACCCGGATTCCTTCGAACGGTCGCATCGCGCTCCTCCTTGTGGTTGGTCGAAGCGCCCAGCATACAGGGCTCGGGCGACCTTTCGGAATTGAAATCCGATCCCCCTCGGACGCTGACGAGCGTTGACGGTCATGGGATACATCGGCGTCATCTCGGACACGCACGGCCTGATGCGGCCGCAGGCGCTCGCGGCCCTTCGCGGC
>JAFAUQ010000162.1 GCA_019243195.1 Hyphomicrobiales bacterium
CAGCTGCTCCCCACCTCACCTCGCGGCGACGCAGTTGCCTTCGGCTACGTATGTCGTGACCCCACACGACGCGGACTCTCACCACGCCGACAGAGCGACATCACAGACGCACTCATGCCCCGCGAAAGCGGGGCATCCAGTAAACACAGGCCGCAGATATATTTTCACAGGCCGGTGTTTACTGGATCGCCCGCTTTCGCGGGCGATGACGAGAAGTTTGTTACATTCCCGCGATCTTCCGCGCATCCCCCGTCAGCTCCAGGATATGCATGCCGGTGTTGGCGCGGTCGACGACATAGATATAGCCGCGGTCGTCGACGTCGACGTTGTTGCTCTGGATCGCGACCTTGCAGCGCTCCTCGCCGCCGACCTTGACGCAGCGCTTGTCGGTCTTGTCGGTGATCGCCGGGACGAAATAGCCGGCTTCCTTCGGGTGATAGGGATCGCGGATGTCGACCGCGCGCACGCCGCCGTTGAAGAAGGTCACGAACACGAGCTTCTTGTCATACATCGGCGCAATGAACTCGTTCGACGAATGCGAGCCGAAGCGGCCGCCGCGCTGGCAGAAGTTGCCGCTCGCCTCCGACGCCGTGTAGCTCGAGATGATCATCGGCCGCGTCTCGATGGTCACGTCGGCGAACCACACCATCTGGCGCGGCTCCTGGCATTCGTTGAGGATTTCCTCGTCGACGATCATCACGATGTCACGGGTGCTGTCCTTGTCCTTGCCGAACTCGGCGATCGACATCTTGCCGAGCGGCAACGTCGTGTGCGCGCCGTTGAGCGGCAGCATGTCGAGCTGGCCGACTTCGGGATAACGCAGGTTCTCCGGCGTCGGCTCCTTCGGCCCGTTGAGGAGCTTCTCGCGGTCGACGATCTGCAGCATGCCGCCCTTGTTGGTGCCGTAGCCGAAATAGACGCGATTGCCGGCGGGCCCGGTCGAGATCGGCCCATGCAGTTCGGTCGGCACCGGCCCGGTCGAGCCGGGCTCCTGGCCGGGCAGACCGAAGTCGCGGATTTTTACCGGGTGCGCGGGGTCGCTGAGATCATAGACCTGGGTCATGCGGCGCGTTCGCCATCCGGGCGCGCCGGAGACGAGAAACGCGATGCCGGTGTCGCATTCCCACCAGCTCTTATGCGTGTCGTTGAGCCCCTCGACGATGCGCGTGATCAAGCTCGGATGCGCGGGATCGGTGACGTTCCACATCTCATGCGCCTGGCCGCCGAAGACGCGCAGCATGTAGACCGCGTTGCGGTCCGCTTTCGGCAAAGTCTTGCCGTCGCACACGCGCACCATTTGCGCGCCGCCCTGCTCGTAGGTGCCTTCGGTTCCCGGGATGTGGGCGAGATATTTGGGATGCGCCGGATCGGTCACATCGACGATCGAGGTGCCGTTGAACTCCTGTTGCCCGGTGAGTGGATTCACGGGCTTCGGAATATCCGGCGTGCCACCGTGATGGCCAATGTAAGCGATCCAGCGATCGCCCTGATGATGGATGGTCGGCTGATACGCGCTGCGCGCCTGCAGATCGTTGTAGCCGACGAGGCGCATGTTGTTCGCTTCGGGCGGATCGCCGACCTTCTGCACCTGCGCGAATGCCGGCGCTATCAACGTGGCGAGAGCCAAAGCGAATAGCGCGATGTGTTTTTCTTTCATCCGCGTCCTCCAAGGATTTCGATTGTTGTCATAAAAACGAGCATAGACTCGTCATTCCGGGGCGCGGCCGCAGGCCGCGAACCCGGAATCCAGTAATCACCGCCGTCGATTACTGGATTCCGGCTCTCGCGCTTCGCGCTCGGCCGGAATGACGAGACCCTGCATGAAACGGCGATAGTACGAAATTGCGAACGGCCACGGCGAATGCTTCGCTATTCGCTATTCGCTATTCCCTATTCCCTATTCGCTATTCGCTTATTTCAGTTTCCTTCGCGCCAGATGCCGAGCGCTTCCTGCACCGGACGGTCGGAAATGCTGAACAGCACCGACTCTTCCGTCGCATTGTGAGCGTAGCGCTGCCAGGACGGCACCACGAAAACGTCGTTGGGCGACCATTCGAGGGTCTTGTCGTCGAGCTTGGTCGTCCCCTTGCCTTCCACGCACACGAAGATGGTGCCGTCGGTCGAACGGTAGTTCTCGCCCTCGAAACCCTTGGGCAGCAGCGCGAGGTGCGCGCCCATGGTGGGCAGCGCCCAGCCGCCGGTGACCGGATTGGCGTAGCGCACGCGCGCGCCGTGGCGCTTGTCGATATCGCCGGCGCGCTTGAGCCGGTCGAGAATCGGCCGCGTACGCTCGTACGTATAGTTGACGATCGGCGTCTTTTTGGAGAACGTGACCGCGCCGTCGGGCAGCACGCCGGAGCCGTAGCGCGCCATGGAGTCGCCGTCCTCGCGGCCGGTCGTCTGCGCTTCATCGTCGAGATGCTCGGCGAACATCGATTCAAAGAAGTTGACGGTCGGCAGGTCGAGCACGTCGAGCCACACCATCGGCTTGTCCGACGTATTGCCGTGGTCGTGCGCGTCCCAGTTGGCGGTGATGACGAAGTCGCCGGGCTTCATGATGCTCTTCTCGCCCTCGACCGCGGTGTAGGCGCCCTCGCCGTCGAGCACGAAACGGATCGCCGACGCTGAATGGCGGTGCGCCGGCGCAATCTCGCCCGGCATGATCAGCTGCAGCCCCGCGAACAGCGTGTTGGTCGCGCGCGACTTGCCGCGCAAGGCCGGATTCTCCAGCACCAGCACGCGGCGCTCGGCTTCCTTGGCGGTGATCAGCTCGCCGGCCTCGGCGATGAGCGGGCGCACATCCTTGTAGTGCCAGACCTTGGGCGCGGCGACGCTCTTCGGCTCGGTGACGACCAGGCCTTTGAGCACCTCCCATAGCGGCGCCATGTCATAGGCGCCGATGCGGTCGTAATAACCCTGCCGGATGGCGTCGACGTTGTCCTTGGGTCCCGGCGCCTTCGCCGTGGGCTTCTTCTGCGCGGTTGAGACCGCCATGGGGTCCTCCATTCTGCAATGAGCGGGCGTTGGTCTGACTATATCAGATCGTGCCCGGCCGGACAGCGTCAACCCGCCTACGCACTCATCTTCACGATGAATTTGGCGAAGGCTTCGAGCTGCTGCTTGATGATGGCGCGGGTAGGCTCGTCCTTGAGCACGCCCTTCTCCGCGTCGACCTTGTTCTGCACCATGCCGATGAAAATTTCCGGCCGGCCGAAGGTGAAGGCATCGAGGAAGATCAGGCACTGGCGCAAGTGATATTGCATGCGCGGGCCGCCGAGCGGGCCTTGCGTCGCCGACTGGATCGCCACCGCCTTGCCGGCGAACGGCTGGTTCTGCATGCGCGAAACCCAGTCGATCGCATTCTTGAGCAGGCCGGGGATGGAATAATTGTATTCCGGGGTGACGAAGATCACGCCGTCGGCGGCGCGCACCGCGTCGGCGAGAGCGGTCGCCGGCGCCGGGAAGCCCTCGCTTTGCACGTCGGCGTTATAGAGCGGCATCACCAGCGTGGGCGAACGCGTGATTTTCATGCCGGCGGGCGCCAACTCCGACAGCGTGTTTGCCACCATGGCGTTGTAGGAGCCCTTGCGGAGCGAGCCGCAAATGACGAGCACGTTGAGATTGCTGGCATCGGCCATGATGGTCCCTTCATGTTTCTGCTTAAGGCCTGGGTGTTTACCGCAGCCCGCAATGTCATTTCAACCGATGTGGCGCGGTTGCTGGCCCATGGACGCTGTGATACGGGGCGCGCCTTCAACATCGTTAAAAAGTAGGAGTGTGACGCATGCCCGACGCAGGCAAGATCGGCTGGATCGGCATCGGCCGCATGGGCTTTCCCATGGCCGAGCGGCTGCTCAAGGCCGGGCACAAGCTCGCCATCTGGAACCGCACCCGCGCCAAGGCCGAGCCGCTCGCCGGCGCGGGCGGACAAATCGTCGGCCAGCCGACCGACCTCGCCGACGTCGACGTGCTGTTCTCGATCGTCTCGACCGGCAAGGATCTCGATGCGGTGCTGTTCGGCGCGCATGGCGTCGCGTCCGGCCGCAACGGCAAACTGCCGTCGATCGTCGTCGACTGCTCGACCATCGGGGTCGAGGAATCCGCCGCGATCCGCCGGCGGCTTTCCGAGCACGGCGTGGCCTTTGTGTGCGCGCCGGTGAGCGGCAACGCCAAGGTGATCAAGGGCGGCCGGCTCTCCGCCGTGGTGTCCGGGCCGGAGGCTGCGTGCAAGCGGGTGATGCCGCTGATCGAAGCCTTCGCGCCACAGGGCGTGTCCTACGTGGGCGAGGGCGAACTCGCGCGCATCTGCAAAATCGCTCACAACGTCATGCTCGGCGTCGTGATCGAGAACCTGATCGAGATCACGCTGCTCACCAACAAGATGGGCGTGCCGCGCCACGCGTTCCTGGCGTTTCTCAACAACAGCGTCATGGGCTCGATGTTCACGCGTTACAAGTCGCCGGCGCTGGTCAATCTCGATTGGACGACGACGTTCACGCCGGAGCTGCTGCGCAAGGACCTCGACCTCGGGTTGGAGCTGGGGCGCGAGCAGGACGTGCCGATGCCGGTGACGGCGGCCGCGCGGGAGATGCTGCAGAGCCACTTCGGCGCCGCCACGCTCAAGCCTGATGCGGAAGGTTATTTGCAGAAGGATTTCGCCGCGCTCGCCGAGACCATGGCGTTGATGGCCGGCATGACGCTCAAGAGCGAAAACAAGAACGTCCCGACGGGATTGGAGTAGTAAATCACTGGGCAGCGCGTGGTTCTCAGCGCTCGTCATCGCCCGCGAAAGCGGGCGATCCAGTAAACACTGACCTTTCAGATAAAACTACGGCCGGTGTTTACTGGATGCCCCGCTTTCGCGGGGCATGACGAATTCAGAGCGTAGCGCCGCAGATTAATGCGTCACGACCGCGGCTGCGGTGGTGGCGGGCTTGCCGACCGCCGAATCGATGGCGCCGGCGAGCTGCCGGGCGATGCAGTCGTAGCCCCAATCGTTCATGTGCAGGCCGTCGGGCGATACGAAGTCGCCAAACGCAAGGTGGCGCACCTCGTACCAGCTGCGCATCAGCGCGAAGCGGCGCAGCAGGCCGGCGCCTTCCTCATTCGCCTCGGCGCGGATCAGTTCGACCATGCGCCGCGCCTGCGGCCGCGCGATCACCGCCGGCGCGTATTGCGGGTCGATGAGCACCACATCGGCGCCCGTCGCCTTGAGCCGCTCGATGCCCTGGCGGATCAGCGAGCCCTGGCCGGCGATGCCCGGGTTGTGCAGCACCGCGTTGGTGCCGACCTGCCACAGCACGAGGTCGGGTTTCTGTTCGATCACGTCGCGGCTGAGGCGCGCCAGCATCTCGGGCGCGTCCTCGCCGTTGATGCCGCGGTTGAGCACCTTGATGGAGGCGTCGGGAAAGCGCTGTTTGAGCAGCGCTTCGAGGCGGGCCGGATAGGCGGCTGCCGAGGAGCTGGCGCCCACCCCGAAGGTGGACGAGGAGCCGATCGCCACGATCGTCACCGGCTTGCCCTGCTCGAGGCGCGCGGCCGTGCGGGCGAACCAATGCCCGCTCGACAGGGCCGCAGCCGATACGGTGCACTGCGGCTTGCCCGGCCGCTCGGCGGCGGGCGCGATGACGGTCGAGAGCGCAAGCAAGAGCGTCGCGGAAACGCTCCGCGAGACGGCGGACGAGAAGTTCATTGAGATAAGCCCCAAAGCCCAGCGCCAACCCTTCGCCCGTTCTTGTTAACCACACTGATTCAGCGGGCGTATTTCGTTATTCGCATTTTTGACATGAATGGCGGCTGAATGAATTGAGACCCTACACCTAAGTATAGATCAGGTGCCACGCACCGCTTGATCGTCACGCCGCAGAATGATTGGCTGCGCGTCCCTCCCACCACGCGTCCTTAACCATGCCGAACGCTCGCAACGTCACTGTCGTCTCGCACATCGACTGCCCGGGCGGCGGCCAGGTGTGGATCGACGGCACCACCCTCTACGTCGCGCACATGAAGGCGCCCGCCGGCACCTCGATCTACGACGTTGCCGACCCGCGCGCGCCGCGTCTGATCGCGCACGTGGAAATCCCCGCCGGCTGGCACTCCCACAAAGTCCGTACGCAGGACGGCGTGATGATCGTCAACCACGAGCGCCACGGCACCGACGGGGATCAAGCCTTCGGTGGCGGCTTGGGCATCTACGACGTGTCGACACCGGCGCGGCCGCGGCTCGTCGCCAAGTGGCGCACTGCCGGCGGCGGCGTCCACCGCTACGACTTCGATGGCCGCTACGCCTATCTCTCATCGACGGCCGAGGGGTACGTCGGCAATATCGTGGTGATCCTCGACTTGAAGGATCCCGCGCGCCCGCAGGAGGCCGGCCGCTGGTGCATTCCCGGCCAGGAGACCGCCACCGGCGAGGCCGCACCGGTCGGCGGAGTCAAGCCTCGCTGCCATCATCCGCTGCGCCTCGGCGACCGGCTCTACGTCTCCTACTGGCACCACGGCTTCTTCATCCTCGACGTGACGGACCTCGCCAAGCCGCGCCTCGTCTCCGGCCTCAACACCAGCCCGGCGCATCCGCATCCGACGCACACCTGCCTGGCCATGCCGATGCCGCTCAAGGGCCGGCGCATCATGGTGGTGGCGGACGAGGACGTGGCGAAGCTGCGGCCGTCGCCGCCGTCGTTTTCCTGGATCTGCGACATCACCGACGAGCGCCAGCCGTTGCCGATCGCGAGCTTCGATGTCGAAGGAGTCGACAAGGACGGCGCGCCGCAGCCGCCGATGACCGGGTGTCACCAACCGTGCGAGGTCGTCACCGGCACGGTGATCCCGTTCGCCTGGTTCGCCCAGGGCCTGCGCCTCGTCGACATCGCCGACCCGTTCCGGCCGCGCGAGGTCGGCTTCTTCAAGCCCGATCCGCCGGACGGCTGCGAGCGCGCGTCCTCGAACGACGTGACCGTCGACGCGCGCGGGCTCATTTATCTGGTGGATCGCCAGCGCGGCGTGCACGTGCTGGAGCGCACCGGACATTGAGCGCTGGCTTGACTCGCCGACGCGCGCTGCACGTTGCGAGCGCGGCCGCAGCAGCCATCGCCGTCCCGCGCCTCGCGCGCGCGGCGTTTCCCGAGCGGCCGTTGCACCTCATGGTCGGCTTCGCGGCCGGCGGCACCGTCGACACGATTGCCCGCATCCTGGCGCAGGGTATGTCAGCGCTGCTCGGCCAACAGGTCGTGGTGGAAAACCGGCCGGGCGCGAGCGCAAGCCTTGCGGCTAACGCGGTCGTGCACGCGGCGCCGGACGGCCACACGCTCCTGTTGGGCGTGTTCTCGCATGCGGTGGCGCCGGCGCTGATGCACCTGAGCTACGACACGCTCGCAGACCTCACCGCAATCTCGCAGGTGGCCAGCGTGCCGCTGTTCATGTTCGCAGCGGGCAGGTTGCCATTCCGCACGGTCGGCGATGTCATTGTCGCCGGCAAGACAATGCCCGACAGGGTCACCTATGCGTCGGGCGGCGTTGGCTCCTCGGCACATCTCGCCGCCGAACTGTTCGCGCGGCGCGCCGGCATCAAGCTCGTGCATGTCCCCTATCGCGGCAGCGCGCCGGCCATTCAGTCGCTGCTCGCGGGCGACGTGAGCCTGCTGTGGGATACGCCGCAACCCGCGACCCGCGCCTACATCGTGGAAGGCCGATTGCGCGCGCTCGCCGTCATGGCGCCCGCGCGGCTGCCCACGTATCCGAAAATCCCGGCGATCGGCGAAGTCGGCTTGGGCGATGACCTTGCCGTGCAAGCGTGGCAGGGTGTGCTTGTGCGGTCAGGGACCCCGCCGGAACTGATCGACCGGCTTTACCAAACGATCGTGCGCGCGATGGCGGAACCCGAGGCGCGCACGCGGATCGCGGCCCTGGCGGTCGAGCCGATGGCGACGAGTCCAACCGAATTCGCCGCCTTCTTCCGCGCGGAAGTCGTCCGCTGGACCGACGTGGCGCGTCGCGCCGGGATTACGGCGCAGTAGCGAGTAGTTCAACGCGCCCGCGACTGCCGCTTTTTCTTGACGCGCGCGGACTTGGCACGCTCGTGTCGGTACGCAGGCGACGGCGGCTCATCGAACCTTTGCATCTGCCCTGCGCTGCCCCCCGGATGCAGGCGTTCCCGTGCGGCGGCCGCAAAGAATCCCGAGCGCGTTTCACCTGACGCCTCGGCGGCGCGATCTATACGGTCGAGCAATCGCTCGTCGATCGATATATTCACGCGCACGGCCTTCGCCGGCACCTCGGCGTCCACGACTGTCACCATCGCGTCGGCAAAATCGTCGGCATACTCCGGATCAGCCTTGATCTCGGCGATATCGCGGATTTTCGGCAACGGCTCGCCTACCTCAATCATGCTTTCGACGTGAAAATCGAGCGCGTCGCGCCCGCGCCGCAGCGACTCGTCGACGGTGGCACCGCCGGAGACGCAGCCGGGAAAATCAGGAAAGGAGATTCCGTAAGCGCCCGGCTTTCCGTGCACCAATGCGACCACCGCGACCATCGCTTTCTCCGCAACTCTTTCCGCTCACCACCGCCAGCCGGCCTTGCGATAGATCGAGCGTAGCGTGCCGATGGGAATCTCTTTCCTGCCCATATCGACCGTAACCACGACCGGCTCGCCGGGTTTATTGTAATTGACATGGTCGCCGCGCCCGGCGCCGGCGCTGCCACCCGTCACGGTCCAAGCGCCGGCAGATTTCGCTTGGCCGCTCGGGCGCATGCCGGACCATCGGTGTCGTCCTTGCGTAAGAACTACACACTACCGCGAAGGCTGGCAAGGAAGCGTGTGTAATTTTTCGCTATCGATCGGATCCGACTTGCCGCAGCCGCGCAATTCCGTAGCTTGCGCTGACAGATCCAGGGAGCGGCGATCCATGGCACTGCAGTTCAATCCGGCGGACCCGGCGACCAATGCCGATCCGTTCCCGATCTTTCGGCGGCTGCAGGACGAAGACCCGGTGCATTGGAGCGGCGCGGTCAAGGGCTGGAACATCACCCGCTACGACGACGTGCGCGCGATCGCGCTCGACCGCTCGATGTCGGCTGACCGTGTGCGGCCGTTCTTCGACGTGCTGCCGGGCGAGGAGCAGCGCCGGCTCGCCGATCTCGGCCGCTATCTGACGCTGTGGGCGGTGTTCAAGGACCCGCCCGACCACACGCGGCTGCGGGGCCTGATGAATCGCGCGTTCACGCCGCGCGCGGTCGAGGCGCTGCGGCCGAACATCGAGCGCATCGTCGATGATCTCATCGACGCGATCGTCGCGCGCGGAGCGGCCGACCTCATCGCCGACTTCGCCTACCCGCTGCCGGCGAGCGTGATCATGGACATGCTCGGCGTGCCGCGCAGCGATCTCGCCGTCATGAAAGTGTGGTCGGACGACATCGCGCTGTTCGTCGGCATCGCGCGCGCCACGCCCGATAAATACGCGAAGGCACAGACCGGCACGCGCGAGATGGCCGCTTATTTCCGCCGCCTGGTGGCGGAGCGCCGCAAGGCGCCGCGCGAGGACATGATCTCGGCACTGATCGCCGCCGAGGAGCACGCTCAGCACCTGACTGAAGATGAGATCGTTGCGAGCTGCATCCTGCTACTGTTCGCCGGCCACGAGACCACTGCCAACCTGATCGGCAATGGCGTGCTGGCGTTCCTGCGGCATCCCGGTGAACTTGCGAAGCTGCGGGCGCGGCCGGAGCTTGCCGGAAGCGCGGTCGAGGAATGCCTGCGCTACGACGGGCCGAGCGGCGCGCTTGCGCGGGTGGTCGCGGTCGCCCACGAGATGGGCGGGCGGCGGCTTAAGCCGGGCGAGCGCGTCTATGCGTGGATGAACGCCGCCAACCGCGACCCGCGCCGCTTTGCCGAACCCGACCGTTTCGACATAGAACGCCCCGACAACCGCCACCTCACCTTCGGCCACGGCGCTCACTTCTGCCTGGGCGCGCCGCTCGCCCGGCTCGAAGCGCAGATCGCGTTCCCACGATTGTTTGAACGGCTGCAGGGGCTGGAGCTGACGACGGATAAATTCGAATCGATGGATTCGCTGATCTTGCGCGGCGTGAAGAAATTGCCGGTCCGGTTTGCGCCGGTCAGCGCGCGGCGGATGGCTGTGTAACCTGAGCAGCGAGTCCTCAGCTCAAATTTTTGCTCCGCGCGAGCCACCCGCTCCACCTCTCCCCGCTTGCGGGGAGAGGTCGGATCGCGTCAGCGATCCGGGTGAGGGGGGCTCAGTGGCGGCAGAGCCCCTGAAGCTAGGTCCGCCGCCCCTTCAGCATTCCGCCAATCCCGAGATCCTCGTCGAGGTCAGGCCAATGAATGCCCATAGGCATGAGTACGAAATTCGCGCGCTGCTCCACTGAGCCGCTCTTCAAGCGCGGGTACCAATCCAGCGGGGTCGCGATCTTGCGGCCGTCCGCAAGCGTCACGACGAGTCCGTCCGTGGTGAACTCGACATCGCACGGATGCTGATCGGTCACATCTGCCATTGTTCGTAGTCAATCAGGTCGGTTGCGGGTCGCAGTGCAAAATTGCCACGTTGCTCCGCAGACCAGTTCGAAATTCACATCTTCTTCCGTGGATCCGGATACCCTTTAGGGTAGTCCTTACTTGGGGAGTCCGGAGGTTGGTTTGCTTCAAATCGCAGATTGTTCAGCACCCCCTTCAGTCCGGCGGCAACGACGCCAGCGACAAACCCTATCGCTACCACCCACCGAATGTGCGCCTCGGGCGCGCTTCGAGCAAAGGCCAGGGAGGCAAAACCCAAAACAGAAGATATCAGCAGGACAAAAATCGCCCCGAACAGAAAAGAAGATTTGAAGTCTGAATTCATGCGTGGACCCGGATCGTCAAAAAGGTACGACAAACCGTATCCCCCTGCACCTCCGATAAATGCACCGACTGCGCCGAAGGTTCCGCTAATCAGCGTCTGAACGAGAATTGCTTCTGGCGCCCCGGTGGCGGTAACAAAGTCGAGGCCAGATCCGGCCAACAAGCCGCCAATTAGCCCACCGAGGCCCCAACCCCAAAATTGACCATGTGACCACGCAGTGCCGCCTTCGCGCATCCCAAACCCCCATAAGTTAATTTCCAGACTCAACCTTTACTCGACTTTCGGCAATTTATTCAAGACCCATTCAGAAGGACGCTAGGACCTCACCGGAAGGATGGCGCCTCAATACCGATTTGCGATCGGCAGTTCCTCGGCCGGGAATAGCGTGATCACGCGGCAGCCCTTGTCGGTGACGACGACCTCCTCCTCGATGCGGGCGGCGGAATAGCCGTCGGTCGCCGGGCAATAGGTCTCGAGCGCGAACACCATGCCTTCCTTGATTTCGGTCGGGTGGTCGAGCGAGACGACGCGCGAGATGATCGGGCGCTCGTGGATGGCGCAGCCGATGCCGTGGCCGAACTGCAGGCCGAACGCCGCCATCTCGTCGGGGAAGCCGAAATCGGGCGCCTTCGGCCACACGCTGCACACCTTGTCGGTGGTCACGCCGGGCTTGATCAGCGCGATCGCGTTGTCGAGCCATTCGCGCGCGCGTTTATAGGCGTCGTGCTGCACCGGCGTGGCGCGCCCCACGTTGAAAGTCCGGTAGTAGCAGGTGCGATAGCCCATGAACGACTGCAGGATGTCGAAGAATGCCTGGTCGCCCGGGCGAAGCATGCGGTCGGTGAAATTATGCGGATGCGGATTGCAGCGTTCGCCCGAGATGGCGTTGATCGCCTCGACGTCGTCGGAGCCGTGGCGATACAGAAACTCGTTGACCTTGGCGACGATGTCGTTCTCGCGCACGCCGGGTTTGAGTTCCTCGTGCACCAGGTGATAGGCCCCGTCGACCATGGCGGCTGCGCGGTTCAACAGCGCGATCTCGTCCGCCGACTTGATCTCGCGCGCTTCCAGCATGGTCTGCTGGCCGTCGGCGATCTTGAGGCCCGCTTTCTGCAATTCAAACATCATCGGCGGCTCGATGATGTCGACGCCGACCGGCATGTCGGCGACGCCCGCTTCGCGGATCAGCGAGGCGATCTCCTCGGCGTGGCGCTTCATCAGCCCGAA
>JAFAUQ010000274.1 GCA_019243195.1 Hyphomicrobiales bacterium
TGTCGGGGACGAGAATCGCCACGCCCTCGAACATCTCCCTCCACGGCTTCTCGAAGAAATTTGAGAAATACTCGGTTGCCCGCATGGGATTGAGCGGTGCGGTCACCGACCACGGCCATGCCAATCCCATGACGGCATAGGCGAGCACGAGTCCGGGAATGAGCGCGACGATGAAATTTCCCAGCCGGATCGTCGCCGCGCGCGCTCCCAGGCGGCGCATTTCGATGCCGTAGACGAGGATCAGGGCGGCCGCGGCGTAGAAGACCGATATGCCGCCGATCACCCGCGTGCCTATGCTCAGGCCAAGGCCGATCGCGAAAATCGCCAGCGTCGGCGGCGTCGGGCGCGGGTATTCCTCGAACGCGCGCACCAAGCCGAGCAGCAACAACGCCATGGCGACGGCAAACGGCGCGTCCTTGGGATTCATGTACATGTGCCCGTAGTAGAGCGGGCTGATGCACAGGAGGGCGAGCGCGATCAGTCCGGCCTTGCTGCCGCCGAGCCGCCGCCCGATGCGCCAGACGATGAACAGGCCAACGAGGCCGATCGCAGCGCCGGCGAGCCGGCGCGTTTCGAACAGATCGAACGGCAAAATCTTCGCGAGCAGCGCGGCGAGCATGTCGAAGCCGCCGCCGTACATGTAAAGATTGACGAACGAGAGCGCCCGCGTGTCGCGGAAGCCCGAGCCGTAGAGCGAGAGCAGGAGGTCGCCGTATTCCGCGTGGGTGTAGTCGTCCCATCCGAGGCCGTAGTCGCGGAACGTCAGCGCGGCGACGACGGCAACGCTCGCGAGAACCGCGACCGCGGCGAGATCGGCCGCGCGATCGACGGACCAATATTTGGATGAATTCGCGGACATCTTACGCGCGGACAGCGGCCGAGCAAAAGCTCTGGGGTGATCGTTATCTTTGTTGTTTCGATCGATATTTGTGCATGTTGTCGAGCAGCGCGCAAGATGTTTGCGATGCTTAAGTATGATACTGAACGTAAGTTAATCTTGAAATGAACGGGGATTAATCAGAATTCGATGAAGCTAAGCCGAGGCGGAACGATTTCCGCCTCGGCCGCGTGACGCTTTACTTTGCTGCAGCGCCGTACAACTCGGCGACATAATCCCAGTTGACGAGGTGATCGACGAACGCCTTGAGGTAATCCGGGCGCCGGTTGCGATAGTCGATGTAGTAGGAGTGTTCCCAGACGTCGCAGCCGAGAATCGGCGTGCCGCCGTGCACCAGCGGATTCTCGCCGTTCGCCGTCTTCATGACGGTGATTTTGCCGTCCTTGACCGCGAGCCAGCACCAGCCGGAGCCGAACTGGGTGACGCCCGCCTGAACGAAGTCTTCCTTCATCTTGGCGATCGAGCCGAGGTCGGCCGCGATCTTCTTTTCGAGATTGCCGGGGATTTTGTCGCCGCCGCCCCCGGGCTTCATCCATTTCCAGAAATGGTTGTGGTTAAGGTCTTGGCCCGCGTTGTTGAAAACGCCGGCGTTCTTCCCGAACGACCCCTTGACCACCTCTTCGAGCGATTTGCCCTCCCATTCGGTTCCTTTGATCAGGTTATTCAGATTGGTGACGTAAGCCTGGTGATGCTTGTCGTGATGGTATTCGAGCGTTTCGCGCGACATGTACGGCGCGAGCGCATCGTGCGGATAGGGCAGATCGGGCAGGGAGAACGACATCGGCTTCCTCCTCAATGGGCGAATACCTCTAGATAGGCTGGGCAGCAAAGCCGGGCAACCGGGCTGCCTTCGGCCACCTGGTCCCGGCCGATGGGACGGCAACCCAGGCGCGAATGCCGCTTGATGCTTGCGGGGAAGTCCGCAACCCGTCAGAATTCGCTGTTTTTGCGCCCGGTTAGAGTAGATGTGGGCGCGACAGGGGGCATCGCTGCAATGTTCATTGTCTTGCTCGCGCTCGGCGTCATCGTCTTCATTGCCGGGTGTGGAATGACGCTTTTCGGCGTTGCCAACAACGGTTTCGATATCGGCAACACGATGATTTCCGCCGGGATGACCGGCATCGTGGGCGGCTTGATTGTCGTCGCCCTGGCCAATCTTGCGCGCGAACTTCGTGCGAGCCGCGAGCCCGATGCGCGCAAGCCGGCCCGTCCGCCCGTCGCTGCCGCCGCGCCCGCACCGGCGGAAAAGCCCTCGCCAGCGCCTGCGGGGAACGCCGGCCTCTCCCAGGTCCTGGCCGAACCGCCGGCCGAACCCACGCCGGCGGCGCCGCGCGTCGAGCCGACGCCCCCGGTACCGCCGCCCGGCGATCCGTTCGCGCCGGCGCGCGCCGATCCGCAACGTCGGGCGGCCACGCGCGAGCGCAGCTTCGATTCCGTCTGGGCGCCGGAGCCGGCCAAGGGCGCCCCGGCCGCGGCGCGCCCCGCGCCCGAGGCTCCCCGCGCGCCGGAGACCCCCCGGGAAAACGAAGCCGTCACCATCAGGCCGCCGCGCGAGCCTCAGGCGGTCACGGTGCTCAAATCCGGCGTCATCGAAGGAATGGGTTACACACTTTACAGTGACGGCTCGATCGAGGCCGACCTGCCCCAAGGCATGATGCGATTTCCCTCGATCGACGCGTTGCGCCGTCACTTGGCGGGGCAGGGGTAACCAACAGAATCAAGCGAATTACGGCCCGCTTGACGGCGGGGCATTCCTTGGGGAATCCTTAAGAACAAAGCATGAACAATAGTCGGTCCTCCGGGTTATGCCCGGGAGTGCTTCATGGTCGTCGTGCGTTTTTCGACAAGCAGTGCCGTTTCGGCTCAGCCCCGTGAGGCAGGCCGGGAGGTCCTGTGCGCGCTTAAGCATTCCCTCCGCGCCTTTGAGCCCGACCTGGATTACGGGGTCATTCCTGTCGGGATTGGCGCGATCGATCAGGTGCTTGGCGGCGGACTTGCACGCGCCGCCTTGCATGAAGTTGCCGCCGCCGGCGAGAGCGCGATCACTGCGGCAACACAATTCGTTTTGGGGCTTGCCGCACACAGCGAAGAGCAACGCGCGGTGCTTTGGATCGTCGAGGACATGGCGCTTCTCGAGAACGGCGCGCCCTATGGCCCCGGTCTCGACGATGTCGGAATTCATCCCGAACGGCTGGTGACCGTTGCCGGCGCCAAATCCCGTGACGTGCTGTGGGCGATGGAGGAGGCGCTGCGCTGCCGCGCCGTCGGCGTGGTGATCGGAGAGGTGCGCAGCGTCGAGCGGCTCGACCTTGTCGCCTCGCGCAGGCTTTCGCTTGCGGCCGGGCAGCGCGACGTCTGCGCCTTCCTGCTGCGCACTCTGCCGGGAACCGACGCCTCCGCCGCCGCCACCCGCTGGATGGTGGCCGCCGCGCCGTCGCGCGCGAGCCCGGCGGGACCCGGTCCCCCGCGCTTCTCCGTTCATTTGACGCGTAACCGCCGCGGCCCGGTCGGGTCGTGGCTCGTGGAGTGGCATCGTGCTGAACGGCGTTTCGATCTCGCGCCACCGGTTTCTGAGCCTGTGGCTGATGCGGCTTGCGACCGACCGCATCGCGCGGCAGCGCACGGCGCCTGATCCCCGCCCGCTCGTCGTCACCGGCCGGCAGGGCAATGTCGAGCGGCTCACCGCCGTCGATGCGGCGGCGGCGAACCTCGGGCTCAAGCCGGGGCTCGCGCTCGCCGAAGCGCGCGCGCGTTATCCCGACCTCACCGTCGTCGCCGAGAATTCGGCGGACGACCGGCGCCTGCTCGACGCCATCGCCGACTGGTGCCAGCGCTACACGCCACTGCTCGCCGTCGATCCGCCGGACGGCCTTCTGCTCGACATTGCCGGCTGTGCGCATCTTTACGGAGGCGAAGAAAAGCTTCTCGCCGATCTTCTCGCGCGCTTCGAACGCTTCGGCTTTGCGGTGCGCGCGGCGATTGCTTCGACCATCGGCTCAGCTTTTGCGCTCGCGCGGTTCGGCCGCGCCGGGATCCTCGCGCCGGGCGCGGAGCGCACTGCGCTTGCGCCGCTGCCCATCGCCGCCTTGCGATTCCCGGAAGAAACAATCGTCGCGCTTCGCCGCGTCGGACTTAAGCGCATCGGGGACATTCTCGATCTGCCGCGCGCTCCGCTTGCCGCCCGCTTCGGCAATGAGGTGCTGCGCCAACTCGCCCGCGCGCTCGGCGAGGAACGCGAGCCACTCACGCCGCTGCTGCCGCTCGCGACATACGTCGCCGAGCAGCCGTTTGCCGAACCGGTCGCGCGCGAGGACGACGTGCTGCGCGTCATCATGCGGCTTACCGCCCGTCTCAAGCCCATGCTGGAGCGGCGCGGCGAGGGGGCGCGGCGCATCGAGCTGGCGCTGTTCCGCACCGACGGCGCGGTGCGGCGTATCGTGGTTTCAACCTCGCGTCCGGTGCGCGATCCTGACGACGTCCGCGCGCTTTACGTCGAGCGCCTCGCCAGCCTCGCCGACGCGCTCGATCCCGGATTCGGTTTCGATCTGGCGCGGCTCTCGGTGCTCGCCGCGGAAACCTGTCCGCCCGAGCAGATCGGGCTCGGCGAACGCGCCGACGACGCCGATCTCGACCGTCTGATCGATCGTTTGAGCGCGCGGCTCGGGGCGCGCCGCGTCATGCGGCTCATCGCCAACGACAGCCACATCCCCGAGCTTGCTTCAGGAGCGGTGCCGGCGCAGGCGGATGTCGCGATCGAGAACGGATGGGCGGCGTTCCGCCGCTTCCGCGATGGTGTCGAACTCTCCCCACGTCCGCTGCGCCTGTTGGCAAAGCCCGAACCGATCGAGGCGATCGCGACGGTGCCGGACGGTCCGCCGGTGCGCTTCCGCTGGCGGCGCGCGTTGCACGAGGTGATCGCCGCCGACGGGCCGGAGCGAATCGAAGGCGCCTGGTGGAGCGAGGAGGGCGGCCCGGCGCGCGATTATTTCCGCGTCGAGGACAA
>JAFAUQ010000105.1 GCA_019243195.1 Hyphomicrobiales bacterium
CCACGACGTCGAGATGATTGACGAAGCCTACTCCCACCTCATGGGCCACGCGGGCGCCGTGGTGCTACATCCTGACGGCAGCCTCGAAGGCGCCCACGACCCCCGCGCCGACGGCGGCGCTGATGGACAGTGACCAGTGAGCAGTGACCAAGAGACGTGGGTCTGGTCACTGGCTACTGGTCACTGGCCGAAGGCCACCATTCCGCCCTACTCCACGCTGATGGTCCGGCGTAGCGAATCCGCCGGAACAGGCGCATGAACCCCAGCCTCAGAACATTCCTCGGCTCGCTGGTCGCGCTGCTCGTGGCCATCGGCGCCGCGCAGGCGCATCCGCACGTGTGGGTGACCATGACGAGCGAACTCGTCTACGCGCCGGACGGCTCGGTCACCGGCGTGCGCCACGCCTGGGCGTTCGACGACATGTTCTCCGCCTTCGCCACCCAGGGCATCGAGACCAAACAGAAGGGCGTGTTCACCCGCGAGGACCTCGCGCCGCTCGCCCAGGTCAACGTCGATTCGCTCAAGGACTTCGATTATTTCACCTACGCCAAGGCGAACGGAAAGAAGACGGAGTTCAACGGGCCGACCGACTACTGGCTCGACTATAAGGACGAAGTGCTCACCTTGCACTTCACGCTGCCGTTCAAAGCCCCGGTGAAGGCGCAGCGGCTCGACGTCGAAGTCTACGACCCCACCTATTTCGTCGACTTCAGCATGGCCGAGAACGATCCGGTCAAGCTCGTGGGCGCACCGGGTCAATGCAAGCTCACGGTCGTGCGCCCAACCGATGCAAACGTGGCCTCGAACGGGTCGATCAACGAACAGTTTTTCAATTCGCTCGACGCGTCGAGCAATTGGGGCGCGCAATTCGCCAACAAAATCTCGGTGACTTGTCCGTGAAGGCTAATGCCCCCTCAGTCGTCATCGCCCGCGAAAGCGGGCGATCCAGTAACCACAGGCTTTTCAAACAAATCACCGGCCGGTGTTTACTGGATGCCCCGCTTTCGCGGGGCATGACGAATCTCGTAATATTGGCCGCATTGGTCGCGGGCCTGCTGCTCGTCGCCGGCGCGTTCGATGTGGTGCTGGCGCAGGGCAATCCGTTCGGCGGCCCGCGCCCGCCTGCAGCTCCGTCGCTGCCGTTCGGCGGCGGCGTGCTCGGCTGGATGCTGGCCAAACAGGCGGAGCTTTATCTTCAGTTCCGCACCCTGATCCGCGCCGCCAAGACCGACGGCAGTGCCGTATTCAGCTTGTTGGCGATATCGTTCATTTACGGGATTTTTCACGCCGCCGGCCCCGGCCACGGCAAGGCGGTGATCTCGTCCTATCTGATCGCCAACCAGGAAACCTGGCGGCGCGGCGTCGTGCTTTCGTTCGCCTCCGCCATGGTGCAGGCGCTGGTCGCCGTCGGCATCGTCGGTATCGCGGCGGCGCTGCTCGGCGCGTCGCGCAGCACACTGTGCACCGCCGATTGGCTCATCGAGGTCGCAAGTTATAGTTTGATCATCGCGGTCGGCGCGCGGCTGCTGTGGATCAAGGGCCGCGGCTTCCTCGCCGGGTTGCGCATGCGGCGCCATGAACCGGTACCCGCACCGGTTGGCGCCGCGGTGACCGACCGGCACGAGCACGATCATCGTCACGACCACGCCCATCATCACGGTCACGATCATGGGCATAGTCACGCGCATCATCACGACGAAGCCTGCGACCACGACCACGGCCCGGATCCTGCGAGCCTATCCGGCCCGGGCGGCTGGCGCCGCGGCCTTTCGGCGATTTTCGCCGTGGGCTTGCGGCCGTGCTCGGGCGCCATCCTGGTGCTGGTGTTCGCGCTGGCGCAGGGGCTGTTCTGGGCCGGCGCCGCCGCCACCTTTGTCATGGGTCTCGGCACCGCCATCACGGTCGCGGCGATCGCGACCCTCGCGGTCGGCGCGCGCGGCGTGGCCGCCAAGCTCGCGTCGAGCCGCCCCGGCTACGCCGCGCTCGCCATGCGCGGCATCGAAGTCGGCGCCGCCGCGCTCATCATCCTCTTCGGCCTGTTGCTGCTCGCCGGCTATCTCGCGACCGAGCGGCTGGTGGGTCTGTGCTGACGGCGTTTTGTGGGGTGGGCTAAAGGCCGCGGAGCGGCCGTGTTCACGCGGACGATGGCCAAATGCGATTAACCGGCAGTTGATCCGAAACCTTTGTTTCATTAGATTACGCACATGAACGTGACTGTTGAAATTCCCGACGACGTCGCCGAACGCCTCGCTGCCGCCGGCGGCGATTTATCACGTCGCGCGCTCGAAGCGCTGGCGCTTGAAGAATACAAGCGCGGCCGGCTGACCAAGCCCGAGTTGCGCCGCCTGCTAGGATTCTCGACACGCGCCGAGCTCGATGCCTTCTTCAAGGCACACGAGGTCTTCGGCTCCTACACTCCCGCTGATTTGGAACGGGACCGGCGCGATCTGCAACGCCTCGGGTTCTGAGACCCATGCCGGTTGTCGTCGCTGACACCGGCCCGCTTAATTACCTTGTGCAAATCAACGCCGTCGAGCTGCTGCCGACACTATTTGACAATGTTATCGTGCCGGCGGCGGTGCGCGATGAGTTGACGCACCCGCGTGCGCCGTCAGCCGTGCGCTCATGGGCAGCGAGCTTCCCGAATTGGATTGATATCAGAGCAAATCCCAATGCCTCGTCTGAGCTTGCCGAAGTAGCGTCCTTGGAACAAGGCGAGCGGGCGACGATTGCCCTGGCCGGTGAGATCGACGCGGATTTGATCCTGATGGATGACCGCGACGGTGTCGCTTTTGCGCGCTCGCAAGGCTTCTTGGTGACCGGGACGCTGGGCGTACTTGATTTGGCAGCGCGGCGCGGACTGATCGATTTGGCCGAGGCATTCACACGGCTGAAAGCGACGACTTTCCATTACCGGCAGGGTTTGCTCGATGCTTTGCTTGCACGCCGGCCGGAGGATAAGGAATAGTTTGTAGGGTGGGTTAAGCGCGCGCAGCGCGCGTGCCCACCATCCATCGTCACGAACTATCGTTGGTGGGCACGGCCGCTTCGCGGCCTTAGCCCACCCTACGATTAATCACAAATTCGGCCAGTCCGGATAATCCGGCTGCTTCCGCGCGGCGGCCTCGATCGTCATCATGGCGGCGAGCGCGACGTGGTCGCGCCACGGCCGCGCGATCACCTGCACGGCGATAGGCAAGCCGGCGCTGCCGCGCTCGCTCTCGCACGCGGTGCGCTCGACCGCGTCGCGCGTCGCCGGGCGGTCGCTCTCTTCGCCGGCGCGCACGCGCGTCACCGGCACGACACCCGCCGGAAAGCCGATGACCGGCACGAGCAGCGAATAGGCGCCCGGCAGCGGCATCATCAGGCTGGCGCCGTGGCGCTGCGCCGGCACCGCATAGGCGGGACAAAGAATGAGATCGACCGGACCGCCCTCGGCGGCATCGAGCGAGCGGATGAAATCGTGCCGCCAGTTCATCATCGCCTCGACCGTGCGCCAGTATTCGTCGGCGCTGCCGGAAGCAAAGCGGCGCAGCAGCGCGGCCGAGTGCCGCTGGCCGACGGCGGCGAGCGCGAAGCTGATAACACCGCGCAGTCCCGTGGGCAGCTTCCCGGCCATCAGCAACGAGCGGATGCGCGGATCGACCTTGTTGCCGCGCAACAGGCGCCGGAAGCCGCGGCCGCGGTCGGCCGAAAGGCATGAGAAGAAAAGATCACTCGCCTCGCTCAAGGCGGGCGGTTCCCACGCCGCCGCGGTGGCGCCGGCGGTTGTGAGCATTTGCGCGGCTTCCGCGACTGCCCGCCGCGCTGCCGGTGCTGCAGGAAATTCGCCGTCGTCGGTGAAGCTGGCAAAGCGCAGGCGGCTGACATCGACGGTGGCGGTGTCGGCCAGCGCCGGCCCCGGATCGACCACAGGATCACGCGCGCGGTCGAGCACGCCGAGGGCGAGCGCGAGGTCCTCGACGTGGCGCGCCATCGGGCCGGCTTGGCTGACGATCGCGCGCTGGCCGATCGGCAGGCCGTGGGCGCAATGGTCGGGCGTGCGGCCGGCGGTCGGGCGAAACGCCGCGATGCCGCAGAAGGCGGCGGGAATGCGCAACGATCCGCCGATATCGTTGCCGAGCCCGAGCGGCGAGGCCCCGGCCGCGATCAGCGCGGCTTCGCCGCCGCTGCTGCCGCCGCAGGAACGCTCCGCGTCCCACGGGTTGTTGGTGCGGCCGTAGAGCGGATTGTCGCTTTCGGTGAATATCAGCAGCTGCGGGACGTTGGTCTTGGCGAGCGGGATGGCGCCGGCCGCGCGCAACGCCGCCACATACGGATCATCCGCGCTCTCGATGAGGTCATGCCGCGCCGGGAGCCCGAACGTCGATGCCGTACCGGCGAGGTCGAAGCATTCCTTGATCGTGACCGGGAGCCCGGCAAGCGGACCCAGTTTCTCGCCGCGCGCCAGCGCCGTATCGACGTCGGCCGCGGCCTTGCGCGCGCTCTCGGTTAGATCGACCGCCACCGCGTTGAGCCGGCCGTTGACGGCGCCGAGCCGGGCGGCAAAATGCCCACCACCTCGGCGGCGGCGAGTTCGCGCCGGGAAATCAGCGCCGCGATCTCGCGCGCCGACATGTCGCGCAGAATATGCGCGCGCGCCGCGCGCGCGGCGGCTGACGCGGCCGGCGTCACGGTCGCGCGCTTTGATTCTTGATTTTGTCGCATTTTCTTTCGGAAAACCGGTGACCACCGGAAAATGCTCCTAGATCACCGCGACCGCCTCCACTTCGATCAGGAACTCCGGCACTGCGAGCGCGGCGACAGCGACCAATGTGTGCGCCGGCATCTTCTTGCCGAAGAACTCCTCGCGGACCGGGCCGTAATCGGCGCGATGGCGGATATCGGTGAGATACGTGTTGACCTTGACGATGTTCTGCAAAGTCCCGCCGCCCGCCTCGACCTGGGCTTTAAGGGCCTGCAGGCACGCGCGCGCCTGCGCCTTGAAGTCGCCGCGGTGGGCGACGTTGCCCTTGTCGTCATAGGCGACCTGCCCGGCAATGTAGAGGATCGTCTGCGCGCCGGTGACTTTCACCGCCTGCGAGTAGAGCGGCGGATCCCAGACGCTCTTTGCCGCGTATTGCTCGATGTTGACCATGATGTGCTCCCTGTTTTCGTCGTCATTGCGAGGCAGCTAGTGTCCCGATTCCGAAGTTCGCCGGAACTTGCGGCTCGCTCCACTGCGAACTTCGGAATCGAAGGACACTAGCGAATCTATAATGCTAGTGCCGCTTTGAACCCGAAGTTCGCGAACGAGTTTGGCCGCACTGTAGTGCGAACTTCGGGTTCGCGGCACTAGAGTGCCGAAGCAATCCAGGGGCCACGGCATCTGGCCCTGGATTGCTTCGTCGCTGCGCTCCTCGCAATGACGCTACGCTTCAAAATCCTCCTGCCGCAATTCGATCGGGCTGCCGTGCGGCGTGCGGTCGGCGGCGCGGTCCCAGGCATCGCGGTAACGTTCCAGTATCGCCGCGCTCGCGACTCCTTTCTGCGCCAGGATGCGCTCGACCGCCGCGAGCCAGTGCCGATAATAGGTGTTGCCGAGGTCGGGATCACCCGCCGCCTGCGCGCGCCTGATTTCCTCGCCCAGCGCGGCCGCCCACTCGCTCCACGTGAACAGGCCGCGCGCGTTGAGCGCGACTGCGAGCGCAAAGGCCTGCGCCTCCCACGGCTCGCGGAACACCGGCCCGCCCTCGTCGCGCGGGATGCCCGGCATTGTCGATGCATGATGCCCCGCCTGATGGGTGCGGTTATCTCTCATCGTTGAAATCGCCGTAGCGTCATTCCGGGGCGCGCCGAAGGCATAGCCGACGTTTCGCGTCGGCGTTCTTTGATGTGAAGAACGGCGGCCGAAGGCCGCCTATGCCCGGAACCCATGAACACAGGCTGCGCAAAATTAGCTCGGTCGGTGTTCATGGGTTCCGGGCTCCCTCGCTTCGCTCGGGCCCCGGAATGACGGCCCAGGGCGATTACGCGGGGAACGAATTCCCTTATAAACTCGCATGATTGTTCCTAATCGATCGGCTCATCCATGTCACTTCCCCATCTCGGCCAACTTGCGGACCGCATCGATCGCCTGAGCGCCGCGATTGGCCACACGGTCGCTTGGTGCCTGTTGTTCATGGTGCTTGCCGAATTTGCCCTGGTGCTGATGCGCTACGTGCTCGGCGTCGGTTCGATCTGGCTGCAAGAGTCGATAATCTACGCCCATGCCGCCCTGTTCATGCTCGCCGCGGCCTGGACGCTGGCGGCCGATGCCCACGTGCGCGTCGATATTTTCTATGCCGACGCAGCGCCGCGCACGAAAGCCATCGTCGATCTCTTCGGCGCGCTGTTGTTGCTGCTGCCGTTCGCGCTCGCGCTGATGTTTCTTTCGTTTCCGTACGTGGCGCGCTCGTGGGCGATCCTCGAAGGCTCGCGCGAGACCAGCGGGCTGCCGGCGGTTTTCCTGCTGAAAACGCTGATCCCGCTGTTCGCGGCGCTGCTCGCCCTGCAAGGCCTCGCCCAGGCGCTGCGCGCCGCGCTCGTGCTCGCCGGCATCGAGCGCGTGCCCGCCCGCTGATCCGGCGATGGAGCTTTCCGAACTCATCGCCGTGCTGATGGTGGTCGCCGTGTGCGGCCTGCTGATGGCCGGCTATCCGGTGGCGCTCACCCTCGCCGGCGTGTCGCTCGCCTTCGCGGCACTCGGCCATTTCGCCGGCGTGATGGACATCGGCCTGCTCGGCGCGCTGCCGACCCGCATCTTCGGCGTGATGACCAACGAGGTGCTCCTCGCAATTCCGCTGTTCATTTTCATGGGCGTGATGCTCGAGCGCTCGCGCATCGCCGAGGAATTGCTCGAGACCATGGGGCGGCTGTTCGGCGCGCTCCCCGGCGGCTTGGGAATTTCGGTCGTGCTGGTCGGCGTGCTGCTCGCCGCCGCCAAGGGCGTGGTCGGCGCGACTGTGGTCACCATCGCGCTGATCACGCTGCCGACGATGCTGCGCCACGGCTACGACAAGCGCATCATCGCCGGCACGGTTGCCGCAACTGCGACGCTGGCGCAGATCCTGCCGCCCGCGACCGTGCTGGTGCTG
>JAFAUQ010000038.1 GCA_019243195.1 Hyphomicrobiales bacterium
CGCTGGGCATCATCGGCGAGGCGCAGGCGCAAGCCGCGGGCGGCCTCACCTTCCTGCAGATCAGCGACAGCCACATGGGCTTCGACAAGCCCGCCAACCCCGACGTCAACGGCACCCTTCAGGAGGCGATGGCCAAGGTGAAGGCCCTGCCGCAAAAGCCCGCCTTCATGATCCACACCGGCGACATCACCCATCTGTCGAAGCCGAAGGAGTTCGACGACGCCGATCAGGTGATCGGGACGAGCGGGCTTACGGTGCACTACGTGCCGGGCGAGCACGACATCATCGACGAGGAGGTCAAGCTCTACCGCGAGCGTTACGGCAAGAACGCCAAGGGCGCCGGCTGGTACAGCTTCGACCAGGACGGCGTGCACTTCATCGGCCTCGTCAACGTGACGAACCTCAAGGCCGGCGGGCTCGGCGCGCTCGGCGACGAGCAACTCGCCTGGCTCGCCGACGACCTCAAAGGCAAGTCCGCCTCGACCCCGATCGTGGTGTTCGCCCACATCCCGCTGTGGGTGGTCTATGAGCAGTGGGGCTGGGGCACCGAGGACGGCGGCCGCGCGCTCGAACTGCTCAAGAAGTTCGGCTCGGTGACCGTGCTCAACGGCCACATCCACCAGGTGATGCAGAAGGTCGAAGGCAACGTCACCTTCCACACCGCGCGTTCGACCGCGTTCCCGCAGCCCGCGCCCGGCACCGCGCCGTCGCCGGGGCCGATGAAAGTACCGGACGACAAGCTGCGCTCGGTGCTCGGCATCGCCAACGTCACCTTCAAGCGCGGGGATCATCGCCTCGCAACCATCGTGGACAGCCCGCTGGCCTGAGTGAAACCATGTGCATCGATGCAACTGCGTGGCGGCGCTTTGTCGGCGCCGCCCTGGTGGGCGCCGCGCTCGCGGCCGGCTGCCTCGCGCCGGTGATGGCCGGTGCGGACGCGACGGCGAAGATCGACAACTTCACCTTCGAACCGGCAACTTTGACCGTGAAGACCGGCACGACGGTGACCTGGATCAACGAGGACGATATTCCTCACACGGTCGTGGCAACCAACAAGGCATTCCGGTCGAAGGCGCTCGATACCGACGACAAGTTCTCCTTCACCTTCACGACGCCGGGCTCGTACGAATATTTCTGCAGCCTGCATCCGCATATGAAGGCGACGGTGGTGGTGCAGTGAGCGAATGGTGAGTGGTGAATGGTGAGTGGTGAGTGGTGAATGGTGAGTGGATGGTACGCCGGCGATACTCACTACTCACTACTCACTACTCACCATTCACTACTCACTTCTTTGCTTTTCGATCTTGTCCCAAATCATCGCCGCGATATCCGGGCCGCCGAGCCGCTTGACCGCGCGGATGCCGGTCGGCGAGGTGACGTTGATCTCGGTCAGATAATTGTCGATCACGTCGATGCCGACAAACAGCAGACCACGCTCGCGCAGTGCCGGGCCGAGGCGCGTGCAAATCTCGCGCTCGCGCGGCGTTAGGTCGGTCGCCTGCGCGGCGCCGCCGCGCACCATGTTGGAACGCAGGTCGTCGGGCTGCGGCACGCGGTTGACCGCGCCGGCGAACTGGCCGTCGATCAGGATGATGCGCTTGTCGCCCTTGGTCACCGCGGGCAGATAAAGCTGCACTACCCACGGCTCCCTGAACATGGTGGCGAAGAGATCGTAGAGCGAGCCGAAGTTGGGATCCTCACGCGCCAGCCGGAACACCGCCGCGCCGCCGCAGCCGTAGAGCGGCTTCATCACGATGTCGCCGTGCTCGGCGCGGAACTTTCTGATCTCCTCGAGGTCGCGCGTGATGATCGTCGGCGGCATCAGGTCGGGAAACAGCGTGACGAACACTTTCTCCGGCGCGTTGCGCACGTTGGCCGGATCGTTGACCACGAGCGTTTTCGGCTGCACGCGCTCGAGCAGATGCGTGGTCGCGATGTAGGCGAGGTCGAACGGCGGGTCCTGGCGCAGCAACACCACGTCGAAGTCGGTGAGCTCGGCGCGCCGCGCCTCACCTAAGGTAAAGTGGCTGCCGGCGCGATCGACGACCTCAAGCGGCTGCACGGTGGTGAACACGCGGCCGTCGCGCAACGCAAGGCGGTCGGGCGTGTAATAGGCGAGCGCGTGGCCGCGTGCCTGAGCCTCCAGCAGCAGCGCGAAGGTGGAATCGCCCTGGATGTTGATCCGCTCGATCGGATCCATCTGTACGGCGACCGAAAGCCCCATTTCCCCACTCCTCGCGCGCCGCACGGGCGCGCTCCGCAAACCTGTAGTTAACACATTATGGTCATTGTCCAACCGGGGCCCGCCGGGCGCGGGGGTGAGGTCGGAATGCCAAGGTTTTCCATCGCCGCCAAGCTGTACACCATCTTTGCGCTGCTGGCGGCGGTCACCTTTGCGCTCGCCGGCGTTGCCGTCTTCAACTCGCTGCGCCACGCCGCGCTCACCGCGCAGATCGAAGCCGCGTCCCAGGGCGCGCTCAACGTCGAGCGCGTCGATGCGATGATCTATGCGATCGTGATGGAATCGCGCGGCGTCTATATGTCGTCGGAACCGCCGACCGTGCAGGTCTATGCCGAGGGCATCCGGCAATTCAACAAGCGCCTCGCCGCCATCATGGCCGAGTGGAAGCGGCTCGAGAACGCGACCGGCGACACCCACTTCGGCGAGTTCGTCGGGCGGGTCGATCAGTTCATGAAGTTCCGCGAGGAGCTGGCGCGTCGCGGAACGGAGATCAATGCGGCGGCGGGCCGCGAATGGGGCGACAACGACGCCAACCGCAGCGTGCGCAAGGCCCTCAACAAAGATATCGAGCGGTTGGGAAAATTCTATGACGGCGAACTCAAGCGGCTCTACGCCGAACTCGACCAGGAGGGCCAGCGCACCTGGTTGATCCTGACGCCGCTTGCGGTCTTTGCGATCATTCTGGTCGCCTTCGGCATCGCCATCATCTGGCGCGCGGTGGCGCGGCCGCTCGCGCACATCACCCGTGTGACCACCGCGGTCGCCGCCGGGACCGCCGTGGACATTCCCTTCGGCGAGCGCAGCGACGAGGTCGGAGAGCTGGCGCGCGCGATCGGCGTGTTCCAGGAGGCGATGCGCCGCAACGACGAGCTTACCCGCACCATCATCGATGAAGCGCAGACGCGCGCCAAACGGCAGGACGACCTCGCAGGCGAGATCGACCGCTTCGGCGGCGAGGTCGAGGCGACAGTTGCGGAACTCGGCCGCATCGCCGAGCGGATGGTCGACGCCTCGACCCAGCTCGCCGGCGCGGCGGATCAGGCGTCGAGCCGCACCGAGAGCGCCACCGCCGCATCGAGCGAGGCCTCGAGCAACGTCCACGACATCGCGTCCGCCGCCGAGGAACTGTCATCGTCCGTCATGGAGATCGACCGCCAAGTGTCCCATTCCAACGCCATCGCGGGCAAAGCCGTCGAAGACGCCGAGCGCACCAACGCCGAAATCAAGGCGCTCGACGATGCCGCCAAGCGCATCGGCGACGTCGTCAAGCTGATCACGGCGATCGCCGAGCAGACCAACCTGCTGGCGCTCAACGCCACCATCGAGGCGGCGCGGGCCGGCGAAGCCGGACGCGGCTTTGCCGTGGTCGCGAGCGAAGTGAAGGCGCTCGCTGGCCAGACCGCCAAGGCCACCGAGGAAATTTCCGCGCAGATCGCCGGCATGCAGCAGGCGACGGTGCGATCGGTTGATGCCATCGGCACGATCCAGCGCACCATCCGCGAAGTGGGCGACATCACCGCGACCATCGCGGCCGCCGTCACCGAGCAGGGCGCGGCCACCCGCGAGATCGCGCGTAGCGCCGACATCGCCTCCAAACGCACCATCGAGACGGTCGCCGAAGTGGGGCGCGTGCGCGAAGCCACCGCCGATACCCGCGGCAACGCCAAGACCGTCAAAGCCGTCGCCGACGATCTCGGCATGGTGGCCGGACGGGTGCGCGGCCAGGTGGCAGGATTTTTCCAGAAGCTGAGGTGAGCGAATAGCGAATAGCGAATAGCGAATAGCGAGTAGCGAGTAGCGAATAGAAACTCGCTTCTACTACTCGCTATTCGCCATTCGCTATTCGCTTTTTCCTTCACCCGTCTTCATCGAACGCCCCCGGCATGTGCCGCGGCAACCGCCACGGCACCACCAGCATCGCATCGAAGCGCATCGCGCAGGTCGCATCGTCGGGATGGCGTGCCAGCCAAGCCCGCGCGGCCGAGATGATGCGGCGGCGCTGGTAGGGCGTGACGGCAAACGCGGCCTCGTCGAAGCCGGCGCGCGCCTTGACCTCGACGAACACCAAAAGATTGCGCCGGCGCGCCACGATGTCGATCTCGCCGACCGGGCTCTTCCAGCGCCGCGCCGCGATGCGATAGCCCTTCGCGATCAACAGCAGCGCCGCGCGACTCTCGGCCGAGAGGCCACGGGCAAAGGCCGCGCGCCGCTCCGGCGAGCCGGCACTCGGCGGCTCAATCCGTCGCGCCATCGTTGTCCGCCTTGAGCGCCAGCGCGCGGCGGTAGACGTCGCGCCGCGGCTGTCCGGAAACTTCGGCGACTTCGTCGACCGCATCTTTCACCGAGAGCCGATCGAGCGCGTTGCGCAACAGCGCGTCGACCTCCTCGGCGCTTGCGGGCTGCGCGTCCGCGGGCGGCGCCGTGACGATGACGATCTCCCCGCGCGGCTCGGGCAGCGCGCGATAGGCATGCGCCAGATCGGCGAGGGTCCCGCGTCGCACTTCCTCGTGCAGCTTGGTCAGCTCGCGGCAGACGGCGGCCTCGCGCTCGCCGAGCCCTGCCGCCAGATCGGCAAGTGCCGCGGCCAGCCGTGGGCCGGTCTCGAACAGCACCAAGGTCGCCGGAATGCGCGCCAGAGCGGCGATGCGCTCCCGCCGCGCGGTTTCCTTCGGGGGCAGGAAGCCTTCGAAGAAGAAGCGGTCGGTGGGCAGGCCGGCAACCGTCAGCGCGGCGAGCACGGCCGAGGCTCCCGGCGCGGCGACCACCAGATGCCCGGCAGCTTGCGCGGCACCCACCAGCCGATAGCCGGGATCGGAGACGAGCGGCGTGCCCGCATCCGATACCAGGGCCACGCGCGCGCCTTCGTCGAGGCGGGCGATGAGCTTCGGCCGGGCCGTCGCGGCGTTGTGATCGTGGTAAGGCGTGAGCGGCGTCGCAATCCCGTAATGAGACAGGAGCTTGCGGCTAACGCGGGTGTCCTCGCAGGCGATCACGTCTGCGCCGGCCAGGATTTCGAGCGCGCGCAGCGACACGTCGCGCAAATTGCCAATCGGTGTCGCCACGAGATAAAGCCCGGGCGCGAGCGGCCGTGCCGTAATCGTTTGGCCGGCGAGGGTAAAGGCGCGCGGAGCGCGTTGGTCTGGTGGCTCGCGCGGGGTCATTGCTTCGCCTTCATCGAATTACCTTACCGATGAGAAGGCCGTGCGTCATGCGCCGTGCGGGGACATAAGTTTTTGACTCCGCTGAACTTCCGCCACATTATGGCGGCGTTGAGCGCGCTTAGTGACGACGGTATGTTCACGTCGGGGAGGGTGGACGTGTTCCCAGGCGCCGGCCGTGTGCGTTCGGCGGTGAGATTGCTGCGCCTTGCGGGCGCCGCGGCGTTCGCCATGCTGGTTGCGGCATGCTCGGGTTTTCCGGGCGGCGATCTATTCAACTTCAATAGTAGCAGCGGCAATAACAACAACCCGCCACCGGGTCCGCCCCAGGCCGCCCAGACCGTCGGCACCGGCGGCACCAAAGTCGCGCTGATCCTGCCGCTGTCGGCGGCCGGCAACGCCGGGCTCGCGGCGACCTCGATGAAGAATGCCGCCGAAATGGCGCTCGCCGAGTTCAGCAGTCCCAACATTCAGTTGCTGATCAAGGACGACGCCGGCACCGCCCAGGGCGCCCAGCAGGCGACCCAGGACGCGCTCGCCGAGGGCGTCGAAGTGATCCTCGGGCCGTTGTTTGCCCACACCGTGAGCGCGGCGGGCGCCAGCGCGCGGGCGCGCGGCATTCCGATGATTGCGTTCTCGACCGACGCGAACGTGGCGGCGCGCGGCGTTTATTTGCTCAGCTTTCTGCCCGAGTCCGATGTCGATCGCGTGGTCGATTATGCGATCGGCAGCGGCAAGCGTTCGTTCGCCGGATTGGTGCAGGACAACCCTTACGGCAGCGTGGTCGAAGCGGAGTTTCAACAGGTGGTCGCCCGCAAGGGCGGCCGGGTGATCGCGCTCGAACGCTATCCCTCCGACAAGGCGCAGATGCAGGAGGCGGTGCGCCGCGTCGCTGAAGCCGCGCGCCAAGCCGATACGGTGTTCTTGCCCGGCGGCGCCGACGCGGTCCCGGGCGTGGCGCAGGCGCTCGCCGCCGCGGGGGCCGGGGCAAAGCGCGTTCAACTCATCGGCACGGGCCTGTGGGACGACCCGCACATCTTCGCCGATCCGTCCCTGCAGGGCGGCTGGTTTCCGGCGCCCGAGACCGCGGGCTACAAAAATTTCTCCAACCGCTACCGCGCGCGCTTCGGACAGGACCCGGTGCGCACCGCAACGCTTGCCTATGACGCCGTGTCGCTCGTCGTCGGACTTGTCAAAGCGAACGGCCCGCACCATTTCACCGACGAGGTCCTCACCAATCCGTCCGGCTTTGCCGGTATCGACGGCATCTTCCGCTTCCGTTCCGACGGCACCAACCAGCGCGGCCTCGCCGTGCTGCGCGTCACCACGTCGGGCGGTCAGGTCGTCAGCCCGGCGCCGAAATCGTTCACCGGGTCGGGAACGTGAGGATGCATTCTGTTTGTTTGCTCTTGTCGTATTACCGGCAAAACGCGTCGTTAATTTAACGCAATCGGAACGTAGTTTTCTTTCGATCGTCGCTGGAATGCAGGGTCGCGTGGTAGCGAGTTGAGGCGGCAAATCGGAGCGCGATGATTATCGCCGCGCGCGCGGCCGAATGAATCGAAGCGCTGCGTGAAACTACGAGGCCGTTGCGCGCGCAGACGGCGCAACGGCAGCAACATGAGCCAAGAATCGACCGGCGGCGGCCGACCGAGCGCGCCAGAGATTCGCGCGGCGCTCGAACGCGTGCTCGCCAGCGAGGTGATGCGTCCCTCGCCGCAGCTTGCGGCCTTCCTGCGCTTCGTGGTCGAGGCAGTGCTCGAAGGAAACAGCGACCGCATCAAGGGCTATGTCATCGCGGTCGAGGTGCTCAAACGCGGCGCGAAATTCAATCCGCAGATCGATCCCATCGTGCGTGTGGAGGCGACGCGTTTGCGCCGAACCCTCGAGCGTTACTACGCCGGCGCGGGAGCGGAAGATCCGATTGTCATTACATTGCCGCGCGGGACCTACGTGCCGGCGTTCACGCGTCGCGCGGTGCCAAGTCCGGGAGATTCGGCCGGCGAAGCGAAGGCGGAGCCCTCCGTCGAAACGCTGCCGCCCGGCAACGGCATGCCCTGCCTGTTGGTCGAGCCCTTGGAGATCATCGGCACGCCGGGAGCGCACAGCCTCTCCGCCACGTCCCTGCACGCGACTCTCAGCGATGCGTTCGCGCGCTTCGATCTCATCAGTATTTTGTGGGACTCGCACGTAGCGGCCGGCACACGCCTCGATTACCGCTTGGCGGGATCGGCCGAGTATCACGAGGACGGCGCCGTACGCCTGCGCTTCCGGCTGATCGATGGCAGCGATGGCAGCGTGGTCTGGACCCGGGAGCTGGAGATCGCCGCTTCCGAAGAGACCGCCGCAGCGTTGGAGACGATCGCGCGCGAGTTGACGTCGACCCTGGTGCAGCCGTTCGGGGTCATATTCGCGCACGGGCGGGCGAAGAGCCTCGGGGCCGGGGCCGGCGATCCGCGCTATCGCGCCATTCTCGAAGCGGCCGAGTCGTTCCGCTCGGTCGACCCGGCGCAGCATTTGTACGCGCGCGCGGAACTCGAACGGCTGACCACGCTCGATCCCAGTTTCGGGCTCGGGTTTTCCTACCTCTCTGCGCTGTACGTACGGGAATATCTCTACGGTCTTGATTCCCATGATGCCGATCTGCCGCCGCTCGAACGCGCGCTGCGGGCGGCGCGGCGCGGGGTGGAGCTCGGTCCGGAAAGCGCGCGCGCCTATGAAATGCTTTTTTTGACGTTGTTCGTTCGCCGCGACCTGCCGGCGGCGTTTGCGGCGGGCGACAAGGCTATTGAACGGAACAAATACGACATGCGCGCCGTCGGCAGTTATGGGCAGCGCCTGATCGCGGTTGGCAAAATCGATGAAGGCATGGGCATGTTGATGCGGGCTGGCGACGAAGGCGGCGTGCGTCCGGCGGTCGATGAGTTTTTTTTGTTCCTCGGCAACTACCTGCGCGGCGACGCGGCGGCCGCCGCGTTTCACGCCGGGCAGCTCACCAGCGACACGTTTCAACTCGGGCTGCTGGCGCGCGCGCTTGCGGCCGCTGCGGCGGGCGAGCGCGACGCTGCCCGCATCGCGCTTGATCGTCTGTTCGCGCTCAACCGCGAATGGCGCGACAACGCCCGTGCTCAGCTGGACAAGTTCTTCCCCGACAGCTTCATCGTCGATCGCCTCGAAGCCGGCCTCGCCGCGGCCGCGGGCGGAGCCCGCCCTCCGGCGGCCGGATGATGGATTTCTAAGTACCGGAAATAACTTCCATTTAACCGTAAATTACTGCTCATCCGCGCGCGATTTCTTCCTTTTTCGGGCAGGCGTCACCGATATGTCACGCAACGGCAATCAGCGCGGGAGCACCCGCATGAGGAATAGGAATGAGAAACGACAATTCACCGGAGATATTTGCCCGCACCGACGACGATGTTTTCTGGGTGGAAAGCCCCAGTGATCCGACCGACGGAAGCGGGGACGAGTCGATCTATTCGATTGGAGATTTGGCCCGCAAGTTTGACGTAAGCCTGCGCACGCTGCGTTTTTACGAGAGCCGCGGTTTGCTCAGCCCGAGCCGCCAGGGTCACCATCGCCGCTACGGGCGCAAGGATGCCGATCGGCTCACGGTCGTCCTCAAGGCGAAGAAGCTCGGCTTCACGCTCGCCGAAATCAACGAAATGATCTCGGCCAACGACGGCGAGGCATCGCGGCAAACCCTCAAGCTCAGCCGGGAAAAATGTCTCGAGCAGATCGCGGTGTTCGAGCGCAAGCTTGCCGAAACCGAGGAAGCCCTCGCCGAGCTGCGTTGGATCTACACGTCGCTGTCCGCTCGGATCGCGGACGATCAGAACTAACTCATTTCTGGAGCATGATCTTTTCCGAAAACCGGTACCCACTTTTCGGGATCATGCTCTAAGCAGCCAAGTCGGCGACCACCGCATCGAGCACCGGAAAGCCCGCTGCGGTGACGCGCAGCCGGCCGTCCCGGGTCGTTTCTATGAATCCGCCTCGCGCGAGGTCGGCTATGCGCTCCGGGTCGAGCGGCTTGCCGGCTATTTCCGCATAGCGCGCAAGCTCGATTCCCTCGGCAAGCCGCAGCCCCATGAGCAGCAGTTCGTCCGCCTGCTCGGTGCGGGTGAGCAAGTCGTCGACCACGAGCCCGTGTCCGTTCGTCTCGACCAGCGCCAGCCATCGCTCGGGATTCTTCTCGGCGGCGGTGGCGTGGCGGTTGCCGGCAATATTCAGCCGGCCATGGGCGCCCGGCCCGATGCCGGCGTATTCCCCGTAGCGCCAGTAGACGAGGTTGTGCCGGCATTCGCC
>JAFAUQ010000204.1 GCA_019243195.1 Hyphomicrobiales bacterium
GTCCGACGTAGAGGGTATGCTCGTCCATGAGCGGTCTCCCATGCTTGAGGCTCGGCGCCGGCCCGTCCGGCGCAACCCTCGTATCGCACGCGCCGAGGCCGCTCGCTTCTGCTCGCATCGGACATGTAGACTGAGGAGGTCGCGCGCTCTTGCGCGCGACTGTCTCGAAGGATGGCGACAGGCACCGAGCTTGCGGCCATCCTTCGAGACGCTCGCGCGACGAAGTCGCGCGTGCTCCTCAGGATGACGGTTGGTGTTTGTTTCGTCTCCGGCTGATCCCATCCGACCTCCCCCCTCAAGGGCCGCTCGCGCGGCCCTTTTTCATTTTGCGAGAGCGCCGTGCGAAAACGTCGGCGAATTACGCACGCACGCCTGCTCGACGTTTTGCATTACGATTCGGAAACCGGCGAGTTTCGTTGGATCGAGGCGGTGAGCCGAGTGGTGAAACCGGGCGACCTTGCCGGGCGCACGAGCCCGGGTGGCTATCGGCACATCACCATCAAGGGCATCACTTATCCAGCACATCGGCTTGCCTGGTTTTACATGACCGGCAGGTGGTGCCGCGCCGTTGTCGACCACCGCGACTGCGATCCTTCAAACAATCGCTGGGACAATCTGCGTCGTGCAACACAATCGCAGAACTGCGCCAACAGATGCCGTCAAAAGAACAATGCTTGCGGTTTCAAGGGCGTGCATCTCCTCCCGTCGCGACGATGGCGCGCCATTGTTTGGAAAAAAGGCCGGAAATACGATCTTGGGATATTCGCAACCGCCGAGGAAGCCCACGCCACCTACGTGGCGGCGGCCCGCAGGCTGTTCGGCGAATTTGCCCGGGCGGAGTAGCTCCGGTTCATAGATGCGACAAAGACCCGTTTGCCGGCTCAAAGGTCGGGGGACCCCCACAGACAGCGCGCGTGAGGCGGGCGCGCAAACGTGTCCAAAGATGAAAAAGGATTTTTTGGACCTGGAGCGGCGCTGGCTCTCATTGGCGCGCAGCTACGAATTTACCGAGCGGTTGGATGATTTTTGCGCCGACAGGAAACAGCGAGCGGACGGGTTGCCGAAGCCGGTGAAATAGGACCATGGGGGCGCCTCGTGCCACTCCATCAGTTCCTGGGAACGGTAATTCGTTCGCCCCTGAGGACTTTCGCTGAACAAGCTCCATTTGAAAGACCGCAGCGACCCCATGGTTGAGATGGTCGCCCGCAGGATAATCCGCGCCGCGATGGCGGGCGAACGCAATATCATCAAACTAACCGAGATTGGCACCAGCGGCGTCGAGTCCCGACACGCGGTGCGGCCGTCCGGGCCCCCTTTCCGCTCGCGACGAAACGGATATCATTCCCACCCCGCGAGCCGACGGAGGCACCGCCCGCCCCTGCTCACGCGCCCCCGATACGAGGAGGATTGACCATGCGTCTGCGAAAAATCCTGCACTCGACCGCCGCCGCCATCGCGATCACGACCTTGGCGGCGGGCATCGCGGCGACGACGCGGGCGCAACAGGCGGCAACCGTCTCGATCGATGCGGACGACATCGGCGGCGTCGTCAGCGGCCCCAAAGGCCCCGAAGCCGGCGTGTGGGTGATCGCGGAAACCACCGACCTGCCGACCCGCTACATCAAGAGCGTGGTGACCGACGATCAGGGCCGCTACGTCATCCCCGATCTTCCCAGCGCCAACTATGAGGTGTGGGTGCGCGGCTACGGGCTCGTGGATTCGCCGCGGCTGCGCGCAAAACCGGGTGAGACGGTCAATCTCGCGGCGGTGGCGGCGCCCGACGAGCGCTCGGCCGCGCATTATTATCCGGCGCTCTATTGGTACACCATGATGAAGCTGCCGCCGGCGAGCGATTTCGGCGGGTCGAGCGAGATCCCGAAGAACATCACGCTCGATACCTGGCGCATGCGCATGAACAACGTCGACTGCATCGGCTGTCACCAGCTCGGGCAGGAATCGACCCGCACGGTGCCCGCGCAGTTCGGCCATTTCGACTCGGGAAGCGACGCCTGGATGCGCCGCACCGCCTCCGGGCAAGCGGGCGAGATGATGACCAACCGTCTCGCCGGCGAACTCGGCGGCGTGCCGTACAAATATTTCGGCGACTGGACCGATCGGGTCGCCAAAGGCGAACTGCCCAAGCACAAGCCGCCGCGGCCGCAGGGGCTCGAGCGCAACGTCGTGGTCACCGCGTGGGAGTGGTCGACGCCCGACAAATATCTGCACGACCTGATTTCCTCGGACAAGCGCAAGCCGACCGTGAACGCCTACGGTCCGCTCTACGGCTCGCCCGAGTATTCGACCGACAACATGCCGATCCTCGATCCGAAGACGAACACCGTGACATTCTTCAAGCTGCCGGTCGCCGACCCGTCGATGCCGCTCTCGCTCGGCCCGGGGCACGCGGGCGCGGTCAAGCCGCTGCAGCCGTCGGCGTACTGGGGCGACACGCCGCTATGGGACACGCGGGCCAACAGCCACAATGCGATGTTCGACGACAAAGGCCGGCTGTGGCTCGCGGCGACCGTGCGCGGCCTCGACGATCCGGCGTGGTGCAAGAAGGGATCGGATCACCCCTCCGCCAAAGCGTTCCCGCTCGAGCGGTCCGCGCGCCAGATCGCCATGCTCGATCCCAAGACCATGAAGTACAGCTTCATCGACACCTGCTTCGGCACTCATCACCTGCAGTTCGGTTTCGACCCCGACAACACGCTGTGGGTCAGCGGCAGTGGGCCGGTCGCCGCCTGGATCGACACCACGGTGTGGGAGGAGACCGGCGACGCCGCCAAGGCGCAGGGCTGGGCGCCGTTCGTGCTCGATCTCAACGGTAACGGCACAGTCGACGAATACACCGAGCCGGGCAAACCGACCGAACCCGGCAAGGACATGCGCATCGCCGGGTCCGGTCCTTACGCCGTCATGCCTAATCCGACCGACGGCTCGGTCTGGTACACGCTCAACACTTTCGCCGGAACGCCGGGGTTCCTGCGTTTCGACCCGAAAACCAAGCTGAGCGAATTTTACGCCATCCCGAAGGAAGGCATTAACGTGCGCGGCGGCGACATCGACGGCAACGGCGTGGTGTGGGGCTCGGGCTCGAACGGCTCGCTCATCAGCTTCGACCGCCGCAAGTGCAAAGGGCCGCTCAACGGCCCGACCGCGACCGGCAACCACTGCCCGGAAGGCTTCGCGTTCCACAAATATCCCGGGCCGGGCTTCGACGGCGTCGAGAACGCCAGCGCCGAGGCGAGCTATTACACCTGGGTCGATCAGCACAACGCGGTCGGCCTGGGCGAGAACGTACCGATCTCGACCGCCAACCTCGAGGACGGCTTCGTCGCCTTCAAGGACGGGCAGATGATCATGCTGCGCGTGCCCTACCCCATGGGCTTCTATGCCAAAGGCCTCGACGCCCGCATTGACGATGCGAACGCCGGCTGGAAGGGACGCGGCCTGTGGAGCGCGAGCGGCGACCGCACGCCCTGGCTCAACGAATTGGGCAAGGGCGCCCGCCCGCTCGCCGTGCACATTCAGGTGCGGCCCAACCCGCTGGCGCATTGAGGCGGTGCGCAGGCGCCTCGACGGCAACGCGCGCTCAGGCTAGACCAAACGCATGAGCGTCGCACAAAAGATCCGCGAACTCGGCCGGGGTGGACCGCGCGGTCTTCGCCTCCGGCATGCCGCCAAGCAGCTCGTCGATCTCGTCGACGGCACGACCTTTCGCGCGCGGCCGGTGCCGGCGCCCGAAGGAGCGACCTCGGCGTTTTACGAGCAATATGGCTACGCGATCTTCCGCGGCGCCGTCGAAGCGGAAAAAATTGCTGCGCTCTGCACGGCGCTCGATGACGAGGTGATCGGGTCGCCCGATCCGTTCCTGCGGCACAAGTCGCTCAAACGCGAGCCCAACGTCTTTCTCGACGGCACCCGCGTTCCCCGTGATGGCCTGCTCAACCCGCATGCACAGCCGGAGAGCCCGCGCACGGCGGCGGCGATCGAAGCGCTGCTGCTGACCGACCGCGTTGCCGAGCTGCTCACGCAGATCGATGGCGCGCGAAACTACACCGTGCACCAAACGATCGTGTTTTTCACGCCGCCGGGGACCGGGCTTCACCTCGACGGGTGGAGCTTCGATACCGAGCCGCGCGGATTCGGGCACACGCTGTGGATCCCGCTCGAGCCGATCACGTTGCGCAACGGTCCGCTCGCGATCGTGCCATGGCCGCGCGGGAAGGTCGTCGCGCCGGCGGAACTGAATGTCGAAGCGGCATCGGTCGAATCCTATGAACTCTACCATGCGGCGCTGAGCAAATATATCCGCCAACATGCGCCGGACTGCGTCGTTCCCCAGCTCGAACCCGGCGATCTCGTCGTCTTTGCCTCGACCACGCCGCACGGAACATTGCCGTTCGTTCAGCCGTCCCGGCGGGCGATGCAAGTGATTGCCCGGCCGAGCAACCTGCGCTGGGGCTCGTGGCCGCAGTTCGAAGCCGGCCTCGATCACAGCCCCAATGGCCCGTGGAAAGCCTTGAAATCGGTGGGCGAGCATTGGCGCATCGTCTGTCAGACGACGGATTGACGTCGTGAAACAAACACCGCCGTCATCCTGAGGAGGCCGCGAAGCGGCCGTCTCGAAGGATGGAAGCAAGCTCCGTGCGTGTGGCCATCCTTCGAGACGCGCGCTTCGCGCGCTCCTCAGGATGACGGCGGAGTTGGCTTCAACGACATATCTCCCGATATGTCATGCACCAGCTTTTTTCGCATGTCCCCTCCTGGCGCACCCATTGATCCTTGTCAGTGCCGCCCATGACCGGGATTAGGTCCCGCCCGGACGCGCGCACTACATGATCGCGGCGAGTTTGTCGGGGTTGGCGACCGCAAAGACCGAGTGAATGCGATCGCCGTCCGTGTCGAGCATGATGGCAACCAGGGGGCGGGTGCCGACTCTGCCGAGGAGGCCGGGGGCGCCATTGAGCTCAATTTCCTCGATGACCGCGTCGGGCGGCATCGTGCGCGTGACCGCGATGAGAAAGCGCGCGACCGCCGCGCTCCCGACGATTGGTTTCTTGACGGCGAGCGCCTTGCCGCCGCCGTCTCGTGAAACACCACGTTGTCGGCGAGCAGCGAAACAAGCCGGCTCATGTCGGCAGCGCGCGTCGCCTCGAGAAACCCGTGCGTCAATTGCCGATGGCGCTCGCGGTCTACGGCAAAGCGCGGGCGTTCCTGCGCAACGCGCGCCCGGGCGCGGCTCAAGATTTTCCGGCAGGCGGCGACATCCCGCCCGACCGCGCGGCTGATCTCCTCGAAGGTGAGATCGAACGCATTGCGCAAGACGAAGACGACGCGCTCCAACGGCGAAAGACGCTCGAGCACCACGAGCAGCGCGAAGGAAACGTCCTCCGCGCGCACGGCAGGCTCGTCGCCGGTGAGGACCGGCTCGGGGAGCCACTCGCCCACATAGTCCTCGCGCCGCGCGCGCGTGTCGCGCAACCGGTTGAGGCGATCTGACCGCCTCTTCCGGCTCGGCCCGATGCAGGCGCAGGAAAGCTTCCTGCACGATGTCGTCGGCATCGGCGCGGCTGCCGGTGATCCGGTAGGCGAGCGCGAACATGGCCGGACGCAACTCGGCAAAGGCGCGTTCGAGAGTCATGCGCGTACCGTTTCTGCCGCCTTCTCGATGGCGTCATTCGCTTCGCGCCAGGACACGCGTCGCCGGCCCGGCCAGAAGAAGAACCCAGGAAACCGACGCTCCACCTTGAGCACGGCGGTGACGAGCCACACGAAAAAATTCCGGACCCGGCGTGCTGTTCCGCCGGTCAGCACGAACAGGATTTGCCGGTCGTCGGGATAGCTGACAAACCCCACGCCGCTGCGGCCGATGGCGATGCCCTGGCCGAAGGTTGAGAAACTGAACGGACGCAGCCGTCGATCGGCCCGCTGCGCCAAAATGGCGTCCGCCGCATACGCTCCCGATACCAGGGCGGCGAACGCCGAGCGCCGATAGGGCGCGCCGGTCGGCGTGATTGGATGGGCCGCGTCGCCCACGGCCAGGATATGCAGGTGAGAGATCGACCGCAGGTTCGCGTCGACCCAAATGCGCCCCTGCCCGTCGGTCGCAAGGCCTGCGTCACGCGCGAGGGATGCGGAGCGCAGCCCGCCGGCCCACACACAGATGTCGCAGGCAACGGAGCGGCCGCTGCCAGTCAGTACCTTGGTTGCTTGCACCTCGGTTACGCTCTCACCGTTGATCAGTTGGACACCGAGCCGAATGAGTTCAGCGCGCACGGCCTTTTCCACCCGCGCCCCCTTGAAGCCGGGCGTTCGGCTGATCATGGTCACGTCCGCCCCCGGCCAGGCGGTTTTGATTTCGCCGGCGGCTTCGATTCCGGTCTCGGCTCCGCCGACAACAACGACCCGCACCGGGTCGCCGGCAGTCTCCGTCAGCCGTGCACGCAGCGCGGCCGCGGCGCGTGAACCCTCGCCCCCCTCGAGCCGATAAGCGTGCGCGGCAGCGCCCGCAACGTTCTCCACGTCGATATGCGAGCCAAGCGCGTAAACGGCTTGAGCGAAGGCCAGCTCCTGCTCGCAGCCGTCGATCTCGACGCGAACGCGTTGCGCGTCCGCGTCGAGCGCGCTCACCTCCCCGCAGATAAAGTCGACCGCGGTCCCGCCAAGAAAGGCGGCGATCGAGGGGATACGCGCCGCGACCGGAGCGACGATGCTCTCCTGCAGCCTCACTCGCTCGAGGAACTGATCGCGCGCGCTGATGAGAGCGACGCGCAATCCGCCTTTTCGTGCGCCCAGGCGCAGTGCCGCGATGAGCCCGGCATAGCCCGCACCCAGGACCACGACGTCATAGGGCCTCACGGGTCCCATCGGCTCGCTTTTACTCATGATCGCCTCCATCGAATGGCCCCCGCCCGATAAGACACGCGACGCGCCGAAAACGTGACAGCGAGGTGACCCGGCCGGCACGATTCGTCACCGGGCGTAACGACGGCGTGGCGTCAGATCGGCGAGCTCTGCGGATGGCGTTGCGCCGCCTGCCGCCCGGTCGAGTTCCTCGCCGCGCCTTGCATAAAGCTGCCATGCCATCAGGATGACGCTCACGACGACCAGCGGGACGTAGAAGGCGAGAATCATCCACGTAAGCCCGCTTGCGGCACCGAGCAGATGTTCCTGCATCCCGCCGTGGATGTTTGTAACGGTGTCGTAGGCGGTCTCCGCGACCAAGAGCCAAGCCAAGGCGAGTCCAAAGCGCAGTCGATAACGCAGGGCAAATATCGCAAGAACGGCGATCGTCGATCCGGCAAGATCGCCCGTCACGATGTCGGCGAGCGCATGATCGGAGATGGGAAAGCCGTCGCGCTGTGCCGAAAACGCCTGCAGCGCCACGTAGCGGACCACGTGAACCCACAGCAGCGCAATGAGCGCCTCGGCGCGCCCGAGGGCTTTGAGGCGCGGCGCGGCATACCATTTCGCCGCGGTCGCAAACACCAAGAGGCTCAAGAATTGCGCGGCTGCTTGCGCTGGAACGAGGCTGTTCATTGCTTCACCTGTGCGATGCGGCGATTGAACGTCGAGGGGAGTGCAGCGGACGCGGTCGCCACACGCCGGCCGAACCAGAGGCGGCGCAGGAGTCCGTCGCGTAGAACGAACGTATGGTAGAGCGCGCCGGCCACGTGCAGCGCGATCAGCGCCATGAGCACGCGCGAGACCAAATAGTGCACGCTGCGCGGCGTGAAGATCCAAAAATCCGCGGGCAGCGCGCCTTGATGCCCGAAGACGACCGTCAGAGCGCCAGATTCGACGGCAAGCGCAAGGCCGCTGCCGGCCATCATGAACACCACGGGATAAAACATGCGATGGGATACACGAGCCAGCGTGTCGAGGAACGGATGACCCGTCCGTGCGGGCGCGGGATGCGCGCTCGTGCTGCGCACGATAAGGCGCAGCAGCGTCAGCGCGAGGATCGCCACGCCTCCCACCATGTGGGCGCGAAGCCCGGCAACCTTGGCCGGATCGCTGTTCGGCAAATGCGCCAGGACGAGCGCGCCGAGTCCAAGTGAGACAATGATCAAGAACGCCAGCCCCCAGTGCATGATGACAAGCACCGGGTGGTAACGCGTGACGTGCGACATCTCCTGCCCTCCTGTGCAGATGTGTTAAGCGGCCGGTGGCCCCTGGTCGGGGCGCGGCTGAGATGAAAGACACGTCGGAGGGGTAGAATGTGACTGGAAAACAGTCTTCGCGACACGCCACCGCGTCACAGTCGCTCGATCTGAGATGACCGATTGCTCACGCCGTCGTGAATAAGATCCAGTTTCAAAAACTTTCCAAACCAGTCTACGTCATGCCCTTGGACAGCCTTGCCTTCAGTCGAGGTGTCGCAAAATCGATGAAAGCCCGCAGCTTCAATGGCAAGAGCCCCTGCCCGCTATGGACGAAGCTGATAGGCCAGGGTGCCGATTCGAATTTTTCCAACACGACTGCGAGGGTGCCGGCCCGTATCGCATCGGCGACCTGGTACGAAAGCACGCACGTGATCCCGAAGCCAGCGATTGCCGCATCGATCGCGGCCGAGGCCGTGTTCACCACCAATCGGGAATGAACCGGGATCGGTGCTTGCCCCCCTGCCGTCCTGAAGATCCAGGTGTCGGGTGACGACAATCCCTCGAACGTGATGCAGTCGTGCCCGGCGAGGTCGGCGGGCTTTTTCGGAATCCCGCGCTCGGCAAAATAGCGCGGGCTCCCGCACACGACGCGACGGATTGCTCCGATCCGTATCGCGACCAGGCTGCTGTCAGGCAGTTCGCCGATGCGAACGGCGACATCGACATGGTCTTCCAAAAGATTGATCAAACCGTCAGTCAGAACAAACCTTGTGTCGACCTCGGGATAAATCTTGAGAAACTCGACCGCGACCGGGATGACGTGCAAGCGGCCGAAGACGATCGGCGCCGTGACGATGAGCTCGCCCCTGGGCGCGCTGTATTCGCCCGTCGCGGCGCGCTCGGCTTCGTTGACGTCTTCGAGAATGCGCTTGCAGGCCTCGACATAGCTTCGTCCCGCCTCGGTGAGCGTGAGTTTGCGGCTCGACCGGGTGAGAAGTCGCGTCCCCAGGTGCGTTTCGAGTTCGGAGACTTTACGGCTGACGGTCGTCAGCGGCACGCCGAGCCGGCGCGCCGCCGCTGAAAGGCTGCCCGCCTCGACCGCTGCCACCAGCACCGACATCGACCCGAGGCGGTCCATTTTATCCTGCCGGAAAATGGGAGGATGATTGCCGATTGTCGCTGGTTTTTCGTTTTGATGGAAGGGCTACCTATCCACGCACGCGCCGCTTCCCGGCCAGAACCGCGAAGGCAAGCCCGATGTCCCCCATTCCTGCGCCGACCCGCTCACGCGATGTGGTCTTCACGCCCAGCATCAAGGCGATCCAGGCGCGCAAGGGTTCGCGCCGTCTGTTCGCGCGCCTGGATGAGAGCCGGCCCTGGCGGACACGGATCTCGCCTGACCTTGCAACATTCATCGAGGCACAAACCAGCAGCTTCATCGCCACCGCGAACGCGCAGGGGCAGCCTTACATCCAGCACCGCGGCGGCCCGCCCGGCTTCCTGCGCGTGCTCGACGAGAAGACCATCGGCTTTACCGATTTCGCCGGCAATCGGCAGTATATCACCCAGGGAAATCTCGCAGAAAATTCAAAGGTTTGTTTGTTTCTCATCGATTACGCGCGCCGGCAGCGCGTCAAGATCTGGGGTGAAGCGCGTGTCGTTGAAGGCGATTCCGAGCTGACAGCGAGGCTGATGCCGCCGGGTTATGCCGCGCGACCCGAACAGAACGTTCTCGTGACGGTTTCCGTTTGGGACGCGAATTGCCCGCAACACATCCCACAGCTTTTCACGGCGGCCGACGTCGCCGATCTCACCAGCCGCATCGAGTCGCTCGAAGCCGAGATCGAACGCCTGCGCGCAGAGGTGCGCCGAACACTTCCTGCATCAACGATTCACGTCGCTTGATCCACTGTAGCCACCAACCGAGGAGGTCGTCATGACGCTCGCTTACCGCACCGCTCCGGTCGACGGAGTCAAAATCTTTTATCGCGAGGCCGGGAATCCAAATGCGCCAGCCGTGCTCCTGCTGCACGGATTCCCCACCTCCTCGCATATGTACCGGGAGCTGATTCCGGCGCTTGCCGATCTTTACCACGTCGTAGCGCCCGATCTGCCCGGCTTCGGCTTCAGCGACGCGCCGGAGCGATCGAGCTTCCAATACAGCTTCGATCATCTCGCCCATGTGGTCGAGCGCTTCACCGAGATCGTCGGGCTTAACCGCTATGCCCTCTACGTGTTCGACTACGGCGCCCCGATCGGCTTCCGCCTCGCGGTTCGTCATCCGGAGCGGATCACCGCCGTGATCTCCCAGAACGGCAACGCGTATTCCGAGGGGCTGAGCGAGGGCTGGAATCCGATCCAGGCGTACTGGCGGGATCCCTCGCCGGCAAACCGCGAAGCGCTGCGCGCCTTCCTCGCGCCGGAAGCCAACCGGTGGCAGTACACCCACGGCGTGCCGACGCCGGAGCGCCTCGCTCCAGATACCTGGACCTTGGACTCGGCTCTGCTTGCTCGTCCCGGCAATGACGAAATCCAGCTCGATCTGTTCGGCGATTATCAGAGCAATGTGGCGCTCTATCCCAAGTTCCAGGAGTACATCCGCTCGCGGCGTGCCCCGTTGCTTGCCGTGTGGGGCAAGAACGATCCGTTTTTCCTGCCCGCCGGCGCGCAGGCCTTCAGGCGCGACAATCCGGACGCCGAAATTCACCTGCTCGATGCCGGCCACTTCGCGCTGGAAAGCCAGGGTCCCGAGATCGCTGCGATCATCCGCGACTTTCTCGCCCGCAAACTGCCGAAACAATCACGCGCAGCCTGACCCTGAACCCATCGCAAAGGAAGGAACGCAATCATGTCCAAGACGATCCTGATCACCGGCGCCAGCACCGGCTTTGGCCGCGACACGGCGCAAACGCTGGCCCACGCCGGCCATACGGTATTCGCTTCAATGCGCGAACCGCAGGGCAAGAATCACAAACATGCGGAGACTTTGCACGAGCAGGGCATCGCGGTAGTCGAGCTCGATGTCGCCAGCGACGAGTCGGTCGACCGCGCCGTGAAAGACGTGCTGGCGCGCGCGCATCGTATCGACGTGCTCGTCAACAATGCCGGCATTGCCTCCGCCGGCGTCACCGAGGCGTTCACGCCGGATCAGGCCAAAGTGGTCTTCAACACCAACGTGGTTGGAATGCTTCGCACCATCCGCGCCGTGCTGCCGACAATGCGCGCCCAGGGCGACGGATTGATCGTCAATATCGGCTCGATCCTCGGGCGTGTGACCTTTCCGTTCTTCGGCATCTATGGCGCCAGCAAGTTCGCGGTCGAGGCCCTCACCGACAGCCTGCGCTATGAGGTCTCGCAGCTCGGCATCGACGTCGCGCTGGTCCAGCCGAGTGCCTATCCGACTTCGATGTACGCGAACGTTCGGCAGCCCGCCGATTTCGAGCGGACGAGGGCGTATGGACCGGTCGGCGAGATTCCCGGCGCGATGTTCAAGCACTTCATGGCGACGTTTCAGGCGGCCGACGCCCCGAACCCGCACGATGTCGCCGAAGCGATCGCCACGCTCGTGGCGCTACCGAAGGGCCGTCGTCCCGCGCGTACCGTGGTCGGCGCCGCCTTCGGCTCCGACACCGTGAACGCCCAGACCGCTCCGATCCAAGCGCATGTCGTCGAAGCGCTTGGGCTGGGTCATCTCGCCAAAGTCATATGAGCTAGCCACGCCGGAACGGCATCGGCTGCGGTCGCGCCGATGCCGCCGGCTCCTTCAAAATAGGGAGACTCCCATGGCTTCGCCCGTCGACATCGTTCGCTGCTTCTACGCGGCTCTCGGCCGCGGTGACGTTCCGGCTGTCGTCTCGTTGCTAGATCCGCAAGTTGAATGGACCGAGGCAGAGCGTTTCCCCTACTACAACGGCACGTGGCATGGACCGCAGGCCGTCGTGGACAATCTGCTCGTGCCGGTTGCCGGCGATTGGGATGGCTTTTCCGTCGAGCCCCACGAGTTCATAACGCAAGGCGACCGCGTTGTTTCGCTCGGGACCTATTCCGGCAGGTCGAAGAACACCGGACGGCCGTTCACGGCCGCATTCGCTCATGTTTGGACGGTGCGCGGCGACAAGCTGGCGAGGTTCAACATGCATACCGACACCGCCAAAGTGCTCGAGGCGTTCGGGATCGAAACGGCTCGGCCGGCCGACCAGGCTGTAGCGTGAGGGCTCACTCGCCATCATCAGTTGGAAAGAGCCGGCCGACTCAAACGTTGCAGATGGGCAAAGGCAAGCTGTGCCTCCTGGATTGTTTCGTCGCCTTCGGGCGCCTCGTCGTGACAGGGCGTCAACGGTTGTTCTTCAATGCCATGTCGCCCGCTATGTCATGCACCAGCTCTTTTCGCTGGAAGTGCCATGTCCCGCCCTGGCGTACCCATTGATCCTTGTAGGTGCCGCCCATGACCGGGATCAGATCCGGCCCGGATTCGCGCACGACGAGGTAATCGGAGATCGAGGACGCCGCGTCGCCGCTCACCTTTATGATGATGTTGGTGATGTAATGCTCGCGGCTAGTGTCCCGATTCCGAAGTTCGCCTGAGCTTGCCGCACGCTTCGGAGCGAACTTCGGAATCGAAGGACACTAGCAACTCTATGATTCTAGTGCCGCTTTGAACCCGAAGTTCGCAACCGGACTCGCGGCAATTTTGGTGCGAACTTCGGGTTCGCGGCACTAGGGCCCCTCCCCTTTCACCGGCACGATGCCGCGGAGCATCGCTTCGATCGCGTCGCGCCCCTTGGCCTCACCGTAGTCGGTGGTCCATATACCGTCGTCGGCAAACAGGCTCGCGACGTCAGCGAAACGGCAGGCATCGAGCGCATGGCAATAGGCCGCCATGGCTTCGCGGATCGCGTCCTTGTCCTCCAAGACCGACATCTGCTTATCCTCTAAACGACCGTGCTTCCGCGCAGGACAACGAAGATGACATCCTCACGCCAGCTCCATCTCGGCGCCTTCATGCGGCCGGCGAGCATCCATACCGGCGCCTGGCGCTATCCCGGCGCGTGGCCGGACATGAATTTCAACTTTGCGCATATCAAACAGTCTATCCAGACGCTGGAGCGGGCGAAGTTCGACGCGTTTTTCATGGCCGACCACATGGCCGTGCTCAACATGCCGATCGACGCGCTCAAGCGCAGTCACACGGTGACATCGTTCGAGCCGTTCACACTGCTCTCGGCCTTGTCGCAGGTCACCGAGCGCATCGGTCTCGTTGCCACCGGTTCCACTACCTTCGATGCGCCCTATCACATCGCGCGCCGCTTCGCCTCGCTCGATCACCTCTCCGGCGGCCGTGCCGGCTGGAATATCGTCACCACGTCCAATCCGGACGCGGCGCTCAACTTCGGGCTCGACGAGCATGTCGACCATGACGAACGCTATCGGCGGGCGCGCGAGTTTTATGACGTGGTGACGGGTCTATGGGACAGCTGGGCCGACGACGCGTTCGTGCGCGACGTCGAGCACGGCATTTTCTTCGATCCGACGAAAATGCACGTGCTCGACCACAAGGGCGAATATCTTTCCGTGCGCGGACCGCTCAATATCGCGCGGCCGGTGCAAGGCTGGCCGGTGATCGTACAGGCGGGAGCGTCGGACGCCGGCCGGCAGCTTGCGGCGGAGACCGCGGAGGCCGTGTTCACCGCGCAAAGCAACCTCGCCGCCGGCCGCGAGTTTTATGCCGACGTGAAGGGCCGAATGAGGAAGCTCGGCCGCTCGCCCGGGCACATGAAGATTTTACCCGCCTGCTTCGTCGTCGTCGGCGACACGGTCGAGGAGGCGCGGGCCAAGCGGGCGATGCTCGATAGCCTTGTCGATTACGCCAATGCCATCGGGTCGCTTTCGATCGCGCTCGGGCACGACGCGTCGAAATTCGATCCCGACGCTCCGCTGCCGGACGATATCCCGGAAAGCAACGCGTCGAAGAGCGGCCGGCAGCGCGCGATCAATCTCGGCAAGGCCGAGAACCTGACCGTTCGCCAGCTCGCGCAACGGCTGGGCGGTTATGCCGGCCTCGCCATGGTGGGTACGGCGAAGACGATCGCCGACGAGATGGAGGAATGGCTGTCGAGCGAAGGCTGCGACGGTTTCACCGTGATGTTGCCTTACCTGCCGGGCGGGCTCGACGATTTCGTCGCGCGCGTCGTTCCGGAGTTGCAGAGGCGGGGCCTGTTCCGGCGCGATTACGAAGGGAGGACGTTGCGCGAGCACCTCGGCCTGCCGCGGCCGCGCAACCGCTTCTTTGTTGATTGAGTTTGCTAATGCATAACTCTCGTCATCGCCCGCGAAAGCGGGCGATCCAGTAACCACCGGCCTTTCAAACAATACCACGGTCCGTGTTTACTGGATGCCCCGCTTTCGCGGGGCATGACGAGTCATAAATCGAATGACTAATAATAAACCGCGCGGCCGGAGCCGCCGCTCGCCACGACCAGCTCGCCGCAGACCGCCCACGCCTTTTCCGATGCCAGGAAGACCGCGACGGTCGCGACTTCCGAGGCATCCACCATGCGGCAGATGGCATTGCCGCGCGGCGAATCGGGCGCGAAGTCTTTACGTTCGGCCTCTTCCGGCGATACGCCCAACTCTTTGGCGCGGGCGGCGAGCAGCCGCGGCGTGCGCTCGGTGCGGGTGATGCCCGGATGGATGCAGTTGACCGTGATGCCGTGACGGCCGAACTGCACCCCCAGCGTCTTGGTCAGATGCACGAGGGCGCCATTGCGCGCCCCGCCGCTGAGGTTTCCGGCGTTGCGCGCATTGCCGCCGCTGATGTTGATGATGCGGCCCCAGCGCTGCTCCTTCATGATCGGAATGACCGCGCGGCAACAGCGCAGCGCGCCGACGTATTTCACGTTGAAGTCTTCCAGCAGATCCTCATCGACCACCGTGTCGATCGGTCCGGTTGCGGTGGCCGAGCCTCCCGGCGCCGACCCGCTGTTGACCAGGATGTGCAGACCGCCCAGTTGCCGCGCCGCCTCGGCCACGGTGCGCTCGACCTGATCCCTGCTGGTGACATCGGCGGCGAGCGGAACGACACGCCGGTTCGTCTCACGTGCCAGCTCGGTCGCCGTCGCCTCGAGGTCGGACTTGTTGCGCGCGACGATCGCCACATCGACGCCCTCGCGCGCCAATTCCCGCGCGATGGCCTTGCCGATGCCGCGGCTGCCGCCGGTCACGATCGCATGCCTGCCGTGCAGTCCGAGGTCCATGGCAATCCCCCTCCTTGGTTGGCGGCGCATTGTTCTCGCCGCGGCGCCGGGACGCAAGCGCGCCTGACGGCGCGCAACTCGCAGCCCCGCACCCTCACCCGCCGGATTTGTGTGGCACAGATATCACACCGGCACGAAATCGATTTCCCGTCCCGATGGCGCCACGATTCTGCCTTCCACTGACGATGCGTTCAGGGGGGCTGGACCATGGGCTTCAAACGATGCGCCGCGTTGGTGGTGCGTGCTCGCTCGGCTCACATTGTTTCTGACAATCCCGTCGACATCGCTCGATCGAAAGCGGCAGCCGCGAATGGCGGCCGCGGCCCGCATCGGCGTGCGCTCGCCTGGCTGCTGGCCGCATCGCTCGTAGCGCTCGGCACTGCCGAGGCGTTGTCGGTTGCATCCGCAAAGCCCGCATCGGCTCACCACAAAAAGTCAGCCGCGGCCACGCGCCACAAGCACAAAGGCGAGCGCGAGAAGGTCGAAAAGCGGCCCGGCCATGTGATCGACCAAGCCGCCGCGGGAGACGCGGCGCCGTTGCCGCCGGCTCTCAGCTCCGCGAAGCAGGCCATCGACCTCATACGCCACGGCAAGACCAAGGAAGCGACCGCGCTTGCCGAATCGATCGACGATCCGGTCGCGGTGAAGCTCGTGCTATGGGCACGGCTGCGCCACCCCGACAGCGAAGCCGGTTTCGACCGCTACGCCGCCTTCATCAACGCCAATCCCGATTGGCCGAGCATTCCGGCCATGCGTCGCCGCGCCGAGGCGAGGTTGTGGCAGGAGCGGCGCGACGCCGACACGGTGCGCCGCTTCGTCGGCGAGAAACCCTCAAGCCCGATCGGCCGGCTGGTGCTCGCGCGCGTCGCCATGCTGGCGGGCGATCGCGCCCTCGCGGAAAGCGAAGTGCGGGCGGTGTGGCAATCGGCGGCGTTGTCGGCGGAACTGGAAACCGCGGTGCTCGCCACCTTCCCCGACATGCTCACGCGCACCGATCATGTGGCGCGAATGGACCGGCGCATCGGCGCCAAGGATTTCGGCGCGGCGATGCGCGCCGCCAAGCGGATCGGCGACGATCGCGTGGCGATCGTCAAGGCCTGCAGCGCGGCGATGGTGAAGTCGGAAAAGAGCAAAGCTCTGCTCGACGCGGTCCCCTCCGAGGCGCGCGGCGATCTCGGCTACGCGCTCTGCCGCATCACATGGCTGCTGCGCAACGTCACGCCCGGGTCGAATATGCGTGGCCAGGTCGTGACGCCGAAAGACGATCTTGCGGCCGCGGCTAAGCTGGCGCTCGCCGGCTCGCCGGAGGATTTGCGCCGCCAGGACACCGACGAATGGTGGCGCGCCCGCCGCATGCTGGCGCGCAAGCTTCTGGACGCCGGCGATGCGGCGACCGCCTACGAGGTCGCGCGCACCGCGGCGCCTCCGGTTAATCCCTATTACGAGGCCGACGTTCACTTCATGGCCGGGTGGATCGCGTTGCGCTTTCTCAACGATCCGGTGACCGCGCGCGAGCATTTCGCCCACGTCGACGACGGCAAGACCGATCCGGTCACGCTGTCGCGTGCCGCCTACTGGCGCGGCCGCGCCGCCGAGGCGGCCGGCGAGGTCGACGAGATGCAGGCGCAATACGAAGGCGCCGCCCGCTATGGCACGACGTATTACGGCCAGTTGGCGCGCGCCCGGCTCGGCTTTGCCGACCTCGCCGCCTCGCGTCCGGCACCCGAACCGGCGGACGAGGGCAGCAACGAGCTGCTGCGTGCCGCCACCATTCTTTATGAGATCGGCGAGGGCGACCTCGCCCTGGCCTTCCTGTCCGATCTCGCGGCGGAGAGCAGCGATGCAGCCGTGATCTCCGGGCTCGGCAAGCTCGCTGCCCGCTATCACGACGCCCAGGCGATGCTGCTCGTCGGCAAGACCGCCCTCGGCCGCGGGCTGGCGATGGATCATTACGCCTATCCCGACGTCGGCGTGCCGAATTACAAGCCGGTCGGTTCGCCGCTTGATCGTTGTATCGTCTATTCGATCGTACGAACGGAAAGCGGCTTCGATCAGGCCGACAGCTCGGCCGCCAAGGCGGTCGGGCTGATGCAGGTGACGCCGGCGGCCGGGCGCGACACCGCCAAGCGATTCGGCGTTTCCTACGACTGGAGCCGTCTCGTGTCCGACCCGGTCTACAACACGCAGCTCGGCGCGGGAGAAATCTCCGGGCTGCTCCACGATTATCGCGGCTCGCTGATCCTGACCTTCGCGGGTTACAACGCCGGCCGCGGCCGGGTTCAACAATGGATGGCGCAGCACGGCGATCCGCGCGATCCCAAGGTCGATGCGGTGGACTGGGTCGAGCGCATTCCATTCTCCGAGACGCGCAATTACGTCCAGCGCGTGATGGAGAATCTGCAGGTCTACCGCCAGCGCTTCGGCGAGCAGACCGCTACCGTCGAGCCGAACCTGCATCGTGCCGCGAGCGTCCAGCAGGTCTCGGCGCCCGCCGCAATCGAGCCGCATGCCATGCCGCGGAGGGTGGAGGTCAATGCAACCGAGTCAGCCGTTCCCGCGGCTCGCGACCTGCAGCGGTGGTGGGCGCACTAACTCCTAAGCTAGGTGACGTAGGCGCCGCACTGGTTTACTCAGCCGCCATGGCGCGGCGCTCCGAATCTTCCCCGCCCAGTCCCGATGTGGCGAAGCTTGCCGCCGGCCTCCGCGCCGGCGAGCGGGCGGTGCTTGCGCGCGCGATCACCCTGATCGAATCGAAGCGCGCCGATCACCAGCGCGCCGCGCGCCGCCTGGTGCAGGAGGTGCTGCCCGCGACCGGCAACGCCATCCGGGTCGGCATCACCGGCATGCCCGGCGTCGGCAAATCGACCACAATCGACGCGCTCGGCGTGTTCCTCACCGATCAGGCGCACCGGGTGGCGGTGCTCACGGTCGACCCGTCGTCGAGCCGCAGCGGCGGCTCGATCCTCGGCGACAAGACCCGCATGGCGCGGCTCGCGACCGATCCGCACGCCTTCATCCGCCCCTCCCCGGCTTCCGGCACGCTGGGCGGTGTCGCCGCCAAGACGCGCGAGACCATGCTGCTCGCGGAGGCCGCCGGCTTCGACGTGGTGCTGGTCGAGACCGTGGGCATCGGCCAGTCGGAAACGGCGGTCGCCGACATGACCGATTTTTTCTTATTGCTGATGCTCGCCGGCGCCGGCGACGAGCTGCAGGGATTGAAGAAGGGCGTGATCGAGCTTGCCGACATGATCGCGGTCAACAAAGCGGACGGCGACAACGTCAAGCGGGCGCGCGCGGCGGCCGCCGAATATTCCGCGGCGTTGCATATTCTCACCCCCCGGTCGCCACATTGGACGCCGCCGGTCGTGACCTATTCGGCACTCACCGGCGACGGCCTCGCCGACCTGTGGGCGAAGATTCTCGCGCATCGCGAGCGCCTCACGCAGGCCGGCGAATTTGCCGCGCGGCGCAAGGAGCAGCAGATCAAATGGCTGTGGACCATGCTCGACGAACGGCTGATCGCTCGGCTCAAGAACGACCCGGCGCTCAAGTCGCGCCTGCCGGCGCTCGAGACCGCGGTCGCGCAAGGGCGGCTCTCGCCCGCGCTCGCGGTCGAAGAAATCGCCGATGCCATGGGACTATGAAGGTACCGCCCGCCGCACCCGCCTGCGGCGCAAAATGCCGCCGACAGACGCGCCTGCAGGCTAGTGTCGCGCGCCCGAGTTCGCATAATATGCGGTACGTGCGGTTGCGAGCTTCCGGTTCAAATCGGTACTACAATCATCGAGTCGCTAGTGTGCTTCGATTCCGAAGGTTCGCTTCCGAGCAAGCCGCAAAGGGGGCGAACTTCGGAATTGGGACTAGTGCCGCGAACCCGAAGTTCGCCTGATATTGCGGCACGTGACGTTGCGAACTTCGGGTTCAAAGCGGCACTAGAATCATAGATTTGCTGGTGTCCGTTTAATTCCGAAGTTCGCGTCACAGGTGCAGCAAGGGTGTGCGAACTTCGGAATTGGGACACCAGTACACATGTGGATGAAAGCGCAGACGTTTGCCATCAAAGACATCTATGTGCCGGTGAAACGACGATCGACGCTCAATCCCAAGACGGTGCACGATATCGCCGAGAGCATTCTCGAGGTCGGTCAGCAAGCCCCGATCCTCGTTCGCCAGGATGGCGCGCGCTATGTGCTGGTGGAGGGCCTGCATCGGTTGGAAGCGTGCAAACAGTTGGGGGAAGAGACGATCATCGGCTTCCTGGTCCAAGCCAAGCGGCACTAGTGCCGCGAACCCGAAGTTCGCATCCCATTGCCGCGAGTCCGGTTGCGAACTTCGGGTTCAAAGCGGCACTAGAGTCATAACGTTGCTAGTGTCCTTCGATTCCGAAGTTCGCTACGCAGCGTGCGGCAAACTCGGGCGAACTTCGGAATCGGGACACTTGCGCTCGGCGATGGCCATCACCGTCCTCATCACCGGGTTCGGCCCGTTTCCCGGCGCGCCGTTCAACCCGACGATGGCGCTGCCGGCGCGGCTCGCCGCGCGCCGTCGCCCGCGCTTCGCCGATGTGAAACGGATCCCGCTCGTCTTCCAAACAAGCTATGCGGCCGTGGAGCGCGAACTGCCGGCGCTCATAAAGCGCATCCGCCCCGACGTGGTGCTGCTGTTCGGCGTCGCGACCCGCACCAACTATCTGCGCATCGAACTGCGCGCGCGCAACGCGCGCTCGATCTTGTTTCCCGATGCCGTAGGCGAGCGCCCGGGCGCGGGCGCGATTGCCGCGGGCGAACCGGGCGTGCGTCCCGGGCGCGCGCCGCACCGGGCGTTGCTCGCGGCCGTCCGCGCGCAACGTATTGCCGCGAGGCTCTCGCACACGGCGGGACGCTACCTGTGCAACTTCGCCTATTGGCACGCGCTCGCCGCGACCGAGAGCGGCCGCGCGCCGCTCGTGCAATTCGTGCACGTGCCGACGGTGCGCCACGGCGCGATGCATCCGGGCGACCGCCGTCGCCTCACTTCGGCCGACCTGCGGCGCGCCGGCGAGGCCATCCTGATGGCGCTCGTTACGGCCGCGCGGGTGCGCCGCCGCCCGACGCGTACACAAGCTGCGGCTACTGTTGTTCCGGCTGAAGCTCAAGGGAAGTACCGTAGGGTGGGCTAAACTAAGGGCGAACGGCGGTTGGCGCCGGAGACCGTGCCCACCAGTTGTTTGCGAGGCCCTCGGTTGGTGGGCACGGTCGCTCCGCTTGTATCCCACCCTACGGCGTGCTTGAGCTGCGGTATTTACGTAAGCAGCGCCGTTAATCATTTTTGATCTTGCGCGACGGCACGGGAACCAAACAGGCGCTGCCGAATTTATGTCGGCAAGACCACCTTGGAGGACCACCATGTCTAAACTTCTCGTGGCGGCCGTCGCGCTGTCCTTCGCCACGCCTGCCTTTGCCGACTATTACATCGTGCACGATTCGACGACGAAGAAATGCACCATTACCGAGTCGCGCCCGACCGTGGCCACGACCAAGGTCGTGGGACCGGACGGCACGGTCTACAAGACGCGCGAGGAAGCCACCTCGGCGATGAAGACCGTGAAGGTGTGCGAGGAGCGCTAAAGCCGAGCCTGGGTAACCAATCAAGAATAAGAAGGAGGCAGCAAACTCGAGCAGCGGGCCGCCTGGTGGCCGGGCGGCCCGTTTTTCTTTGCTCCCGGACGGCAGCGGTTGCGGATCCCTGCCGGCGGGCAAAATCGTCCTCCATCCGCAAAAAGATGGCGGTTAATTCATCCTCGCTCACCTCGCCGGGAATCGCGAGTTCCTGGGCCCAAGCACCCTGTTTCTGCCGGCGACCCGTTTTTCTTTGCTCCCCGGAAGCTGGATAGCAATCGTCAGGCGA
>JAFAUQ010000095.1 GCA_019243195.1 Hyphomicrobiales bacterium
CAAGCGCAAGGAATGGCGGCGCAAGGGGCACAAGGAAGAGTTTCTCGGCAGACACATGATCCCGGTGGTGCTCGGACCGAAAGGACGCCACTACGTGATCGATCATCATCACCTCGCGCGGGCGCTGCACGAGGAGCGCGTGCCCGACGTTTTGGTCGCCGTCGTGCATAACTTCAGCAAGCTCGACCGCGAGACGTTCTGGTTCAATCTCGACAACCGCGCCCTGATGCATCCGTTCGACGACGAGGGACGCCGGCGCGGCTACCAGGACATACCGGATCAGATATCAAAGCTCGTCGACGATCCTTACCGCTCGCTCGCGGGCGAACTGCGCCGCGAAGGCGGCTTTGCCAAGGACACGACGCCGTTTTCCGAGTTCCTGTGGGCGGATTTCTATCGTAACCGCATCAAGCGCAAGAGCATCGAGAACGACTTCGCCCACGCGATGGAACAGGCGCTCCAGCTCGCAAAAAGCGAGGACGCGAATTATCTGCCCGGCTGGTGCGGCCCCGTGCCGGAGGGTTGATTTCTTACCTCTCCCCGCTTGCGGGGAGAGGTCGCCCGCCGTAGCGCAGCGGAGGCGGGCGGGTGAGGGGGACTCTCCACTGGGTCGCGCTCCTGAGAGTCCCCCTCACCCCGACCCTCTCCCCGCAAGCGGGGAGAGGGGGGCGAGAGGCCGCGCCATTATTCTCACAGCGGAACCAAAATCCCGTCGAGCGGGGCGTCGCAATTGAGGAGGTCGACGCGCTTCCAGGCGATGAGCACCTTGCCGTCAAGCTGCACCAGGCGATGGTGCGCGGTGCCGCCGAACAGGCGCTGAGAGTCGCGCCGATTTTCGAGTACCATGAATTTCGAGCGCACGGTGCAGACGAAACCGTCGGTCGACGTTTCTTCCTGGGTCACGTTGCCGATCATGCGGCTGGTGCGTGAGGGCGGCTCCTGGGAATAGATGCGCGGGCTCGCGAGCCGCCGCACCCGCGTCTCAAGCAGGCGGCGATCGTCGTAGATCAGCGACACCGTATCGAACGGGCTCTGCTGGTCAGGCTCGGTCGGGATCCAGTACCAAGCGTCCTCGGTGAAGAGCGCGAGCCAATCGTCGAAGCGGGCGTCATCGAGCAGGCGCGCCTCGTGCATGAGAAACCGCTCGCAGCGGGCGAGGTCGAGCGGCGGGAATTTTTCGCGCGGAGCCGGCGCCGGTTTGGGCGGGTGCCGGTCCCGCCGCAACGCGCGCTTCATGCCGCCGCCTGCGCGGCGCGCCCGTTGGTCATATAGGCGAGCCACGCGTCGAGCATGTTGCGGATGTAGACCTCGCTGGTCGAGTTTTTGCCGCGGCGGCCGCCATGTGCGTCGGGCACGTCGCTCGTGAATCCCCGGCCGACCTGCAGCCACTCGGTGCCTTCGCTCGCAAGCCCGATGCCGATGCGGTTATAGATTTCGAGATCGTCGGTGAGCACCAGCGAGCCGGTGCCGTTGACCGTGTTGGCGAAGCTGATGGCGTTGCGGAACATGCGCTCAGGCGCCCCTTTGAGGCGGAACGTGTAGGCGTGCACGACGGTGCGGTCGACCGCGATCGGATGCACCACGCGCAGCTGCTGGAACTGACTCATGAACGAAATATTCGGATAGATGGTGCTGTTCCAGCGCCGCACCGCGAGCACTTCATCGGTGCGTGCCTTGCCTTTCTTCGCTTCGAGCGCGCCGCGGTAGTCGCGGAACGTCGGATCATTCATGGCGGCGACGAGCTTGGCGTCGTCGTGATAGTCGCCCAGGAAACTGTGGCCGTTGGGATAGGTCCAGATGCCGACCTGCGACTCCCAGAACGAGTAGGGCGCCCCGTTCTGCCGCATCTGGCGCAGCGCGATCTCGCCGGTGCCGTCGGAATGGGCCGCGTCCGACTGCTGCTGCGCCGCCTCGATCGAGGAGCGGTGGGTGAACAGCGGGTGGGCGGCGTCGCACAGGTTCTCGAAATAGAGCTTCCAGTTGCCGTCGTAGGTGTGTTTGAACACGCCGCCGGCGACCTCAATCTCGCCGTCGGGCGCGCGATCGACCATGTCGTCGAGCGACGTCGCCATGTAGCCGAGCGAGTCGGTGAGGTCCGGTCCGTCCGGCGCCTCGCTCGCGAACACGAAGCCGCGGTAGCTCTCGACGCGGGGCACCTGCAGCATCGAGGTCTTCGGGTCGGCGGGATCGAACTCGCGCGGATAGCCGTGCTGGAGCGGCACCGCCTTGAGCCGGCCGTCGAGATGATAGGTCCAGCCGTGGTAGCAGCACTGGAACTCGGGCGCGTTGCCCTGCTCGAGCGCGACCACCATGGCGCCGCGGTGGGCGCATTGGTTGTGGATCACGCGCACCTCGCCGTCCGGCCCGCGCACCATGATCACCGGCTTGCGGCCAATGCGGGTGCAGAAATAGTCGCCCGGGTTTTTCACCTGGCTCTCGTGGCCGACGTAGATCCACGCCGTGCCGAAGATGCGCGCCATCTCCAGGTCGAAGATCGCCGGATCCGTATAGACGCGCCGGTGCACCCGGCCGGGCTCGATCAGTTGCACCAGTTCGCCCTCGCCCACGCTCATGTCGCTCCTCCGCCGCGTAGCATTCTGAATGAAGTATCGCCGCAATGTCGAGGGGAGCGTGCCTCCTCATCGCCGTTATCCTGAGGAAGCCGTTCGCATTGGCGAACGGCTGTCTCGAAGGATGGTCGCAGACTCGGTGCGTGCTGCCATGCTTCGAGACGCGCGCGCGACTTGTCGCGCGCGCTCCTCAGCATGACGTTTTTGTTTGTTGAAAACGCGCCGCGAAAACGTCAATCAGCGCGTCACCCGGGAGAGAATCTCCGCGAGCTGCTCGATCTGGTAGGGCTTCGGGAGCATCGGCCGGTCCTGGAACTCGGGCGGGATCACGCGCTCGCCGTAGCCGGTAGTGAACACGAACGGCTTGCCCCGGCGCGCGAGCGTCGCCGCCACGCTCTCGACCGTCTGGCCCTGCAGGTTGACATCGAGCAGCGCCACGTCGAACTCGGCCCCTTCAGCGAGCCCGGCTGCCTCCTCGACCGAGGCGGCGAGCCCGGCGACGCTATGGCCGAGTTCGGTCACCATGTCCTCGACGAGGGTCATGATCATGACCTCGTCCTCGACCACGAGAACGCGCAACGGGGCGTTGTGCGCCATCTTCGCCGCTTCAGCCATGGTAGGGGCCTCGCGCGGGTTTCGCGATCGGGGTCCGGCTCAACACCGGTGCAATGTGGAGGTCGGCCGCGACGGGCGATCCCATCGATGTCGCTTGGAGGGGCAAATCGCACCACGCCAGTCTGGCAAAGCTATGGCGTCGGTACGCGATCCGATAGGCGGGCGCAAGAAAAAAGCCCCGGTTCGGGCGCTTTTGGCGCTCGCGAACCGGGGCGTTACTTGCCGGACGCGGGGGGAAGGGGGGATGGGGGCTGCGTCCGACGAGGAATGAACGTGGCCGCCCGGGATCGGTTCCAAAGTGTTTCAAAATTTTTTTGTGATACCTGCGGCGGGCCGACGCAGGGCTCGGAAGACGGAGGACAGACGACAGAGGACGGATGAGCCCTCGACGTGGGCTACAGCGATCCGTCGTCCGCCGTCTGTCCTCCGTTGTCGGGCCGGGCCTATACTCAGCTAACCCCAACAACTGAGGAGGAGGCCCACCCATGGATTCAACGAGACGCACCATGATGGCGACCGGCGGCGCGGCGCTCGCCGTCGCGGCGGCAGCCCCGCAGGCGTTGGGGCGGTATCCTGACCCGGCCGTCGAGGTCATCGACCCGAGCTTTGCCAAATACCGGCTGTTCAACGCGGCGGTCGAGCAGCTCGCGACCGGCATGCGCTGGAGCGAGGGGCCGGTGTGGTTCGGTGATGGCCGCTACGTCCTGTGGAGCGACATTCCCAACAACCGGATCATCCGCTGGGATGAGGAAACCCGCCAGGTCAGCGAGTTTCGCCGGCCCTCGAATTACGCGAACGGGAATACCCGCGACCGCCAGGGGCGGCTCGTCACCTGCGAGCATGGCGGCCGGCGCGTGACGCGCACCGAATACGACGGCTCGATCACCGTCATCCTCGACAAGTTCGACGGCAAACCCCTCAATTCGCCCAATGACGTGGTGGTGAAATCCGACGATTCGGTCTGGTTCACCGATCCGCCATTCGGGATCGGCGGCAATTACGAAGGCCATCAGGCCACTCCGGAACTGCCGATGAACGTCTACCGCGTCGGTCCGAACGGCCAGGCGAGTGTGGTCGCGCCCAACCTGCGCGGCCCCAACGGGCTCGCTTTCTCGCCCGACGAGACGAAGCTCTACATCGTGGAATCCCGCGCCACCCCAAACCGGACGATCCTGGTCTACGATGTGGTCGACGGCACCAAGCTTGCCAACGGGCGCACTTTCATCGACGCCGGGCCGGGCACGCCCGACGGCTTCCGCGTCGATGTCGATGGGAACCTGTGGTGCGGCTGGGGCATGGGCAGCGAGGAACTCGACGGGGTCGTGGTCTACAATCCGGCCGGCAAGCTCATCGGCCGCATCAAATTGCCGGAACGTTGCGCCAACGTGTGTTTCGGCGGCCTCAAACGTAACCGCCTGTTCATGGCGGCGAGCCAGTCCCTCTACGCGCTTTATGTCGGGACCCAGGGCGCGCCTGGGGGATGATTGCGTAGGGCGGGCTAGCTAGGCGCGAAGCGCCGTAACCCGCCGCGTATCATCACGCGAAAAGACGGCGGATTACGCGCCGTTGCGCGCCGCTAATCCGCCCTACGAACCCTACGGAATCCGCCGAAATGATAGCCGGAACAATACCATGCCGGGCTTGCTTGTCCCGGCATGGATGCTCGCATTCGCGATCACACGACGCCTATGACGGCGACGAGCCAAGCCGCCCGCGCGTTCGACTACGCCCTTCCCGTCGTCTTCGTTCTGCTGTGGGCGTCCGGGTTCGTGGTGCCGCGCGCGTTCGCGCCTTATGCCGCGCCGTTCATCTTCATCACCGCCCGCAACCTCGGCGCCGCGGTGGTGCTGGTCCTGCTCGCGCTCGCGTTGCGCCGGCCGTGGCCCGAGACGCGGGCGGACAGGCTAGGTCTGATATGGGCGGGGGCGCTGCTGCAGGGTTTTTTCCTGATGGCGGGGTATTGGGCGATCGTGAAAGGACTGCCGGTCGGCGTCGCCGCACTCATCGGCGCGCTGCAGCCCGCGCTCACCGCATTGTTTGCTTCCGCCATGGTGGGCGAGGGGCTCGCGCTCCGGCAATGGCTGGGCTTGGCGCTCGGCTTCGCCGGGGTGGCCGTGGTGATCAGTCCGAAGCTTGCGAGCGGGGAGGGGCACGGGTCGCTTCTCCTCGCGCTCGTTTCCCTCGCCGGCGTCGCCTGCGCCGCCTACGCGTCGGTTTATCAGAAACGCTTCGAGCAGAGGGGCGACGCATGGACGCGCACGGCGCTGATATTCATCGGCGCAACGATTCCCGCGGTGATCGGCGCGTTGTTCGAAGACGGCAACGTCAGCGTGAGCGTGCCCCTCGTTGCGGTCTATCTGTGGTCCGTATTCGCGCTCGCGATCGGCGCGACAATGACGCTGCTTTACCTGATCCAGAAAGGTCAGGCCGCGAAGGCGGCGTCGCTCATCTATCTGGTGCCGCCGGTCTCCGCCCTGATGGCCTGGTTCGGCTTCGGCGAACCGATCGGCTGGGCTTTGATCGCCGGCTTCGCCGTCACCGCGCTCGGCGTGTGGCTGGTGCAGGGGAAGTCGTAGACCGCATGAGCCCGCGCAGCGGGCGACATGCGGGGCCCCGGATGTCGCGCAACGCGCTCATCCGGGCTACGCAGCGCATCACTTGCCGAACAGTTCGTCGGTGGCGGTGATCAGGCCGATCGTCGGATTCTTGCGGCAATAGTCGCCGAGCTTCTTGGCGTTGGCGAGATACTTGTCGGTGTCGATGACCGCCGGGTCGTCATCGCCTTTGTAGTAGGCGTCGAGCCAGGCGAGGAGAATATTGGTCGTATCCTTGTCGAAGCCGAGGAAGGTTTGGCAATTGACCGTGGAGAGATCCCACTTCTCGGCATAGGCTGGCGAGGCGAAGGCAAGGGCGGCCGCAACAAAGGCGATGCGTCGGAACATTACGGTGGTCCTTTTTGGTGAGAGCGGATGTCTGTTGATGAGAGACGTCTATCGGACGGCAGAAATCCCGTGTCCGGCATCCGACATCTGTCCTCTGACATCTGTCCCCTCAAAACGCAAACCCCGGCCGAAGCCGGGGTCCGCAATAATTCTTCTACGGTTACTAGCGCTGCGGATTCTGTCCGCCCTGTCCGCCCTGTCCGCCCTGGCTGCCCTGCTGGCCGCCCTGACCGGGCTTCTGGGTCTGCTGGCCGGGCTTCTGTTGGCCACCCTGTTGTCCGCCTTGCTGTCCGCCGCCCTGGCCGGGCTGTTGCGACTGCTGGCCCGGCCGTTGGGTCGGGTTCTGGGTATTCTGGTTCATGGGAGCGCTCCTCGTGTCCACCTCGTGCGGAGGAAGAAACGCTTGGCCCGTGAGGATCGTTCCAGCTCTAGGGTATTATGATGACGACGAACGTCGGAAATCGATCAGTGGCGGCAGGGGCCGCCATGGTGCGGGCGCAAAGCCTTGCTTGAAGCGATCCCGCCCGGCCTTCCGAAAACCGGCATCCCCTTTTCGGGACCATGCGCTAGCATCGGTGGGAGGGCAAACGGCGGGGAGAATCAAATGCGGAGCTTGATGGCGGTGGCGATCGCGACGGCGCTCGCCGGACCGGCTTACGCCCAAGGGCTTCCGGTCGGCATCCCCATGGGGGAACCGCAAAAGGAGAAGCCGGTCGATCCGATCAAGGAGAACGAGTACCGCTCGGCCATCAAGGGAATGCCCACGCCCAAGGCAGCCGATCCCTGGGGCAGCGTGCGTGAGACAAAACCCGCCTCCGCCGCGCCGGCGAAAAAGACGCCGCCAGCCGACAAGAATGCGTCCGCGAAGAAGACCTCCACCACCGCCAAGACCACCGACGCGCCGAAGAAGACCAACTAAAACATTTGTGGGTGGCTGAGCCCGCCGACGCTTCAGCGAAGGCCGGCGTGCCCACGTGGGGGCGGGGGGCGCGTGCCCTCGCGCATCGTCGACGAAAGCGGCTCAAAGCCGAGGTCGGTGGACCCCCCGGATCCTGCAGCTAGTACGCAATTAAAAATACCAAATCCCTCTTGACTCTTGGAACAAAACTAGAACAATGTTCCCGTTCTGTCCAGTAAGGGAGGATGGGTCATGGTTCGGGCCGTGGTCGAGGAAGCCGCCGCGTTGACGTCGCTTGTGCTGTTCATCGGGATGCTGGCGATCTGGGCGCAGGTTTTTGCACTGCAATGATTTTCCAAAAGAGGCCACGTTTGTCTCGCCGCATCCAAGCGGATCGGGTGCTGCGAGCTTGCAGATCGTTGCTGATTCCACAGTTGGGTCAGGAGACCGAGGGGCACCGCGGCGCCTTCTGGCGTTCGGGAGCGTTGGGCGAGGGGCGGCTGAGGGCTGTAAATTCCTGTTAAATTCGGTGTCGCGCGGGGCCTCGACTTGGGCCCGGCGCCCCGTCCCGAACGTGTTCATGCTGCAGGGCAGCATTCCATTGTAAACAACAATGTAAATACAATAGCGATCAATAGCGCGGAAGTTCGCGGCGTGGTCACTCGAAGGCGATAAGGCGTTGTAAATTCGGCGATAAATGAGATCGAGCGTGAATGTTGCAATGCAGCACGCGTCAAAAAAGAACAATGCGATATCAATCCAACAACAATGGCGAACAAGGTCACATGGAACCGGAATGCCGCTTGCTTGCGAGCCGGAGCGGCGCCGGCCTGGCGCCGGGCAACGAACGCGACGCGCCGGGGCTTGCACCTCGTGGGGGTCGCTCGCTGCATTGTTTATCCCTGCAGATCCCTGTTGATTCCGCCGCTAGGCCCGTTGGCGGAACCTGTGCGTAGCGGGGTTACCCGCACCCGCCTCCATGGACACGGCCGGCCGCGCCGCCCACCATCGCGCCTCACCGAATCGGGAGGGCGGCCGTGAGCGGTCCCGGCTTCGTGCACCTGCACGTGCACTCGTCGTACTCGCTGCTCGAAGGGGCGCTGCCGATCGCGCGGCTGGCCGAACTCGCCAAGGCCGACCGCCAGCCCGCCCTCGCGCTCACCGATACCGACAACATGTTTGGCGCGCTCGAGTTTTCCGACAAGCTCGCGAGCGCCGGCATCCAGCCGATCGTCGGCTGCGCGCTCGCCGTCGACTTCGCCGACCAGGAGGCGGCCCCGCGCACTGGGCTGCCGCTGACGCTGCCCCGCCTCGTGCTCATCGCCGCGCGCGAGGAGGGCTACCGCAACCTCATGCGGCTGACCTCGCGCGCCTTCCTCGACGTGACGCCGGGTGCGCCGCCGCACGTGACGCTCGAGGCGCTTTCGGATTGCGCCGGCGGGCTCATCGCGCTCACCGGCGGGCCGACCGGGCCGCTCGATGCCGCGATCGCAGCCGGGCAGGGGGAGCTTGCCGCCGCGCGCTGCGCCCGCCTGGTAGACCTCTTCGGCGACCGCCTCTACGTCGAGCTGCAGCGGCACGGCCGGGCCGAGCGGCGCAGCGAGCCGGTGCTCATCGATCTCGCGTATGCCAAGGGCATATCCCTCGTCGCCACCAACGAACCTTATTTCGCGCGGCGCGACGATTACGAAGCCCACGATGCGCTTGTCTGCATCGCCGAGGGACGCCTGCTCGCCGAGACCGACCGGCGCCAACTGACGTCGGAGCATTATTTCAAGAGCCGCGCCGAAATGGCGGCGCAATTCGCCGATCTGCCCGAGGCGCTGGCCGCCACCGTCGACATTGCGCGGCGTTGCGCGTTCCGCCCGCAGATACGCAAGCCGATCCTGCCGCGCTTCTCGCTCGGCGACGCCGCGGCCGACGAACCGGCGGAGCTGCGCCGGCGCGCCGAGGAAGGCCTCGACAAGCGCATCGCCGCCCACGGGCTTGCCCCGGGCCAAACTGCCGAGAGCTACCGCGACCGCCTCGGGTTCGAACTCGGCGTGATCGAGCGCATGAAATACGCCGGGTATTTTCTGATCGTCGCCGACTTTATCCAATGGGCGAAAGGAAAGGGCATCCCGGTCGGTCCGGGGCGCGGCTCGGGCGCCGGCTCGCTCGTCGCCTATTCGCTCACTATCACCGATCTCGACCCGATCCGCTTCGGCCTGCTGTTCGAGCGCTTCCTCAATCCCGAGCGCGTGTCGATGCCCGACTTTGACATCGACTTCTGCCAGGAGCGGCGCGACGAGGTGATCGCCTACGTGCAGGAGCGATACGGCCGCGATCAGGTGGCGCAGATCATCACCTTCGGCACGCTGCAGGCGCGCGGCGTGCTGCGCGACGTCGGCCGCGTGCTCGAAATGCCTTACGGCCAGGTCGATAAGCTCACCAAGCTGGTGCCGAACAATCCGGCCGCGCCGGTGACGCTCGCGCGTGCGATCGCCGACGAGCCGCGCCTGCAAGCCGCGCGCGACGCGGAGCCGGTGGTCAAACGCGCGTTCGAAATCGCGCAGCGGCTCGAAGGGCTGCACCGCCACGCCTCGACGCACGCGGCCGGCATCGTCATCGGCGACCGCCCGCTCTCGGAACTGGTGCCGCTCTATCGCGATCCCAAATCCGGCCTGCCGGTCACCCAGTTCAACATGAAGTGGGTCGAGCACGCAGGCCTCGTGAAATTCGACTTCCTCGGGCTTACCACGCTCTCGGTGCTCGACACTGCCGCCCGGCTCGTCAAAAAGCGCGGCATCGACGTCGATCTCTCCCGCATCCCGCTCGACGACGCCAAGAGTTATCAGATGATGGCGCGCGGCGAGGTGGTCGGCATCTTCCAGGTGGAAAGTCAGGGCATGCGGCGCGCGCTCGTCGACATGCGGCCCGACCGTTTCGAGGACATCATCGCTCTCGTCGCGCTCTACCGGCCGGGGCCGATGGCGAACATCCCGACCTATTGCCTGCGCAAGCACGGCCTCGAGCAGCCCGACTATATCCACCCGAAACTCGAGCCGGTCCTCAAAGAGACCTACGGCGTCATCATCTATCAGGAACAGGTGATGCAGATCGCGCAGCTGCTCGCCGGCTATTCGCTCGGCGAGGCCGATCTGCTGCGCCGCGCCATGGGCAAGAAGATCCGCAAGGAGATGGAGGCGCAGCGCGAGCGCTTCGTCTCCGGCGCGGTCGCGCGCGGCATCGACAAAGGCCAGGCCGAGGCAATCTTCGAATTATTGGCGCGCTTTGCCGACTACGGTTTCAACAAGAGCCACGCCGCCGCCTATGCGCTCGTCGCCTATCAGACCGCCTATATGAAGGCGAATTATCCGGCCGAGTTCATCGCCGCGTCGATGACTTTCGCCATGGGCAACACCGACAAGCTCGCGGAATTTCGCGGCGAGGCGCAACGCCTCGGGCTGAAACTCGAGCCGCCGTCAATCAACCGCTCCGGCGTCACCTTCACGGTCGAAGGCACCACCATCCACTACGCGCTCGCGGCGTTGCGCGGGGTGGGGCGGCAGGCGGTCGAGGCGATCGTGGCCGCGCGCGCGTCGGGCGCGTTCCGCGACCTCGCCGACTTCGCCGGCCGCATCAATCCGCGCGCCATCAACAAGCGCGTGCTCGAGAGCCTCGCGGCGGCCGGCGCCTTCGATGCGCTGGAGCGCAACCGCGCCTGCGTTTACGCCGGCGCCGATCGCGTCCTCGCCGCCGCCCAACGTCTCAACGAGGCCGCCTCGATGGGACAGAACGAACTCTTCGGCGCGGCAACGGCGCGCGAGGCGATCGTGCTGCCGGCGGCAGAGGCGTGGATGCCGGCCGAGCGGCTGCAAAAGGAATATGACGCGATCGGCTTCTTCCTCTCCGGCCATCCGCTCGATGATTACGCCGCGGCGCTCGCGCGTTTGCGCGTGCAGCCGTGGGCCGAGTTCGCGCGCGCGGTGAAGTCAGGCGCGACCGCCGGGCGCGTCGCCGGCACCGTGGTCTCGCGGGTCGAGCGGCGTACCAAGACCGGCAACCGCATGGGCATCGTCGAACTCTCCGATCCCTCCGGCCACTACGAGGCGGTGATTTTCGCCGAGGGCCTGCAGCAATACCGCGACCTGCTCGAGACCGGCAGCGCGGTGCTGCTAACGCTCTCCGCCGAGGTGCAGGGCGAAGACGTGCGCGCGCGCATCCAGAGCGTCGAGGCGCTCGATCAGGCGGCGCAGAAGCTCGCCAAGGGCCTGCGCGTGTTCCTGCGCTCGGATGCGCCGATCGAAGGCGTCGCGCGCCGCCTCGAGAACAAGGGCGACGGCGAAGTGAGCATGATCCTCATCCTCGAGGAGGGCGCCACCGAGGTCGAGGTGAAGCTCCCCGGCCGCTTCAAGGTCTCGCCCCAGATCGCCGGCGCGCTCAAGGCCGTGCCCGGGGTGGTGGAAGTCCGGGCGATGTGATTAATTGGATGATCGTCGCGCTTCGGCGAGCGGAGTGCGTGGCAGTTCGCGGTATTGTTTTGCCTGTTTTTGCTGCTGTGCGGGATGCTCCAATTTTGCTTGATCAACCGACGCGTGCCCGGTTATGATTGACCAATTACGAGTGTGACCATAACCCATGGGAGGTGATAATGGCTGATAATCAGGACAAGTGGTGTTTCGCATGGTACGCCGCGCCGGCCCCGAGCAGCACGACGGCCAAAGCGGCCTTGGTCAAAGACAACAAATGGCAACCGGGCGACACGATCACGATTTCCTTTATTGACGGCACGCAGCAGCAGAAGGATCTGGTTCAGCGCTTCTGCAAGGAATGGACCGATCTCGCCAATCTCACATTCAGCTTTCAACCCCCGCCGAACACCGACATCCGCATTTCGTTCCGCTATAGCGGCTCGTGGTCCGTCATTGGAACGACGTGCCGATCTGTTCCCAAAAATCAGCCGACCATGAACTTCGGTTGGCTCACTCCGAACGTCACCGATGAGGAAGCTCGCCGGGTGATTCTCCACGAGTTTGGGCACGCGCTTGGACTCATTCATGAGCACCAAAACCCGATCAGCCAAATAAAATGGAACAAGCCGGCGGTTATCCACGATTTGTCCGGTCCGCCGAATATGTGGGACGCTCAAACAATTGAGCACAACATGTTCGAAGCCTACCCGTCGAACGAGATCGCGGGCACCACGCTCGATTGGCATTCCATCATGATGTATCCCATCCCGGTCAGCTGGACTTTGGACGGAACCTCGGCGGGTCTCAACGACGACCTTTCCGCCACCGACAAGACGTTCATTCAGCAGCAATACCCTTGAGCCATGCCGCTTGCTGACCGGGCCCTGGTGGTTGGAATCAATCGCTATCAGGGCATCAAAAAGCTATGCGGAGCCGAAAATGATGCTCAGAATTTTTTCAACTGGGTGACGCATCCAACCGGCGGCGGAGTCGACCCGGGGCAGGCGACGAAGATCCTCAGCAGCAACTTCCCGGCCGCGGCCAGCGTCAACGATGACCTCCCCGCGAAGGAGCAGATCGAGCGTTTCTTCACCGAGGTGGACGATGCGGCGGATGCCAACAATGTTGCGGGATTAGGTCCCAAGGCGGGGAACCGCGTTTGGTTGTTTTTCTCCGGCCACGGGTTCGCGCCCGCGTTGGATACCTCCGGCGTTCTGATGGCCAATGCGACGCTCAAGCGAATCCACAACATCGCGGCGATGTTGTGGGCGAACCGCCTCTACGAGGGCGGCTGGTTCGACGACGTATTTCTGTTTCAGGACGCCTGTCGCAATCGCATCCCCAACGGCGATCTGACTCCACCGTTCCTGCGCAAGCGGCAAGCTCCGCGTAACCAGCAACGGCGGCGCTTTTATGCCTTCTCAGCAAAGGACCAGAAATTGTCCGTGGAACTGCCGTTCCCCCCTCCCAACGGGGAAAAACATGGGATTTTCACCAGGACCTTGTTGCAGGGCCTGCGCGACGCGCGCGATCCGCGAACTGGCGCCGTTACTACGACGCAGTTGAAAGCTTATCTGCAAGCCAACATGAAAAATCTGCTTCCCGAGGCGGATAAGGAAAACGACGATTTCGCACAGGCGCCCGAGGTTTTCGATCCTGACCCGCCCTTCGACATCGTCGCGGCTCCCGCCGCTCCTCAGGTGCCTCAGTTCCCGGTTAGGATCTTCACGGCAGCAGGACGTGCCGCACGGGTCATGGACGGCACCTTGGCCAACGAATTGGCGAGCGAAAATCCGGCGCCCGCCGAATGGGTCTTGCGCTTGCAGAGGGGGCTCTACAAGTTGCTTGTCGAGGGGGCCGACGCCAGGCTGTTCGAGGTGGCGGGGGCGCTTGAGCCCGACGGTTCTCCACGTGAGATCCAGGTGCGCTGACGATGTCCGCCGACAAAACGCTGATAGTCCAGGCAGCGGACGAAGTGGCGGAGATATCCGTCCTTAACAGCACCTTTGATCCAGTGGCTCGCGGCGTCGGCCGCCTCCAGCAAGCGCTTCCGACCGGCGTCTACAAGGTGACGGTACGGGTGGGGCCGGTCGTTGAGGAGCAACTCGTCTCGCTCGATGAGGACCGCACCGTCCAAATCGCGGCGCCGGAAATACCCTCGCCAATTCCCTTTGCATCCAGTACGCACAGCCATAGCTCCCAGCGCCAGGTCGCCATCAGCGCAAGCAGCCGCCCACGTGACGTTTTTGGACACGGCGCCTCAATTTTTATCTTCGCTCGTGAAACAACTTCCGAGGATGACGCGTCGCAGCGTAACCCGGCGGCGGGATTGAGCCTGCTGGACGAGAATGGACAGCTTCTCTGCGATATCGAGGAGAGAGCTAATATCGGTTCCGACGGCGCGCCGTGCGCGGGATGGCGTGCCGATGTTTCTCCGGGCGCTTACCGCATCCGTCTTGACCTGCCGAACCACACCTCGTTTGAGCGCGCCTTAGTGGCGACGGGCGGAAAGCAGACGCAGCTTTTCATGTTCGAGCGCGACTACGGCCTGCCGCAAGCCGAGACGCATCGTGCTGCTGACCTTGCCGGAGGAACCGTCGTCATCTGCGCCTCGGATCGCTTCGATCCGAGCGACGAACGCGCACGACTGACCGAGCTTGCCGCTTATGCCCTGGTGCAAAAGCGGCGTGTTCTTTCCGACGGCCTGACCAATCGTCTCTTGGATGGCAAATTCGAAGATCCGATGCAGGGGCTGCTGGGCGCGCATATAATCCTTCGCGACCGGCCGGAGGACACGCATCTGTTTGAGGTCGTTACTGATAACCTTAAACGACTCCTCGGCCAGGATCATCCCGACGTGCAGGCGCTGTGGTTGCGGCGGCGTAATCGCGGCGACGTTACAGAAATTCGTCTACGAACTCCACCGATGCTGCGCGCAGGCTGGGACCTGGCGACTGAGGAAAGCGTGCGCGACAACGACCTTATTCCCTCAGAGGCGCCAAGCGGAACGATCGCGTTTAAAGTGCTCGCTGCCGGTCCGTGGCTGCTCTGGCGGGGGGACGAGCAGCACGAGGCTGAACTTGAGAGCCTCACCCCGGACGTCTCGGCCGCAGCCGGACCTTTAGCCGATTATCTTAAGACTCGCGCTCGTGTCCAAGCCGAACGCGCCCCCGCACCCGGCGCCCTTCGCCGGCTAAACTTCGCCGTCCGATCGCTTCCGGGAGTGAGATCGGTGGTAGGGCCGCCGGAACCCGCAAGTCCGACGCCGGTGACGCTGAGCGTGGATGAAAAAGCCGAACTCGCGCGCACCCTTGGCATACCGGGAAATGCAATCGAGAACGTGTTGAAGAGTTTCTCGCGCTGAAACCCGCAGAACCCGTATTCGAGATTTCCGGCGAAGGATGGCGCGCCTCTTTTCAGCGCCGCGTCGGGCATGGCATCGGGGCGAACCGCGGCGCACTGCCGTGCCACGTGCTAGCCAGCAGCCCGGGCCTTGTGCGGGTTCTTGTGCCGCTCGGATCCGGCGAGGCGCTTTGGATCGGCTGGATGCTGCAAGCCGATACGACGGTCACCGGGCGCACCCTCCAGGATGAGGACGTGTGCCTGAGCGAGGTGGCGAAATCCGACGTTTGGACATTGATTGCAGCGGACGCGATTGCCGCAAAAGGCGGGCCGCATCCAATCGATGCAACTTCCTGCTTCCCGGTCTCACAGCCAGAGGAGCTGGATCGCGATCAGCTCATTTTCGCGGTTGTCGGCAAGGAAATGAGCGAACCTGATCGCATCGGCGTCGTGTTAGCGACGGGCGCGCTTTATGCGGCGTTGAGCGGTCTGCCGGCGCCAGACCCGACCTCGCCCTCGCAGGCGTACGGGGGATGGCGGCTGCCATGAATGGCGGCCAGCGCCAGTTCTCAGCGTTATCTACTGCCGGTCGATCATCCTTGCGCCGCATCGGCGGCGCCGCTATATCCGCGCCATCTCACACGCGGACCTTGGTCTCACGGCCGTCCGGTGGCCTCCCTCGGGGGGCTCACGGGTCCGCGGCGGCACAAACCGGAGAACGACATGGCGCTGCCCGACTATTCGATGCGCCAGCTGCTCGAGGCTGGCGTGCACTTCGGCCATCAGGCCCACCGCTGGAATCCGAAGATGGCGGACTACATCTTCGGGAGCCGCAACAACATCCACATCATCGATCTCGCCAAGACCGTGCCGGCGCTGCATCGCGCCTTGCAGGCGGTGAGCGATTCGGTCGCCAGGGGCGGACGCATCCTGTTCGTCGGCACCAAACGCCAGGCACAGGACGCGATCGCCGATGCGGCTAAGCGCTCGGCCCAATATTACGTCAACTCGCGCTGGCTCGGCGGGACGCTCACCAACTGGAAGACCATCTCCAATTCGATCTCGCGGCTGCGCAAGCTCGACGAGATGCTCAACTCGGGGGAGGCGCAGGCCTACACCAAGAAAGAGCGCCTCACGCTCACGCGCGAGAAGGACAAGCTCGACCGCGCGCTCGGCGGCATCAAGGACATGGGTGGACTGCCCGACCTGATGTTCGTCATCGACACCAACAAAGAGGACATCGCGATCAAGGAGGCGCGCCGGCTCAACATCCCGGTTGCCGCCGTGGTCGACACGAATTGCGATCCCGACGGCATCACCTTCGTGGTGCCCGGCAACGACGATGCCTCGCGCGCGATCACGCTTTACTGCGATCTCGTCGCCAAAGCCGCGATCGACGGGATTTCCCGCGCGCAGGGCGATATGGGGGTCGACATCGGCGCGGCGGAGAAGCCGATCGTCGAGGAGGTGCCGGGCGAAGCGGCGCCCACCGGCTTCCAGCCGCTCTCGGGTCCACGCGGCGTCGCCGACGATCTAAAGAAGCTCGCCGGCGTCTCGCCCACGATCGAGAAGCGCCTCAACGACCTCGGCATTTTCCATTTCTGGCAGATCGCCGAACTGGCCCGCGACGATGCCCACAAGATCGGCGAAGAGATCGGGCTGCCGGGCCGCATAGAAGGCTGGATTGCTCAGGCGAAGGAGTTCACCGCCGAGAAGGACTAAGTGGCGGGTGCCGCCTCGGCAGAGAAACTGGATTGGATGACATGGCTAAGATTTCCGCCCAGATGGTGAAGGAGCTCCGCGAGAGGACCGGCGCGGGCATGCTCGACTGCAAGGCGGCGCTCGAGGAGAACGAGGGTAACGTCGAGAGCGCGGTCGATTCGTTGCGCAAGAAGGGCTTGGCGAAGGCCGCCAAGAAGGCCGGCCGCGTGGCTGCTGAAGGCCTCATCGGCGTTGCGCTCGCGCCCGCGAAGGGCGTGGTAGTCGAAGTCAACTCGGAAACCGACTTCGTGCCGCGCAACGATCACTTCCAAGGTCTCGTGAAGATGATCGCGCATGCCGCGCTCAAGGCCGGCCCGTCGGTCGATGCGATCCTCGCCGCGCCCGCGGGCTCGGTCACCATCGGCGACGCGATCACGTCGGCGATCGCCACTATCGGCGAGAACATAAGCCTGCGCCGCGCCGCCGTGCTCGCGGCGAAGCAGGGTGTGGTCTCGAGCTACGTGCACAATCAGGTGAGCGAGGGGCTCGGCAAGATCGGCGTGCTCGTGTCACTCGAATCCGCCGGCAAAAGCGATGAGCTGCTCGCGCTCGGCCGCAAGCTGGCTATGCATGTGGCCGCCACCAATCCGCAGGCGCTCGATTCGTCGGGACTTGACCCGGCGGTGGTCAGCCGCGAGCGCGACGTGCTGGCGGAGAAATTCAAGACGCAGGGCAAGCCCGCGAATGTGATCGAGAAGATCGTCGAGTCGGGCCTCAAGACCTTCTATAAGGAGGTTTGCCTGCTCGACCAGCCCTATGTCCATGATCCGGCAAAAAGCGTCGCGCAGTCGATCAAGGACGCCGAAAAGACGGTCGGCGCGCCGATCGTTGTCGCTGGCTTTGTCCGCTACGCGCTGGGCGAAGGGATCGAGAAACCGGCGGAAGACGCCTGAGGCTTGGCGATGCGAGCGGCCCTTGAGGGGCCGCTTTTTTTCGCGCAGG
>JAFAUQ010000209.1 GCA_019243195.1 Hyphomicrobiales bacterium
GGCGATGATATAGCGCAAGTCGAATCGCAGCATCAGCCGCCCGACGACCGGCGCCATCAAAAACATGGTGATGCCGGAGACGAACATGGTCTGGCCGATCATCAGCGCGTTGTAGCCGCGGACCTCGGCGAGATAGCGCGGATAGACGTAAGTGAGGCCGTAAAGACCGATGCCGATGCAGAACTGCAGCACGCAGCCGACCGCGAAATTGCGGTCGGTGAAAGCATAGAGGTCGACGATCGGCACCCGCGCGGTCAGGACCCGCCAGAAGAAGGCGATGGCCGAGAGGAAACTGATCCCGGCGCAAACCGCAACCGAGGTATCCTGCAGCCATTCATACTGCGGACCTTCCTCGAGCACATATTCGAGCGCGCCGAGGAAGCCCGCCATGAAGATCAGGCCCCACCAGTCGAAATGCCGCAGCAACGGGAAATTCGGCTGGTCGAAATCGATCAGCGCCAGCACGCCGATGGTGATGATGATGCCGGGTATGACGTTGATGAAGAACAGCCAGTGCCAGCTCATCACATCAGTGATGTAGCCACCGACCGTCGGACCGATGGTTGGCGCCAGCGTGGCGACGAGGCCGATGATGGGAGCGACGATGTGGAATTTCGAGCGGGGGAAGATGGTGTAGGCCGAGGCGAACACGGTCGGGATCATGCCGGCGCCGAGGAAGCCCTGGATCGCGCGCCACAGGATCATCTGCTCGCTCGAGGAGGCAAATCCGCAGAGCAGGCTCGCGAAGGTGAAGCCGGCCGCCGAGATCGCAAACAGCAGCCGCGTGCCGAGCGCGCGCGACAGGAAGCCCGACAGCGGGATCGCGATCACTTCGGCGATCAGATAGGCGGTCTGCACCCACGACACTTCGGTCGAGCTCGCCGACAAGCCGGCCTGGATGTCGGACAGCGAGGCCGAGACCACCTGGATGTCGAGGATCGCCATGAACATCCCGAACACCATCGCGATGAACGCGATGAGCCGGTGCGGATCGATGCGATCGGCCTCGGCAGGCGCGGCTACCGTCGGCACCGGGATTAGGAGCGTGCGGACTTGGGCCATGGCGCGGCGTCCCGAGCGGCGTGTCAGCGCGCCGCGGTTTTTTGCGGCTGCGAGCTGGCGGATTTCGTGTTGATGCTGACCACGACCGACATGCCGGGGCGCAGCACCTCCTCGCCGGCGACGTCCGCCGGCACGCGCACGCGCACCGGAATGCGTTGCACGATCTTAGTGAAGTTGCCGGTGGCGTTGTCGGGCGGCAGCAGGGTGAACACCGAGCCCGACGCGGGCGCGAAGCTTTCGACCGTGCCGGTGATCTTGCGATCGGGCAGCGCGTCGACGGTGATCGATGCGGCCTGGCCCGCGCGCAGGCGCGCAAGCTGCGTCTCCTTGAAGTTGGCGTCGATGTAGACGCCGTCGAGCGGCACAAGGCTCGCGAGCCGCTGCCCCGACTGCACGTAATCGCCGGTCTGCACCGCGCGGTTGCCGATGACGCCGTCGAACGGCGCGCGGATCACTGCGAAGGAAAGATCGCGCTCGGCCTTGGCAAGCGCGGTCTTCAATTCGTCGAGGGTGCGCACCGCCTCCTGCTGCTGCAGTTTGAGCACGTCGACGTTCGCCTCGGCGGATTGCAAAGTCGCCTGTGCTGCCTCCACCGCGGCGTTCGACTGGTCGCGGTTGGCCTGCGCCTGCTCCAGCGTCTGGCGGCTGGCGAACTCGCGGTTCGCCAGCGCCTGCTGACGCGTGAGTTCGAGCTTCATGCGCGTCGCGCCGGCTTGCGCCGATTCGAGCTGCGCCTTGGCCTGATCGACCGCCGCCTGCTGGGCCGCGATCTGCTTGCCGATCCGCTCGATCGTCGCCTGTTGGGTCGCGGCCTTGTCCTGCGCGGTCTTGACCGCGAGCTGATAGTCGCCGTCGTCGATGCGCGCGATCACGTCGCCGGCGCGGACGCGCTGGTTGTCCTCGACGTCGAGGGCGGCGAGGTAGCCGGGGATTTTCGCGGCCAGGGTGGTGCTTTTGGCGCCCACGTAGGCGTCGTCGGTCGTCACCGTGAACCGCCCGACCGTCCACCAGTGGTCGCCGAAGTAGGTCGCCGCCGCAAGCGCGGCGAGGACCGCGCCGGCGATGGCAAATTTTCGGATGCGCCGCGGGCGGACGGTCGCGGCGACTGGCTGGGTCGGGGGGTCGGCCGGGATCGGGCCGCGGCTCTCGTCCGGCCGGTTTATGGGGGCCGGCGCCGCTTCGGCTTCTGGTGGGCTTGCCGGGAAGTCCATCCACTCGCCGTCATCCACAAGGGCGATTTTTGACCGGCGTTCGCGGGATTTAAGGGCTTGGGCCATTTTCGACACTCCATTGACCGAACCGTTCGGTCAATGCGGTTGACGTACGCCCGTCCTTGGCTTATGTCAACGGTGACCGAACGGTTCGGTCATTACCTCAACGGAACGTGATTGCAGGGACGGCCATGGGAGTGCAGCAACTCGAGCGCGAGCAGCCCGTTACCGCCGATCAGGCGGACAGCGCCAAGCGGCGCCAGATCATGGATGGCGCCCGCAAGGTGTTCCTGGCCCACGGTTTCGACGGCGCCAGCATGGGGGAGATCGCCCGCGCCGCCGGCGTCTCGAAAGGCACGCTCTACGTCTATTTCGACAGCAAGGAGAAGCTGTTCGAGACCATCACCCACGAAGCCTGCTTGGCGCAGGCGGAGGGGGTCTTCGCCTTCGACCACGCCGACCACGACGTCGCCGCTGTGCTCACGCGCACCGGTCGCGGCTTCATCAAGTTTCTGGCGCGGCCGGGCGGCATGTCGGCGCTGCGCACGGTGATCAGCATCGCCGGGCGCATGCCGGAGATCGGCGTGGAGTTCTACGATACCGGCCCGGCCAAGGGGATCGCGCTGCTGCAGGAGTATCTCGAAACTCAGGTCGCCGCAGGGATTCTGGCGATCGACGACTGCGAGGTCGCGGCCGCGCAATTCCTCGACGCCTGCGGCTCGAGCGTGCTCAAGCAACTGCTGTTCAACGCCCGTCCGGTGCCGAGCGACGATCGCATCGACTATCTGGTCGGCACCGCCGTGCGCGTGTTCATGAAGGCGTATAGTCGGGCGCAATAAGCCCCGCCGTCATTGCGAGGACCCCCGAAGGGGGACGAAGCAATCCAGGGCCTCACGCATTGCCCTGGATTGCTTCGCTCCGCTCGCAATGACGTGCAACTATATTACGACGATGGAACCAAAGATCTTCGGCCGGCACGACGAGCGCACGTTGGCGCAGATGGACCGCTGCATGCGCGTCGGCAGCGTCATCGGCGGCGTGCTGTGCGCGGACGGGCACCTCGGCTACGCCATGCCGGTCGGCGGCGTCATCGCCTATGAGGAGCACGTGTCGGTCAGCGGCGTCGGCTTCGATATCGCCTGCGGCAACATGGCCGCGAAGCTGGATTTGCGTCTCGCCGACATCATGGCGGACGTGCCGACGCTCGCGTCAGACATCGCCAGGAATATCAGCTTCGGGCTCGGCCGCAGCAACGCCGAGCGGGTCGAACATCCGCTGTTCGACAGCCCGCTGTGGGAGGACTGTCCGGAGATCAAGCATCTCAAAACCATGGCGCGTGATCAGCTCGGCACGGTCGGCTCGGGCAACCACTATGTGGATCTCTTAGCCGACGACAAGGGATTTGTTTGGATCGGCGTGCACTTCGGCTCGCGCGGGCTCGGCCACAAGACTGCGACCACCTTCCTCAAACTCGCCGGCGGCAAGGACGGCATCGACGTCGATCCGGCGGTGCTGCCGCAGGACAGCGAGCTGGGGCAGAAATATCTCGCCGGCATGACGCTCGCGGGCGAATACGCTCACGCCGGCCGCGAATGGGTGGTCGAGCGCGTGCGCAATCTTATCGGCGGCACGATCGTCGATGAGGTGCACAATCATCACAATTATGCTTGGCGCGAGCGCCACGGCGACCGCGAGCTGTGGGTGGTGCGCAAGGGCGCGACGCCCGCGTTCCCGGGCCAGCGCGGCTTCGTCGGCGGCTCCATGGGCGACGACGCGGTGATCCTCGCCGGCATCGAAAGCGAGGGCGCGGCCGCGAGCCTCTATTCCACCGTGCACGGCGCCGGCCGCGTGATGTCGCGCACCGAGGCGCGTGGGCGCTTCGTGCGCGATCCGGAGACCGGCAAGAAGATGCGCCAGCCCGGTCGCGTGCGCCACGACGAGATGCATCAGTGGCTGCGGGAGAAAGGCGTGACGTTGGTCGGCGGCGGCCTCGACGAGGCGCCGCAGGCCTATCGTCGCCTGCCCGACGTGCTCGCCGCCCACGCCGGCACGGTCGAGATCGAGCACACGCTCAAGCCGTTCGCGGTCGTGATGGCCGGCCCGAACGAATGGGATCCTTATAAAGACTGAAGCCCCAATCCCTCCCCCGCGAAGCGGGGGTGGCGCCGCGCCGCGGCGCCGGGTGAGCTACCCCAAGCCGACTCGGGGTGAGCGCCGCCCGCCGCCCTCCTGCGCGGATACTAAAAGAGTGACGTGTGAAGGCCAAAAAAGGGCGGACCTTTCGGCCCGCCGGCTCTTACCAAAGTTCAGATCGTTACTAACACGCTTTCCAATAGCCTTGGCCCGTGTTGCCCCAGGGGTCTCTATCCGTCCAGCACATATTGCCGCTCCTTGCCGGACCGCCGAGATCGTGCGGCGGGCCAGCCGTGTAGCCGGCGCCGTAGGCATAGCCGGGGCCAGGGCCGGGGCCGTAGGCATAGCCGGGGCCAGGACCGGGGCCGTAGGCAGGGCCGGGGCCAGGTCCGTAGGTATAGCCAGGGCCAGGGCCGTAGGCCTGCTGCGAGGCAGCGGGGGTGGCGATCAGGGATGCCGCGCAGACCAAGGCGGTCGCGGCGGACGCAACCAAAGCTAGGTTCTTCAACGCTCCCTCCTATGTTGGTTCGCACTTGCGGTAAGCGGTGGCGCGCCATCACTTTCTGCACGTCCGTGCTCGCTCGCCACCGCTACGGATTGTCGCATAAATGCATCGCTGTGACAATCGCCCCTCCTCGCCCTGGCCATTCCGCGCCAGCTCACGGCATAGCAGCCGGTGCAATCGCACTTCGGGCAGTGTTTGCTCTTTCAGGGGAGGGATGGAGCGCTACTCCGCCGCCTGCAAACTCACGACGGATTCCTCATACTGCCCGCTGCCCATGCCGCCTTCGTGGAAGATGCCGCGTTGCGCGATCCATTCGAACGTCTCGTCGTGGGCTTCCTTGGTGTAGGGCTCGAACACCAGCCGCTCGCCCGGTCCCCAGCGCCGCGTGTCCATCAGCGCGTGGAAGCGTTCGGGGAACTCGTTCTTGTAATAATGCGTGTAGCGGTCGGGCCGCAGGTCGAGGTCGCGTTGCGCGCGGCGCAACGCGTTGAAGAATTTTTTCAGGTCCTCGGGATCCGGATCGCCGTGGATCATGGTGCCGATCATGAAGGTGGTGTCGATCACCTTGCGGAAGCCGAGCTGCTCGGCGAGATAATAGGGCCCGCTGAACAGCGACACCGCCGGCGCCTGGCCGTCGATGAGATCCTCGAGCCGCGCGAACAGCATGCCTTCCTTGTAGGACAGATTGATCTTATCGGCCGGCATGTAGGGCTCGAGCCCCTGGATGGTCGCGTAGTGGCTGCCCGACTGATAGCCGACCGAGATCGGCACGCCGGCGAGGTCTTCGGGGTTTTTGATCGGCGAATCCGCCGGCACAAACACGCCGGCCGGCGCCACCGAATAGACGTCCGAATAGAGCTTGCCGTGGCCTTTCGAAGCCGCGACGTTCACGGTCCAATGACAGGCGCAGCTCACGTTCGCCTGGCGCCCCGCCTCGAACGACTGATAGGCGCCGACCTTGTCGCCCTTGTCGTGATGTTTGCCGCCGCTCGATCGGATCAGTTCGCGGAACTCGTAGTCGAGTCCTTCGTCCTTGAAGTAGCCCTTCTCCTCGGCGATCCATTCCTGCAGCCGGAAGTGCGGTTCGATAATGAATTTGGCCATGCGTTCCTCCTTGTATTGCTTATGGCGATGGCGGGTCGGCGGTTTCGCCCGCCGAGTCCTGTTGCGTCGCCGCGGCTTTTGGCGGGTCGGGCTCCGGCGCGTCGGCAACGAACCTTGGCGCCGTGGGTTGCGGCGGCAGCTCGAACGGCATCCATAACTCTTCGCACAGCAGGCACATGCCGGTCCCCGCGGATTGCTTCCCGGCGAACATATGAAATTCGTGCGCGCGCCGCCAGGGCATTCTCCACCCTCGTCATCGCCCGCGAAAGTGGGCGATCCAGTAATCTGTGCGCTATGATGTAACTGCACTATCGTGCATCATCGCATCGCCTGTGTTTACTGGATTGCCCGCTTGCGCGGGCAATGACGAGACCGAGTTGAACGAGACAAAAAGCCGAGAGAAACCCCATGTACAAAGCATCCGCCGGCGTCATGCTGCCGACTTCGATCATCGGCTCGTTGCCGCGTCCGTCCTGGTACAACGCTGTGCTCGGCTCGAGGAGCTTTCTCGAAGCCATGATCAACGCGCGCTACCGCGAGCAATACGAGGACGCGGTCTCGTCGCATCTGCGCGCGCAGGAAACCGCCGGCCTCGACATCTGCACCGATGGCGACGCCCATTACGATGAGGAAGTGGGCGGCATGAGCTGGCAGAGCTATCCTCTCACCCACATGGCGGGTTTCAGCAAGGAACCGGTGCCGGCGGCATACAACGTCGGCGCGGCCGGCTTTCCGCGCGGGCACATCCTGCACGATTATCTGGAAGCGCGCGTGTTCCCGAAGATCGTCGGGCCGGTGGGCCGGGGTAATCTGCAATACACGGCGATGTGGAAAGTCGCCCAGCGGCTCACCGAGAAGCCGGTGAAGTTCGGCACCATTCTGCCCGAGCTGCTCGCCGCTGCCGCACCCGACGATTATTACAAAGATCCGGTCGAGCGCACCTGGGCGCTGAGCGAAGCGCTCAACGCGGAACTCCACGATCTCGCCGACGCCGGCTGCCCGGTGTTGCAGATGGAGGAGCCGCAGATTCACATGGTGCCGGTGCGCGGCAAGGCGTTCGGCAAGCTCGACACCGGCGACCTGCTGAAGGTCTTCAACAATACGGTGAAGGGGCTGCGCGCCAAGACCGAGGTGTGGTGCCACACCTGCTGGGGCAATCCTTCGCAGCAGCGCATGTTCCGCGACATCCAGAGCTACCAGCCCACGCTCAAGGCGCTCGACGAGGTCGACGCCGACGCGCTCACCTTCGAGACCTGCTCGTCCGGCACCGGCGACCTCAAGGCGATCGGCGAGATCATCACCGATAAGAAGGTCGTCATCGGCGTGATCGACCATCACACTTTGCAGGTGGAACGGCCGGATCAGGTCGCCGAGATCATCCGCGAGGCCCTCAAGTACATCCCGCCCGAGCGGCTGGTGATTTCCTCCGACTGCGGCATGGGGCGCGAGGGCATGAGCCGGCGCCACGCGGTCTACAAGATGGTCGCGATGGTGCTCGGCACCAACATCGTGCGCAAGGAGTTGGGCCTGCCGGAGGCGCCGTGCCGCGCCGCCGACGCGCGCTTTTCGCTCACGCTGACGAAGGCGTGACCTGGACTCTGCTGTCACCCCGGGGACCTCGCGAAGCGAGGGAGCCCGGGGTCCATGAACACGGACTGAGCAGACTCTGCACGGTCCGGTGTTCATGGGTTCCGGGCTCGCCGCTTCGCGGCGCCCCGGAATGACGGCCAGTGTGAGGCTTTCGCGGCATTGCCCGATAGGATAAAACAAGGGAAAGCCCGTCCCCAATCCGCGAACGATAAAAATCGGAGGATATGCCATGGATGCGCCCGCGCCCGCCACGAAGGCCGTACCGTTCGACCACGAGAAGCTCGACCGCCTGATGGGCGATGCGGGCATCGACGCGCTGCTCGTCACCTCGAAGCACAACGTCCAGTACCTGCTCGGCGGCTATCGTTTCTTCTTCTTCGACTACATGGATGCCATGGGGGTGAGCCGGTATCTCCCGGTGCTGTTCTATCAGCGCGGCAAGCCGGAGAACTCCGCCTACGTCGGCTACCGCCTGGAGATGCACGAGAAGCAGCTCGACCGGTTCTGGACGCCCGTGGTGAAAACCGACTCGTCCACCAGCGCCGACGCCATGGGCATCGCGATCGACCACATCAAGAAGCTCGGCAACGGCATCCGCACCATTGGCGTGGAAATGCCGTTCCTGCCGGCCGATGCCGAAGCGGTGCTCAAGGACGGGCTTGGCAACACCAAGATTGTCGACGCGGTGTTCCCGCTCGAGCGCTTGCGCGCGGTCAAGAGCAAAGAGGAACTCAAGCTGCTGCGCGAATCCTCCGAGCGCGTGATCGAATCAATGCTGGCGACGTTCCGTCAGGTGAAGCCCGGCATGACCAAGCGCGAGATGGTCGACACCCTCAAGCGCGAGGAGGTCAACCGCGGGCTCACCTTCGAATATTGTTTGAACACCGCGGGCTCGAGCCTCAACCGCGCGCCGTCCGACCAGAAACTACAGAAGGGCGACATCATCTCGCTCGACTCCGGCGGCAATTATCACGGCTACATCGGCGACCTCTGCCGCATGGCGATCCTGCAGGACAAGCCGGATGCCGAGCTTGAGGACCTGCTCGGCGTGGTGGAGGAAATCCAGCAGGCGGCGCGCAAGCCGATCAAGCCCGGCGTGAAGGGCGGCGAGATCGTCGAGCGTGCCGAGAAGCTGATGCACGCCTCGCCGCACAAGCCGTACATGGAGTTCCTCGCGCACGGCATGGGGCTGATCAGTCACGAGGCGCCGCGTCTGGTCAAGAACCGCGCCTACAGCAACTACGACGCTGACAAGCCGCTCGAGCCCGGCATGGTGGTGTCGATCGAGACCACGATGCTTCACCCCAGGCGCGGCTTCATCAAGCTCGAGGACACCGTCGCGGTGACCGACACCGGCTGGGAAGGCATGGGCGACGAGCCCCGCAGCTGGAACCCCGCGGGCTGAAGATATCGTAAGCGGCCGTAGGGTGGGCTAAGCGCGCCGATGGGCGCGCGTGCCCACCATTCATCATCACGAACCATCGTTGGTGGGCACGGTTGCTCGCGTGCGCTCGCGCCCTTAGCTGTGAGTCTGCAAGAGGTTATTCCCGGTCAGGCCGAGGCGGCTGATGGGTGTTCGTTTGGCCAAGCTAGCATGAGGTCTGTGCCAATTGTAACGATGGAGCCAGACCGGGAGCTCGCTGCGGCGCTGATCTGAGTGTT
>JAFAUQ010000139.1 GCA_019243195.1 Hyphomicrobiales bacterium
CGCGTTGCTTGTCGCAAACGCGCGCCGTCAGCGCCATTGCATTTTCATTGTTGTTTACAATGGCGCTCCGCTTTCTCGCTGCGCCGCAGCGGAAGCGCGTCGTCCTCCGTCTCGACCGCCGTCATCCTCGTCCGCGTTCATCCGGTCTATCGGTTGCGCGTAGGCATTCGGACCCGGGTCGAAATGGTCGAGGCCGAGCGTCTGGGCGGCCTTCGCTACCTCCCGCCGCGCGACTTTCTGGATGTACGCGATCGTGCCGGTCAGACGCGTGAGCGCTGTGACCACCTTGATGAGGTCGACCGCCTCGCGCGCGGAGAGCGCGCCTTGCTTGAGCGCGTCCATGATCGTGCCGACGGCGGCCTGCGCGTCGTCGCTGGAGCGCACGGGCGGCAGCTCGATCGGGAGCGGCCGCCCGCGCCCGGCGGGGAGGATGCGGTCCATGGCGAGGCGCATCGCCGCGGGCTCGCCGTTCTTCGCGCGCGTGACGAGGTTCTCGACCAGCTCCTGCGCGTGCTCGAACAGTGCCGCCTCGGCCGCGAGCATCGGCTTGTTGCGGCTGGCGACCGCGCGGGCGGCGGGAGTGCCGCTCTGCCCTGGCATGGAAATCATTGGGCTTCCTTCACTTGGAAAATCGATTCGTCTGAAACGATATACTATTAGGATTGGGAGATGTCAAGTAACCCCTCGTAGGCCGGTCGACTTACGAAGGAAGGTTATATAACCTGTAGTTTTTACGCGAAGCCGTCGTGAGGGGCTGGGGAAGTTGCAACAGACAGGGCTTACGGATAGTTCCCCTCACCCGACGCGCTGCGCGTAGCCGACGCTTCGCCTCGGCGTTCTCTGAGGGAAGAAGAAACAGGAGCTGATTTTGAACCCGACCAATCACTACGGCGCGACGGCGGCGCGCAAGCACGGGAAGCCCGGGCGCGAGGTGCGGCCGAAGTCGATCACCATCGACATCCACTCGCACGTGGCGGTGCCGGCTGCGGCCGAGTTCATCAAGCCGCATCTCGACCTTGCGACCATCCCGCTCGCGCATTTCGCCACGCCGGAAACAAAGGCGCTGAACCAGAAGCAGGAGGCCGACCGCCGCTCGCGCATCAGCCAGTACGACGAGCGCCTCAAGGACATGGACGAGCAGGGCGTCGACATGCAGCTCATCATGCCGCCGCCGCCGCAATGCTATTACACCGTTTCGGTCGAATACGCGGTGCCGGCGACCCGCATGGTCAACGACGGCATCGCCCAATACGTCGCCGGCAAGCCCGACCGTTTCGTCGCGCTCGGGACGGTGCCGCTGCAGGACGGCGCCGAAGCCGCGAAGGAACTCGAGCGCGGCATGCAGACGCTCGGCTTCAAGGGCGCGCAGATTCTCACCAATGTCGGCGGCAAGGAGCTGTCCGATCCGGCCTTCGCGCCGTTCTGGGCCAAGGCGGAAGCGCTCGGCGCGTTGGTGGTGATCCATCCGAACGGATTTACCCAAGCGCAGCGACTCACCCATTTCTATTTCAACAACGTCATCGGCAATCCGTTCGACACCACGGTGGCGCTGCACTATCTGATCTTCGACGGCGTGCTGGAGCGCCATCCCAATCTGAAAATCCTCGCCGTGCACGGCGGCGGTTATCTCGGCGGCTACTCGGGCCGCATCGACCACGCCTGGGGCGCGCGCTCCGACGCGCGCGGCAGCCTGCCCAAGCCGCCGACCGAGTATCTCAAGCGCGTCTACGTCGATACGGTCGTGTTCACCCCGCACCAGCTGCGATATCTGATCGAGGTGTTCGGCGCCGACCACGTGCTCATGGGCACGGATTATCCCTATGACATGGCGGATTCCGATCCGATCGGCCATCTCGGTGTGAGTAACCTCGACGCCTCCACCATGGCCGCCGTTGCGGGCGGGAACGCGAAGAAATTGCTGGGGCTGTAACACCGGCCTCGTCATCGCCCGCGAAAGCGGGCGATCCAGTAAACACAGACCTTTCAAATAAAACTGTGGCCGGTGTTTACTGGATGCCCGCTTTCGCGGGCATGAGTGCGTCTGTGATGTCGCTCTGTCGGCGTGGTGAGAGTCCGCGTCGTG
>JAFAUQ010000057.1 GCA_019243195.1 Hyphomicrobiales bacterium
GTCCGACGTAGAGGGTATGCTCGTCCATGAGCGGTCTCCCATGCTTGAGGCTCGGCGCCGGCCCGTCCGGCGCAACCCTCGTATCGCACGCGCCGAGGCCGCTCGCTTCTGCTCGCATCGGACATGTAGACTGAGGAGCTCGGCGCGACTTCGCGCCGAGCGTCTCGAAGGATGGATACGGGCTCGGAGCTTGCTGCCATCCTTCGAGACGCTCGCCTTCGATAGCCGCCGCTACGCGGCGGCGTTCTTCCCTACTAAGAGCGGCGGCCGAAGGCCGCCTACGCTCCTCAGGATGACGGTCGGGGGTGGTTCAGAATCCGCCGCTCGGAACGCTGATTTCGATCTCGTTCCAGTTTTGCGGTGGGCCGTAGCCGGAGTCGATGGTGCTGCCGGTCGCGATCGGTCGATGATGATGCGGACGGGCCGACGCCGCTGCCGTCAGCGCAAGAACGATGGCCAAAGCGGATGCGATTTTTTTCATGACACGCTCCTTCGAGTCAGTGGGTTGCCACGGCGGCTAGATGGTTCTCGACCGCGCGAGCGAAACCTCTGATCACTTCGATGTGTTGATGTGTGACCGCCGATGCGTGCCGCGCATGAAAGCATTGTGCGCGACGGCGACGGCGGAGGGCGGGGACCTAGCGTCATCAGGCCGGTGTGACGCCCCATCGCGCAAACGTGAGGGCATGCCCGCGCCCCTCGCGAAATGGTGAAGAAATAACCGAGTTCGCGCGCCCATCTCCTCGGCAGGCAACCCAAGGAGACTCGCCATGCTGACCAAGACCAAGTTTGCGATCGCCACCGTGCTCGTTCTCACCTCCGCGTCCGCGGGCTTCGCCGCAAACGCGGGGCGTGCCGCCCCCGGCTGGTCGCAGGGAAATCCCGGACTCACCCCGGGCTCGAAGGCCGAGCAGGACTGGTTCGAGCGCGCGTCGCGCCCGAGCAACTTGTGACCGACTAACTGCCCTGTTTGCAGGAGGCAGCAATGTCGCGATCTACGGTACTGGCACTTGCCGCCGCCCTGACCTTTTGCGCCGCGCCCGCATTCGCCGACAGCATCGACGGCAAGCCGTTCGAGCGCGTCGATGGCCGTCCCCGCATAAGCGTGGACGGCGCTCCTTCGATTCTGTTCGAGGACCGCAGCGGGCCCGGACCGCTCGACACCTGCGCGAGCGACGACGGTTACACCGGCGCCCGGCCGTGTGGCGCCCGGGGCGCCTTTTAGCACCGTCATTGCGAGGCGCCGCGCAGCGGCGACGAAGCAATCCAGGGCATCACGCACAGCCCCTGGATTGCTTCGTCGCTTTGCTCCTCGCAATGACACTTACGCGTTCGTGAGCAAACGATTCGTCACGGCACGGCAACGTGATCGTCAGGACAAATACAAACACTTCGGCGGCGGAATAAGCGTGCGCGCCGTCCGGTCTTCTCGGCATCGCAGCCAAAGGAGATCACCATGTTTGCCAAGTCCACGAAAATCCTCGTTGCCGCGCTCGTGCTCGCCGGCACGCCGCTCGCGTTTGTCGCCAACGCCTCCGCGCGTCCGATCCCGGGCGGCTTTCAGGGCGGCGGCGGCTTTCAGGACGGTGGTGAGAGCTTCCTGCAGGACCGTCACGACCCCACCAACACCAACGGCTTCTGAGCGCGGACGAGGATTGGCCGGAAAAACGCGCCGGCCGATCCTTCCCAACCTCTTCGTCAATCAAACAGAAGGAACAACGACTATGAGCAAGACAATCGTCGCGCTGTGCCTCGGGCTCACCTTGGCAACTGCTGCCGCACCGGCCTTCGCGGCTCAGCATCAGCGGCGGGCGCCGCAGAGCCACATCAATTCCGGATGGGGCCCGCCGACGACCTGGGATGAGATCGAGGTCAGCCATCCCGAGGGCGGCGGGTGAGTCATCCGCGCCTTCGATCAAGCAGAGGAATCGCAGCCATGTCGATCAGGTTGTTTGCGGCCGTACTGGCGGCGCTGTCGATGGTGAGCGCCGCCCAGGCCGCGACACACGGCCGCCAAGGCGTGGCGCCGCCGTGGAGCTTCGCCTGCATGACGGACCATGGGCCGAGCCAGTGCGACGAGCCCATGTGGATTTACGGAGAGTAGGAGCGTCATTGCGAGGAGCGCAGCGACGAAGCAATCCAGGGCGTCACGTCCGGCCCCTGGATTGCTTCGGCACTCCGTGCCTCGCAATGACGACATGCGGAGGCGTGCTATAACCCCGGCATGCCGTTTGCGATCCGCCTGACGCCGGAAATGATCGCGCGCCACACCGCCGGCGGCTGGTGGGCCAATGACACGATCTACGGGCTTCTCTCCGCACGCGTCGCCGCGCATCCCGAGCGCGAGGCGATCGTCGATGCGAGGCGCCGCGTCACCTACCGCGAACTAAAAGACGGCATCGAACGCACCGCCGCGGTGCTCAAAGCGCACGGCATCGGCCGGGGCGACGTCGTCACCATCCAGCTGCCCAACTGGGTCGAGTTCGCGTTCGTGTTCTTCGCGCTCGAACTCATCGGCGCGGTCGCCAACAAGATCAGTCCGGATTTCCGCAGCCGCGAGGTGAGCTACATCCTGCGCTTCTCGCAGAGCCGCGCCTACGTCTGTTCCCGGAATTTCAAGGGCTTCGATTATCCAGGCATGGTGCGCGCGCTCATGCCCGAACTGCCCGACCTGCGTTTCATTTGCGTGGTCGACGGCGCGGGCGAGAACGACACCGTGTCGCTCGCGAACGAACTCGACGTCACCGCGCCACTGCCGGAGGCGGAGCGTGTCGCCATGTCGGCCGACGAGGTGTTCCGCATGGCGTTCACCTCGGGCACCACCGGCAATCCGAAATGCGTGCTGCACTCGTTCAACACCACCCTTCCGGCGTGCCGCGTGCTCACCCGCGACATGCAGGCGAGCGCGAACGACGTATTCCTGATCTACCTGCCGGTCGGCCTCAATTGGGGCTATTTGCTGCTGGTGCAGGCGCTACTGCTGGGTGCGCGCGTGGTGCTGCTCGACCGCTTCTCCGGTCGTGCCGCGCTCGAATTGATCGCGCGCGAGAAAGTGACGTTCGTCGCGAGCGCGCCTGCTTCGCTCATCGCCATGCTCAATGAGCCCGAGCTTGGCCGCTTCGACTGCTCGTCGCTGCGCGTCGTCATCACCGGCGGCGCCTCGTGCCCGGTCGAGACGCTGCGCGCGTTCCAGCGCCGCATGTCGGGTCATTTGATCGAGCTCTACGGCATGCTCGAGACCGGCTATCACGCTTACACACGGCTGACCGACGATCCGGAAAGGGTCAACGGCACCATCGGCCGCTGCGTCGAGGGCATGGGCCTGCGCCTGATCGATGCGCAGGGACGCGATGTCCCGCGCGGCGCGGAGGGCGAGATCGCCGCCGACGGGCCGAGCGTGCACCTCGGCTATTACAACAATCCGCAGGCCAACGCCGAGGCGTTCACCGCCGACGGCTGGTTCCGCACCGGCGACCTCGGTGTCGTCGCCGATGACGCCGGCAACGTGCGCATCGTCGGGCGCTCGAAGGAAATCATCAACCGCGGCGGCAAGAAGTTCTTCCCGCGCGAGGTCGAGGAGATCCTCTACACCCATCCCAAGGTGCTGCATGCCGCGATGGTGGGCATCGCCGACCCGCGGCTCGGCGAGCGCAACTGCCTGTGCGTGGTGCCGAAGATCGGCGCGGCGGTTTCGCTTGCCGAGTTCACCGACTTCCTGCGCGACCAGGTCGCGACCTACAAATTGCCGGAACGCCTCGAGGTGCTCGACGAGCTGCCGTTCACGCCCACCGGCAAGATCCAGCGCTTCATTTTGCAAAGGCAGATACAGGCGAGGGATAGGACGGCAGGCTGATAATGCGCCCGTCATTCCGGATCGCGGGCAAAGCCCGCGAGTCCGGAATCCATGAACACGGACTGAGCAAATTTTGCACCGACCGGTGTTCCTGGATTCCGGGCTCGCCGCTTCGCGGCGCCCCGGAATGACGGAGAGGGTCACACCGTCAAATAATTCGCCTTCAGCGTCTCGCGTTCCTGCTGGAACGCGGCGAGCGTGCCCTGATAGACCCTGCGGCCCTTGACCAGCATGCAGACTTCGTCGGCCACGCTTTCGGCGAATTTGAGATTCTGCTCGACCAGCAGCACGGTCACGCCTTCCTCGCGCAGCCGCGCGATCACGCGGGCAAGCTCGCGCACGACGAGCGGCGCGAGCCCCTGGCTCGGCTCGTCGAGCAGCATCACCTTCGGGTCGGTGGCGAGCGCACGCGCGACCGCCAGCATCTGCTGCTCGCCGCCGGAGAGCTGCGAGCCTTTGTTCCTCGCGCGTTCGGCGAGCGAAGGAAACAGATCGAACAGCCGCGTCAGCGTCCATTGCCGCGCCGGCACGCGCTCGGCGACGCGGATGTTCTCGACCACGGTAAGATCTGGAAAGATGAGCCGGCCCTCGGGCACATAGGCGACGCCGGCCCGGGCGATGCGGTGCGGCGGCCAACCGGCGATATCGTCGTCATCGAGCCAAACACGACCGCCGCGCGGGGGCACCAGGCCCATGATCGCGCGGACCGTCGTGGTCTTACCGACGCCGTTGCGGCCGAGCACGGCGGTGACCTTCGCCCGTGGAATCGCAAGATCGACGCCGTGCAGGATGTGGCCGGCGCCGTAGAAGGCGTGCAGTCCCTCGAGGCGAAGCATTATTCCAAGCCTCCGAGATAGGCGCTCTGCACCTCCGTGTTGGCCTTGACCGCGTCCGGCGTGCCGTCGGCAATGACGCGACCGCGGTGGAGCACGGTGATCTTGTCGGCGAGGCGGAAGACGACCTCCATATCGTGCTCCACCAGGATCACGGTGAGGCCACCGGAGCCGAGCATGTCTCGGAGGATGCGCACCGCTTGGTCGGTCTCCTCGACCGAGAGGCCCTGGGTAGGCTCGTCGAGCAGCAGCAGGCGCGGGCGTTGCGCCAGCGCCATGGCGACTTCGAGCAGGCGCTGGTTGCCGTGCGAGAGCAGGCCGGCGTTCACGTCGGCGACATCGGAAAGACGCATCAGCTCCAGCGCCGCGTCGGCCGCCGCCCCAGTCGCGGCGAACAACGCGCCGCCGGCAAGCAGCCGCCAGCGGCCGGCATGGCGCGCCTGTGCCGCGATGCGCACGTTCTCGCGCGCGGAAAGCGCCGGAAACAGATGCGTGAGCTGGAACGTGCGCGCGACCCCTTTCTGGATGACGCGATGCACCGGCAGGCCGGTGATGCGCTCGCCGGCGAAATAGATCTCGCCGTCGCTCGGCGGCAGCACGCCGGTGATCACGTTGAACAGCGTCGACTTGCCGGCGCCGTTCGGGCCGATCACCGCACGCACCTCGCCCCGTTCGATTGCGAGATCGACCGCGTCGACCGCGACGAGCCCGCCGAAGCGGCGCGACAGACCGCGGCACTCAAGCAGCGGCACGGGGCGCCTCCGCCTCGGCGCGCGCCGGCTTTCCGCGCGTGTATTTTGTCACCAAACCCCAGATGCCCTCCGGCGCCAGCATCACGAAGGCGATGAACACGGTGCCGAAGATCAGGGGCCACAGCTCGGTCGTTTCCGAGAGCTGATGCTCCAACATGAGGAAGAATACGCCGCCGATGATCGGACCGATCAGGGTACCGACGCCGCCCACGATCACCATGATCAGCACGCGGCCGGAGACGAGCCAGAAGAACAGCTCGGGCGCGACGAAGCCGGCGAACGGCGTGTAGAGCGCGCCGGCGAGTGAGCCGAAGCCGTAGGCGACGACAACGACGGCCCATTTGTAGGCGCGCGTGTTGTAGCCGAGCGCGCGCATCTTGGCATCGTACTCGCGGATGCCGGCCAGCACCGCGCCGAACGGCGAGGTCACCAGCATGCGGCAGAGCAGATACGCGCCGGCGAGGCAGCCCACGACCAGATAGAAATATCCGAGCTTGCCCTGGAACACGGCGAGGCCGAACGGGCCGGGCGGGCGCGGGATGCCGCCGATGCCGTCGGAGCCGCCGGTGATGTCCTTGAAGCGGTAGAGCATGGCGTAGCCAAGCTGGGCGAACGCCAACGTGAGCATGGCAAAGGAGACGCCGGTCGATTTGGTGCAGACCCAGGCGATCGGCACCGCGACGATCACCGAAAGCGCCACGCCGGCGAGGATGCCGAGCGGCAGGGGAAAATGAAAATGCAGCAGCATCAGGGCGGTCGCGTAGGCGCCGAGGCCGTAAGCGGCGGCGTGGCCGAAGGAATAAAGCCGCGTGTAGCCGACCATGAGGTCGAGGCTCATGGCGAACAGGCCGAAGATCAGCGCCTCGGTGAGCAAGGTGAGGGTGAACGGCGAGGCGAACGGCGCGAATGCGCACAGCGCGGCGACCACAGCAGCGAGGACCAGGCGCCGCACGTCACTCTTCCTTGCCGAGCATGCCGCCGGGGCGCACGATCAGCACCGCGAGCATCAGCAGATACATGAGCGCGAGCGCGAGGTCCTCGAAATAATAGGCGCCGAACACCTGCACGAAGGCGACCAGCAGGCTGCCGACGATCGAGCCGGCGAAACTGCCCATGCCGCCGATGATCACGATCACGAACGCATCGATGATGACGTTCGAGCCCATGCCGAGGAACGCCGTGACGAGCGGCGCCGAGAGCACGCCGCCGAGCGCCGCCATGGCGCAGCCGAAGGCGAAAACGCCGGTGCGGACCGTGCGCACGTCGGTGCCGAGCGCGTGCACCATCTCCGCGTTCTGCGAGACCGCCCGCACGAGCAGCCCAGCGCGGGTGCGCTCGAGGAATTGCCACAGCGCCAGCGCGGCGGCGGCGCCGATCGCGATCAGGAACACGCGGTAGATCGGAAACGGCTGGTTGCCGACGATGACGATGCCGCGCAGGCGGTCGGGGATTGCGACGCCGAGCGGCTGCGCGCCCCAGGTGAGGCGGATCGCCTCGGCGAGGATGATGGCCAGCCCGAAGGTGACCATCAGGTAGGCGCCGGCGTCCTGGCGCACGTAGAGGCGCGCGAGCAAGGTGCGCTCGAACGCGGCGCCGAGCGCGCCGGTCGCGAGCGGCGCGAGGATAAGCGCGAGCAAGAACGAGCCGGTCGCGATCGCGACGCTGTAGCCGATGTAGGCGCCCAGCATGAACAGGGCGCCATGTGCGAAATTGACGATGCGCATGATGCCGAAGATCAGCGTCAGTCCGCAGGCGATGAAGAACAGCACCGCGGCCTGCGAGAGCGCGTTGAGTGACTGGGCGACGATGAAGCCGAGGAGATTCATACTCAGAGATCAACGCGCTCGTCATTGCGAGGAGCCCGAAGGGCGACGAAGCAATCCAGGAATGAGTCTTCACTTGGCCCTGGATTGCTTCGCTTCGCTCGCAATGACGTTTATTAGCCCGCCGCCTTGTAGCCCGTCGAAAGGCAGTCCGGGGTGATCGCCTGGCGCGGATAGATTTTCACGATCTCCGGGATCGGCTCGGCGTATTTGTCCGACGCCGCGACCCGGACGACGAAGCCCTGATTCTCGCCCTGGTGGTCGCACTGGCGCATCAGCACCGGGCCCTTCACGCTCGTCACTTCGAGGTTCTCCATCGCCGGCACGAGCTTGTCGGCTTCGGTCGAATCCGCCTTTTCGATCGAGGCGAACAGGATTTGCAGCGCCTGATACATCTCGCCGTCGGTCCAGTCGGGGATTTCCTTGTATTCGGCGAGGAAGGCCTCGGTGAACTTCTTGTTCTCCGGCGTGTCGTAGGTGAAAGCGTAGCGCGAGGAGCCGAGCATGCCGATCGAATCCTTGCCCAAGGTGCGGATGTCGGCCTGCGCGACGATCTCCGTGAACAGCTGAATGCGCTTGGGCAACTCGTATTGCGTCGCCTGCGAATAGAACGAGCGCGCCTCGTCGCCCTGCAGCGCGATGTAGCAGCCTTGCGCGCCCGACTGGATGACCTTGGCGATATAGGTCGAATAGTCCTTATTGCCGACCGGCGTGAAAATCTTGTCGGTCAGGTTCTTGCCCACCGCCTTGATCTGCTCCTCGAAGGCGCCGACGCTGGAGCGGCCCCAGGCGTAGTCCGAGCCGAGCGCGACGAAATTCTTCTCCGGCGCGTCCTTCAAATAAAGCGCGAGGGTGCGCGCGCCCATCGGCGCCGAGGTGTTGGCGCGGAAGAAATTCGGCACGAGGAATTCCTTGGTGGTGAGCAGGCCGTCGCCGTTGCCGTGCGAGATGAAGAACGCCTTCCACTCGGCGAGCTTGGGCATGATGGCGCGCGCCTCCGACGACACGATCACGCCGGCGATGAGATTGATGCCGTCGCGCTCGACCAGCTCCTGGCACTTGCGCACGCAGTCGGCCGGATTGCCCTGGGTGTCGCGGTATTCGAACGCGACCGGCCGGCCGAGCACGCTGCGGCCGATCGTCTTTTCGACGAGCTTGCAGGTGCGCATCGTCTGCTGGCCGAGAATGGCGTAGCCACCGGTGATCACGGTCGGGATGCCGATCTTGATCGGCGTCGCGGCAGTGGCGAGCCGCAGGAACGGCGGCGCCGCCAGCATCGCGGCGGCAGCGGTGCCGGTGCGCAGCACCGCGCGGCGGGTCTGTGTTTTTGTCATGGTTTCCTCCCTCTGGAGCATGGTGGGCTACTCACGCGCCCGTCGTTCCGGATCCATAGGCGGCCTTCGGCCGCCGTTCTTGGTGTTCAATAACGCCGACGCGGAGCGTCGGCTATGCGAAGCCCGCGAGTCCGGAATCCATGAACACCGAGCGGGACGAGTTTCCGAGGTCTGTGTTCATGGGTTCCGGGCACAGGCCGCCTCCGGCGGCCGTTCTTAACGCTAAAGAACGCCGACGCGAAGCGTCGGCTATCGCTTCGCGGCGCCCCGGAATGACGGCCGAGTGTTCATCATCTCGCCCGCGCGCTCAATACGAGGACTGCGGCTTGAAGTTGGGGCGGCGCTTCTCGCGCAGGGCGGCGACGCCCTCGCGGATGTCGGGGCCGGAGAAGCCCAGGAACTCGAGCCCGAGCGATGCATCGAAGGTTGGCCCGGCGGCGCGCAGCCAGTTGTTGAGCGCGTATTTGGTAAAGCGCACCGCGGTCGGCGGCAGGCGCACGAGTTTCTCGCACACGCCGAGCGCGGTTGCGATCACCTTGTCGTCGTCGACGCACAGGCTGGCAAGCCCGATGCGCTCGGCTTCCTCGCCGGTGAGAGTCTCGCATAGGAGCAGATAATATTTGGCCTTGGCCATGCCGCACAGCAGCGGCCAGATGATCGCCGAATGGTCGCCGGCGGCGACGCCAAGGCGCGTGTGGCCGTCGATGATGCGGGCGGTGCGGCCGACCACCACCACGTCCGCCACCATCGCGGCGGAGAGCCCGGCGCCGACCGCCGGCCCCTCGATCGCGGCGACGATCGGCTTCGAGCAGTTGATCACGTTGTAGACGATGTCGCGCGCCTCGCGCCACGCGCGCACGCGCACGTCCCAGTCGCCCACCATCTCGTCGATCAGGCCGAGGTCGCCGCCGGCGGAATAATTGCCGCCCTCGCCGCGCAACAGCGCGACGGACACGTCGGGATCGGCGTCGATATCGCGCCAGATTTCCGCCAGCTCGGCGTGGCCGTGGTGGTCGAGCGAGTTGAGCTTGCCGGGATTGCTCATGCTGATTTCGATCACGCGCGGGGCCGGCCGCGCGATCTTGAGGGCCTTGTAGGCGGCGTAGTCGATTTTCATGGCTGTGCTCGAGGTCGGTGGGGAGAGGAGGCGAGAGTAGCACCTCCTTCGCAAGGTCGGTAAAGCGGCGCACGTACCGAGGCCCGGAGCGCGCAGGTGGAAGCGACGCAATCTAGGGCTGACAGATCAGCCCTGGATCGCTTCGGCAATACGTGCCTCGCTCCGACGGCAAACTGCGGCGTTATTCCGCCCCGCCGGCCGACCGCGCCCGCCACTGCTTTATCGCACGCACCAGATTATGGAGCACGATAATGACGACATTGATCGTTACCAGAGTGAGAACGAGCCACCCCAGGATCGGCCAGATGTGCGAAAGCACCTCCGGATATTTCCGGCTGATCTCAAACAGAACCAAAAGATAAATCGGGGCCCAGATGACGAGCGTCGGTAATATGCACGACCGAAGGGAGTCAAATAAGTCCAGATACAAGGGGCAAGTTCGCAATCGCCAGACCCACTTCGTATTCGCCGGCCACGGTGCCGACCACCGCTCCTTGTTCGCGCGTGCTGCGTCCAGTTGCTTCTGCCAAATCTGGCCCATCGCGGTGCCGATACCCGCCTTGAGCCGGCCGCTCTCCCAAATCAAAATGATAAGCAGGACCGCGAGTATGACGACGAGGGTTGGCATTTTTTTTGCTGGGTCGATCCAGTACGCCGCGAATTTAGGCAGTACTGTCCTTTCGGCGAAGTCGACAACCTTGCCGACCACAGAAGCGACCCGGGTGCTCGCGAACCAGGTATCTGACGGGGCCTGTGTGTGTTTGAGATGAAGAGGCTCCGTGAGCGGCGGAATCGCGACGAGCGCCAGCGTCGCCAGAAGGGTGGCGAAATACATCACGCGCCGGAACCAGACGAGGTTCCAGACGCGCTCCAAGGCGGGAACCACCCCAGCTGGATCGGCTACCGGAGTTCCAAAAGGTCCGTCGCGAACCGTGCCGTCGTATCTGGCGACGCGGTAGTTCGCGGGCAAGACAATTGGAGCATAGGCATTCGCGCCTGCTTTGATGCGGTCAAAAACGCTCTGATGGATAATCGGCGGATTGGCCGATGGCTGGGGTTCCGGCGGCGGAGGCTGGTATTTAAACAGCACTCTGCGAAGCATGTTGAGGGTCTGTTCGATAAACAGAATCCGCAATAGTTGATTCCATGCCTGCACGCATACGGGATCGGTCAGGCCGGCTTTATATAGGGCGACGTGCTTGCGGGGCTTGTAGCGATAATACGTTCCGACGCCTCGTCTTGAATCGTTCATTTCGTCGAATTTGTTCGCGTATGCCTGCAAGTGGGCCACTTGGTGGGGATTGAGCAGCAGGCCGTAGACGACGGCGCGGTGCATCATCCATTCGAGTGTCACGTAGGACAAGCCGGCCTTGGAATAGCCGCCACCCACGTCGGAGTGCACGCCGGCGAACCAGACCTGGGTCAGCCGTTGCTTGTCGATGTCCCGCAGCGGGTAAAGGGAATCTCGCAGAGGCTCGCGTATTTGCAACAACTCGGCATCGGTTGTCGGCGTCCATGGTGGTTGCTGTTGCGCCCCTTCTCGCCCTTGCGTCTCCTTTTGATCCCCCATGAGATAGTATTTTCCGCTTGCGTCTTTTACGTATCCGTCGTGCCACAGTCGCGGCCAGAACGACTGGCGCTCTTCATCGAGCGCGAGCGCGTGGCAGGCGCGCTGCACTTTGGCCGGGAGCCACAAATCGCGCAGCGACAGGGGAAACAGCCAGTAATCGATGCCGTCGCTGATCTCTTCGATCGGGCCGCCGTAGGCGTCCACGGTATCCCACACGCCGACAAACTGGATCGTGTCAGGATGCTGCTGGTTGCCTTCGTCGAATCTCTCGTTCCCCCGCGCGACGTCCCACAGGGCAAGCACCAGATCCCGGGCCTTTCGGCCCAGCCACTCCACGTGCGTCGCAGTGTGAAAATCCCTGCGGTACTCACGATAAGCAGCGCTCGTGTCATGAGCGAGCTGCGCTTCGTTGCCTGAATACCGCACCAAGCCCTGCTTGGCGACGAGCCCCATGAGGACGCGTATCGTGAACGAACCGCGGCTGAAACCGAAACCAAAAATGCGATCGCCCGGCTGATAGGTCCGGCACAGGAACCGGTAGATCTCGAGGACGTTCCGTTTCAGGCCGTATCCGACGGCGCCGGTGACAAGCGCCAGTGCTCGAATCGACGACGTGCCGACCCCATCGTGATAAAACGCGACCTGACGTTCAGGATCGCTCGAATCGAGCGCCAGATACAATCTCCAGACGTTCGTCGTGAACAGAGCCCCGGACGAATTTCCCGTGCCATCGGCGCACAGGACGATATTCTTAGGCATTGCCTTCCCCCAACCACAAACCAGACGCTGATTGTTATACTGAAGACCGGTTTCTTGCAATCCATCTCTTTTCCGGCACAAGTTGCGAGTTCACGGAAGCCGGCGGCAGCTCAGTACCGCCGCCCCCTTCGTCTGTTTGGCGCGTCTCTGGTTCGATGCTTTTTTGCTCGCTCTATCGTCCGGCGCGCCGAAAAACTCACCCGGCGCTTACCCCAATCAGGTCGATCTCGACCAGCGTGTCCTTCACCAGCAGGCCGGTGGTGCCGACGGTGGTGCGCGGCGGCGGCGTCTTGAAATATTCCTTCCACACCTCGTCGAAGGCATGAAAGTTGTTCAGATCGGTGAGGAACACCTGAGCCTTGACCACGCGCTCGAGCGAAGAGCCGGCGGCCGCGAAGGTCTGCTTGAGGTTGTCGAGAATATAGCGGGTCTGCAGTTTGATGTCGGAGGAATAATAGGGAAAGTTCGGATGGCGGCGCGCCTGTTCCGGCACGCCGGTCTTGTAGTCGCTGGCGATCTGGCCGGCCGCGAACACGAGGTCGCCGACCCGGAACGCTTCGTTATAGTGGGCGAGTGGGCGCGGTGCGCCCGACTTGATCGGCGTCTTGTCGATGCCGCGCCCGGACACGAACCCGATCAGATCGATCTCCACCAGCGTGTCTTTCACCAGGAGTCCCGTGGTGCCGACGGTGGTGCGCGCCGGCGGCACCGGAAAATATTCCTTCCACACCTCGTCGAAGGCGTGGAAGTTGTTCAAATCGGTGAGGAAGACCTGCGCCTTGATGACGTTGTCGAGCGACGCGCCGGCGGCCGCGAAGGTTTGCTTGAGGTTCTCCAGAACGTAGCGCGCCTGCAATTTGATGTCGGAGGAATAATAGGGAAAATTCGGGTGCCGGCGCGCCTCTTCCGGCACGCCGGTCTTATAATCGCTCGCGATCTGGCCGGCCGCGAACACGAGATCGCCGACCGCGAAGGCTTCCGTGTAGTGGGCGAGCGGCCGCGGCGCCGCCGATTTGACCGCGCGCTTTTCGACCCCGCGCCCGGGCACGAAGCCGATCAGGTCGATCTCGACCAGCGTGTCCTTGACCAGCAGGCCGGTGGTGCCGACGGTGGTGCGCGCGGGCGGAACCGGGAAATATTCCTTCCACACTTCGTCGAAGCCGGCGAAGTTGTTCAAGTCGGTCAGGAACACCTGCGCCTTGACCACGTGCTCAAGCGAGGAGCCCGCGGCCGCGAAGGTCTTCTTCAGGTTCTCCAGGATGTAGCGCGTCTGCAATTTGATGTCGGAGGAATAGTAGGGGAAGTTCGGGTGCCGCCGCGCGCTCTCCGGCACGCCGGTCTTGTAGTCGCTGGCGATCTGGCCGGCCGCGAACACCCACGGTCCCGTCACGACCGCTTCCGAATAATGGGCGAGCGGGCGCGGCGCGTCCGACTTGACGATCTCGATGTTCACGGTGGCGGACTCCAGGGCACTCAGTTGGTTGAGCAGCTGACTCGTAGTCGGGTTGCCTCGTCACGGGGCGCTTCGCCCCTACGTCGTGGCGACCCCTGCGGTGCGTTCGATGTTGGGATGACGGCCGCTGTAGGCGTAGCCGCCTGGTATTCCGCCCTTCGAAAAAACGAGCTGCCAGACGCGCATGCGCTCGGCGCGAAAAGCGCCGGCGCAGCCCTGCAAATACAGCTTCCACATGCGGCGAAAGGTTTCGTCGTAGCGCCCCTTCAATTGATCCCACCCGGCATCGAACCGCTCGTACCAGGCCATCAGGGTCTTGTCATAATGGCTGCCGTGCCAAGTATGGAAATCTTCCAAGACGAGGTTCTTGCCGGCATTGTCCAGAATATTTGCGACAGTGGGAAATTCCACGCCGGGCATGATGTACTTGTCGTACCAGGGATTGATCGCCTGCTGCTTGAGATAGCCGACGGTATGCAGCAGGAGTATTCCGGATTCCTTCAGGCAACGCTCGCAGGCGCGAAAGAAGTCGCGATAGTGGCGACGCCCGACATGCTCGAACATGCCGACTGAAACGACACGGTCGAAAGTCTCGCTGAGTTCACGGTAGTCGGCATAACGGAGCTCGACCGGCAGCCCGGTCGCAAGGCGCCTTCCAAGCTCGAGTTGTTGCTTGGATACCGTGATGCCGACAACGCTCACGCCAAAATGCTCGGCAGCGTAGCGCGCGAGCCCGCCCCATCCGCAACCAATGTCGAGCAGGCGCATGCCGGGCTCAAGTTCCAGCTTGCGGCAGATCAGCTCCAGCTTATCGGCTTGCGCCGCCTCCAGCGTCTGCGCTTGCTGCCAGTATCCGCATGAATAGATCATATATTTGTCCAGCATGAGCTGGAACAAATCATTGCCGGCATCGTAGTGCCACTCGCCGATCTCAAACGAGCGGGACCGAGAGCCAAACGGATTGAGCCTGGCCCGGACCGCCTGCAGTAGTGCCCACCGCAGTACCTCGACCCGTTTGGTCAGGTCGGCGCGGTAGGCGCGATCGATCAACTCATCGAGGCGCTCGCAGTCGAGCCAGCCGGCCATGAAAGCTTCGCCGAATCCGATCGATCCGTCGCGCAGCACGCGCGCATAGGCGCGGGGGTCGCGGACCTGGAGATCCCACGCCCGATTTCCGTTCAAGGTGATTCCGGCTTTTGCCAGCAGATTGCCCAGGAATTCTTCCGCTCCCATTGGCTGGTCCCTCATAATGAGTATCGGTATTGTGAGTATCAACGGTAACGCTCACGCACGGCGTTCCGGCGCCAAGCTATGCGTGCCGTGCCTCGATCAATCAACCCTCGAGTTTTGAAAAGTCGCCGTGCCGGCCAACTCCCCCGACGAACCGGCCGGCGCCCTTGACGCCTTCGATCTCCAGGACACCAACGCCGTTCTCCCATTCTTTCTTCAGAGCCTCGCGCACACCATGGCCATGCTGCAGATAAACCGATCGGCGGTCAGCGCGGACGCAGGCCTGCGGAAACCGGGCGATCTCGTGCGCAAGCGCCTCAGCCTCGCGCCGGGCGGCGCCGACGGGCACGACTTTCTCGCAGGCGCCGATCGACAGACATTCCTGCGCCGGCACCTTGCGGCCGGTCAGGATGATCTCCATCGCCCGCCCTTGTCCGACCAGGCGCGGCAGGCGCACCGTTCCGCCATCGAGCAACGGAATTCCCCAGCGCCGGCAATAGACGCCGAGATAGGCGGTTTCTTCCATGAGTCGGATATCGCACCAGAGGGCGAGCTCCATCCCGCCGGCGACAGCCGGTCCGGCGACAGCAGCAATGACCGGCTTATCCAGCTCCAGACGCGTCGGACCAAGCGGACCGCGCGGCGGCGCAGCTCCGTCCTGCGGGAAATCCAGTTCGTGAAGCGGGCGGCTACGACCCTGCAGTGCGGCGCCGTACTTGAGGTCCCAGCCTGCGCAAAACGCGCCGCCTTCCCCGAACAGCACGGCGACGCTCGCCTCCGCATCGGAATTGAATGCGAGAAACGCTTTAACCAGCGCATCCGCCGATTCCGGGTCCATAGCGTTGCGTGCTTCTGGCCGGCTGTGGATTACTGTTGTGACCGGCCCGGAGCGCTCTACCCTGACGACCATGACCTCTCTCTCCTGACAGCGAACATTCCGAAATCTCTCCTGAAAACAGCATTCCGACCCACGCTTCATTTTGCTCTCGCCATCGAAGCAAGTCTAGTATAAGTCAACCGCGGGAAGCGTGGTGCAAGCAGCGCGCGCGATCAGCTTATACGTGATCGAACTTGGCGGTCTGACCAAACTAATACGAAACAACCCAGATGTGGCCCTTACTAAGTGGACTACCAGATATAGAAGTGGTTGTTTCATTCGCTGCGGGTCGACCGCGCCGATGGGCAACCAGATGAAGACCGAGTCGGAGCGAGTGCGTCCGTTGTCGGCGAGGCACGTTGCGTTCGTGACGCCGCTTATCCTTTTGCATCTGGGCTGCGGATTGGTTTTTCTCATTGGGTGGAGCACCCTGGCCATCTGCACGTTGCTGATCACCAGCTCGCTTCAGATCTTCGGGATTACCGCGGGCTATCATCGACTGCTGGCGCACCGTTCGTTCAAGACCAGTCAACTGTTCCAGTTCATTCTCGCTCTCTTCGGCGTCCTGGCGGGCCAGAATGGGCCGCTCTGGTGGGTTGGGCACCACCGGCATCACCACCGGCATTCCGACCGGGACGGCGACGTGCACTCCCCGCATCGAGGCTTTTTCTGGAGCCACATGGGATGGCTGTTTTCGCCACGCTGCGTGCCGGTTCGCCATGACCTGGTCCGCGACCTCGCGCGCTATCCCGAATTGCAACTGCTGCAGCGTTACTATTATGTCTGCAATCTCGGTTACGCGCTGCTGCTTTACGCAGTCGGCGAGACATGGCGCCATTTCGACCCGCTGTCGGCGACAAGCGGCGTTCAACTGGTGATCTGGGGCAGCTTCATCAGCACCGTCTTTGTCTACCACAGCATCTGGTCGGCCAATTCATTCTGTCACCGTTACGGGACGCGTCGCTTCGCGACCCCCGATCAGAGCCGAAATAATATTTTGGTCTCGCTGGTGACTTTCGGAGATGGCTGGCATCACAACCATCACTACTGTCCCTACTCGGCAAGACACGGATTCCGGTGGTGGGAAGTCGATCTCAACTTTGAGATCTTACGCCTTCTGGCATTGGTCGGAATCGTGTGGGATCTGAGGCTGCCGCCGGCGGAAACGCTCCGCCTGTCGCAAAAAGGCCCGAGCCCTGCCCATGCGCCTTTTCGCACACCCTGAATGTGAACCGGCTCACACACTGGAGGCGCGTGGTGCCTTATGGCTATTGAAAGCCCTCGGTGGGAAGAACGTGCCCCCGGGTGCATGGGACTGGGCGTCCTGGAACCTTGGGCATCCGCACGGGGCTTCCGAGCTAGCGGTTGGAGCTCTCGGCCATGAAATGCTCGCGTTGCCAACACGAGAACCCAGCCGATAGCAAGTTCTGCTCGGCGTGCGGCGGCGTTCTCGGGTTTCGTTGTCCCCGCTGCAATCACGCCGCAGATCCGCAGAACAGATTTTGCAACATGTGCGGTCACCCGCTGGGGGACAAAGCGGTGCCCGAGCCCGCGCCGGAAGCGGCAGTCGCACGAAACCTCTCCAGCGGACGTCGGCATGCCACGGTGATGTTCACGGACGTGTCTGGCTACACCGCTCTGACGGAGCGCATGGACCCCGAGGACGTGCACCGCGTCATAAGCGGGGTGAAGGACGCGGCCACGCGCATTGTTGAGAAACATGGCGGTGTCGTGAATCAGTTCGTCGGCGACGAGGTCATAGCGCTGTTCGGCATTCCGAACGCAACGGAGGATGACCCGGTGCGCGCCATCAAGGCGGCATTGGAGCTCCACGCGCATATGCACGAGGACATCGACGATCTGCTGGCGCTAACCGGCGAGCGTCTGCAAATCCATACCGGCATCAACACGGGGTTGATGGTTGCGGAGTACAACGCGGAGCGGGAAGGCCTCTACCGGCTGACCGGTGACGCCGTCAACACGGCGGCGCGGCTGCGCTCCCTTGCCGAAGCCGATCAGGTGCTCATCGGCCCCAGCACCCAGCGTTTGGTCAAGTTCTATTTCGAGCTGTTGCCCTGCCCGCCGGTACGGGTAAGGGGAAAAACGGCGCCCATCGTGCCCTATCAGGTGGTGGCGGAATCCCGCATCAGCTCGAGGTTCGAAGCGGCGCGGGAGCGCGGTTTCAAGAGCTACGTCGGCCGCAAACAGGAACAGGACACACTGCGATCCTGTCTGAACCGCGCGATCGGCGGCAAGGGCCAGCTCGTTACCATCGAAGGAGAGCCGGGAATCGGAAAGAGCCGTCTCCTTTACGAGTTTCTGGCGACCCTCGATCGCGGCCGGATCAGCACCCCGCAAGGCAGATGCCAGCCATATGGAAGCGAGGTCCCCTATTTTTCGTTTCTTGACGGATTGCGGCGCGGACTGCACTTGAGCGAGCATGACAGCCCAGCGGAATCTCTCCAAAAGGCAGTTAAGAACGTTAAGCAGATTGCACCTTCACTGGAGAGATACCTGCCGCATTTGCTGCATCTGCTGTCGATACCGAGTGACTATGCGCTTCCGCCCGACCTGCAAGGGGAGGCATTACGGAGAGCCTTGGAGGAAGCGATTGCCGCCATCATCACGCTCAGTGCGGATGTGCAGCCGGTGGTCCTGGTCATCGAAGACTGGCACTGGAGCGACCCCGCGTCCCAATCGGCGATGCGATACCTGCTTCGCCTCGTTCCTTCTTATCCGCTGATGGTGGTTGTCACCCACCGTTCCGCCTATGCGTTCGATTTCGGCAAGATAGCCGATCACACCGCTATCCGGCTGAAAGCCATGGACGAAGCCGAAACCGAGAATCTGATTGCTGCCGTAACCGGTGCAACGAAACTGCCGCCGGGTCTGTCGGCGTTGATTTTGCGCAGTACCGACGGCAATCCACTGTTCGTCGAGGAAGCGTGCTACTCTCTGCTCGAATCGGGAGCGCTCTCGGTCGAGGACGGCGCTGTCGTCCTGCATCAATCCTTGGACAGACTGCTTTTGCCCGACACGGTGCAGGCAGTCATTCGTGCGCGTCTCGACCGGCTCGACCAAGGGGCGAAGGAGGTCATCGGCCCCGCTTCGGTCATCGGTCGCGTCTTCAGCGAACGTGTTTTGGCCAGCATCTATTCCGGTCGCTCTCCGCTGGCGGAGGCCCTCGAAACTCTGCAGGCGCAGGAGATCATCCAGCAAACCAGGGTCCTGCCCGAGCTGGAGTATGGCTTCCGGCATCTGCTGATGCGCGAGGTGGCCTATGAGACCCTGCTCCATCAGCAGCGCAAGCAACTTCATGAAGCCGTGGGTTCGGCAATTGAGAAGCTCTATCCGGCGCGCACGGAACAGAACGCGTCGATCCTGTTTCAACATTATTCGCGTAGCGTGCGCGCGGACAAAGCCGTGCACTATGCGCTGTTGGCAGGCGAACGCGCCGCGCACCTATATGCAAATGCCGAAGCCTCGGGTTATTTCAACGATGCCCTCGATATTTTGAAATCGCTGCCGGTTTCGGCCGATTCGCAGCGCTGGCAAATCGACGCCGTTCTGGGGCAGGTCGCGGCCGGGAGCGCACCGGGTGATATCGACCGCAATCGCAAAAACCTGGAGCAGGCCTGCGAGATCGCTGAACAACTGGGGGATCGCCGCCGTCTGGCGCAGACGCTCTACTGGCTCGGGCGGACGCACTACGTGCTGGCCGATTTGCAGGCGGCGATAGAGCACGCTCGTCGAAGCCTGGAGATCAGCGATGTCCTGGATGATGCCACCCTTGCGGCGCCAGCGGTCAATCTGATGGGCCGGGCCTATTGGCAGCTCGGGGACTTTGCCAGATCGGCGCGCATGATGGAGCGTAACGTCGAGCAAATGCGATCGGTTGCAAATAACACTGAGGAATCCACGGCTGCCGGCTTTCTCAGCGCGCTCCTGGGGTACATGGGTGAATTCGAAAGGGCGTTAGACTTTTCCAACGTCAGCATCGATCTGGCGCAGAAAATTAAAAATCCATACGCCGAGGCGGCGGCATATCATTACCGCGGCATCATTCACGACCAGCAAGGCGAGTGGCGGTTGGCGCTTGATCAGTACCGTCAAGCAAAAGGCATTGCCGAGAAGGCAGGCGACCTGTTTCGCCTCTATATCGTGAAGTTCATGGAAGGCCGCGCCTGCCACTTGGCGGGCGATTTCGCACAAGGCTCACAACTGATCGAGGATAGCATCGCGCTTGCCGCGAAGCTTGGCACGCAATTCCTGCTGGGCCAGGCAAAGACGTTCCTCGGGTCCTGCCGGTTGGCCGACGGTCGCGTGGACGACGCCCAGGCGCTGTGCATGGAAGGAATCGCACTGGCGGATAAGGCGGGTGACCGATTCACACAGTCACTGGCGCGCCGAGGCATTGCCGAATGTCTGTTGGCGGGCGCAAAGGATTTCGACAATGCGAGCGATCTGATGCGTACCGCGATCGTTATTCAAAATGAGATTGGGGCAAAACCGGAACTCGGCCGCAGCTGGATGAGCCTTGGCCGCATCGCCGACATGCAGGGGGATGAGGAACAAGCTGCGCGTCATTTCGCCAAGGCCATGCGGCTGTTCACGGACCTCAACATGCGCTGGGACATTGTTCAGGCCTCGCAGTTCGAGTTCAGGAAGCACGCGTTCAATCCATCGGCGGCATGATTGCCGCATAAGCTGTCCTCTTGCGAGCGGCGCGGCAATAGTGGTGCGAACTTCGGGTTCGCTGCTAGCGCGGTGCTGCCGCGAGGGCCACGGGTGAGACCCGATTCACGCGCCAAGGTTCAGGCCGCCATCGAGGACGACGGTCTGTCCGGTGACATAGGGGTTTGCCAGCAACGTCAGGGTCATGTGGGAAACCTCGGCGGGGCTCGCGAACCTGCGCAGCGGAATGCGGTGCCGTGCCGTGTGTTCGAGATGCTGCGGATCGCCGCCGGCATGGAAGCGGGTGTCGACAAATCCGGGCGCGAGGCAATTCACCCGCACATTGTCGGGAGCCAATTCCTTGGCCATGCACCGGACCATGTGCGACAGGGCGGCCTTCGCGGTCGCATAGGTGATCGCGTCGCCAACGGCCCGATGTCCCGCGGCCGAGGAGATGATGACAGCCGCGCCGCCGCCGACCGTCGCCATCGCGGGCAAGGTGAACTTGCAGGCCAGGAAGACGGACGTGAGCAACAGGTCGATTCCTGCTCGCCAATGCTCCGCTGCGGTGTCGCGCAGGCCGCCGGGGAACGAACGGCCGGCGCAGTGAATCATCACGGTCGGCGTGCCGAGCGTGTCGCGCACTTCGTCCACCGCGCGCGCGAAGTCTCCGGCGCAGGCGACATCGCAGGGCACGTGGAGCTCCGCCGGCCTCGGCTCCGGCGGCGGGCGGCGCGAGATGGTGGCGACGCGCGTTCCATTCGCCCGCAGGTCCGCCGCGATCTGCGACCCGATGCCGCCGGTCCCGCCGACGATCATCGCCACGCTCGCGATTTGTTTGCTGGACGCCGGCATCACCGCAGCACCAGGGACGAGAGTTGCTTGAGATCGGTCTTGCCGGTCGAGGTCCTCGGCAGTCGCTCAAATCGGTGCAACGCGATCAGGGCCGGTGGGACGGCAAGCTGCGAGGCAAGCTGCCGCTTCAGCGCTGCGGCCTCGCCGACGGTGCCGGTTGCGCAGACGTGCAGCAATTCCTCGTCGGCGACAGCCGCCGTCTCGCCGAACCGGGGTTCGAGCCAGGCCTCGATCTCTTCCAGCTGGAGCCGCCGCCCCGCGAGCTTGATCATCCGGTCGCCGCGCCCGTGCACGTAGAGGTAGCCGGCGTCGAGCGACCCGAGGTCGCCGGTTTCGAGGACGCCGCCGTGCTCGTCGCCGCGGCGCAGATCGGCGCGCGCGCGGGCATAGCCCATCATCACGTTCGGCCCCTCGAACACGATCTCGCTTTCACCGCCGGGCCGTTGTTGCAGCCGTACGCGTCCGCAGCGCAGCGGCCCTCCGACCGACCCGATCCGCTCCCGTGCGTCCGTCGGCGGCAGATAGGAGATGCGGGCGGTCGCCTCGGTCTGCCCGTACATGGCCGCGAACCCCACGCCCCAGGGCTCGATACGGTCGATGAGGTCGAGCTTGGCTTTCGCCGAGAGATATCCGCCGGCTTGGCAGATCAGCCGCAGGCCGGCCGCCTTGGCCGGAGTCCAGCCGGCGGTAAGAAGCCTCCGGCATGTGGATGGAATGGTGTAGGCGATGCTCACGCGCCGATGCGCCGCATGGCGCCAGAACGGTCCCGCTTCGGGAGATTCGCTGGTGATCAACAAAGACGAGCCGCGGGTGAGGTGGGAATGCAGTACCGAAAGGCCGTAACTGAAATCGAGCGGCAGCGATGTCACGCCGCGATCGTCATCCGCGATGCCGATCGCCGCGGCGATATCGGCGGCATTGGATAAGACATTGCGGCACGACAAGCGGACGATCTTCGGCGTCCCGATCGTTCCCGACGTTCGCAGCAGAAGCTTGGTGTCCGCATGGATCGGCGAAGCTTCACGCGCGTCGCGTCGTCGCACCAACACATGCCCCGGGACCGCGGCATCATCCACGGCGTCGCAGCCGGCCAGCGCATCGCCCGCGTCACCGGCCATGGCGGTCGGCAGCAGAACGAACTCCGGCTGCCAGGTCGTGAGATAATCGGCAAGCGAGCGTGCCAAGGTCTCGCCGCCCACCGGAAACACCGCGTGATCGCTCGTCAGCGTCAGCAGGTATGCCGCCGCGCCGTCGAGCGTGCGCTCCGTGCCGCACAATATGAGCGTTTTCTCGCGCGTGGCCGTTGCCGCATGAAACCGCCGGGCGAGCGAGCCGAGTTGCGCGAAACTGTACTCTCGCCCGGCCGCGTCGATCAGCGCGGCGCGGTCGCCCGGATGCTTGGTCAGGAACACATCGAGCGGGCGCTCGCGCGCGCCGGCCCGTTCCACGTCCGCGGTGACGGTCATTGCGACAACGCGGTCAGCGCCGTTGCGACATGCAGTCCGATGCCCACCGCCAGCGAGGGTTCGTTGATCCGGAACCGATCGGCATGACACGGCGGTGCTACGGTCGGCGTGGCGACGTCGGCGGGACAAACCCCGAGGAGCGACATCGCCCCCGGCACCTCGCGCAGGACAAAGCCGAAGTCGTCCGCCCCGAGCAGCGGATGAGGCATGTCGATGACCGAGGCACGCGGCAGGATGCGGCAGGCGGCCGATCTGACCGTCATATAGGCGCTGCTCGCGTTCACGGTCGCCGGGTAACCATCGCCGATCGAGACCTCGGCAACGCATTCGTTGGTGGCCGCGACACCTTCGGCCAGCCGGTAGATGGCTTTTTTGATCGTGGCGCGCGCCTTGCTGCTGGTCGTGCGAAAGGTCCCGGCAATCTTGGCCGTGGCCGGGATGGCATTGATCGCGTGCCCGGCGAAAACCTGGCCCACGCCCACGATCGCCGGATCGAAGGCGCTCAGCTCCCGCGAGACGAGGGACTGCAGCGCCTGAACGATCTGGCACATGGCGGGAACCGGATCGGTGGTGACGTGGGGCAGCGACGCGTGTCCGCCGATGCCCCTGACGATGATGACGAAGGTGTTGGCGGCGGACATGATCGGTCCGTTGCGTACCCCCACCACGCCGGCCGGGAGCGAAGGCGTCACGTGGAGCGCATAGGCACAGTCCACGCCTTCCGCCACGCCGTCGCGCATCATCAGCTGCGCGCCGAAATGGTTTTCCTCGCCCGGCTGAAAGACAAACCGGACCGTCCCGGCGATGCTGCCGCGGCGCGCGGACAGAAGGTTTGCCGCCCCGACCAGCATCGCCGCATGCGCGTCGTGCCCGCAGGCGTGCATGCGGCCGGCCTCGAGACTGGCGAAGTCTTCGCCGCTTTTTTCCTCGATCGGAAGCGCGTCCATGTCGGCGCGGAGCAGCACCGTCGGTCCGCTGCCGCCTTCGCCGCGCAGGTCGGCGACAACCGAGCTGATGGTGTCGCTCAGCGTGAGCTCCAGGCCGAGGGGCGCCAACGCTTGCAGCACCGCGGCACGCGTCGCCGGCAGCATCAGGCCGAGCTCCGGGCGCTGGTGCAGGCGCCGCCTCAGCTCGATCACCTCCGGCAGGATCGTCCGCGCTTGGCGCAGGATCTCCGGACCGTCGACCGAGACGGATGTCATACCGGCCTCTCGTCCCGCTGGATGGCCGAGGTGTGAACCTCGCCGCGCGAGGGTGGCGGACGGCGTCCCGGCAGCCACCGCCGCGCCAGCCGCGACTTCATCGATCCGGTCACGAACAGGATCAGCACGCCGCTGATGACTGAGGCGGCCGCGGCGACTTGCGCCGTGACGTTGAGGTCGCCGGTGTCCGCCAGCAGCCCGAGCCCCAGCGTGAAGACCAGGAGCGCCGCCGGCCACAGCGCCGCCTTCAACGGCACGATCAGGGCCGCCTGCTCCATGCTGGCCTCGGCAACCATGGTAACGTTGATGCTGGTGACGGATATCTGATAAACGAACAGATAAAGACCGTAAAACAGCAGACAGACGAGGATGTTGGAGATCGACGGCGTCGCGATCATGAAGATCGCCGATAGGGCGTTGAGCAGCACGTAACTCGCCCGGTGGAGATGCTTGATCTTCACGACGGTGAAAGAGGCGAACCAGGCGCCCACGGCGACCGCGACCGTGTTCACCAGGATAACGGTCGCGACGCCCGATGCGCCGAGATGCAGATAATCCATGGCGAGCGGCGTCTTCGCCGCGTGGTGAAACGAGAGCAGCGGCACCGTGCTTAGCAGCAGCGCGAACAGCGGCACGAACGAGCTGCCGCCCCGCGGCCCGTCCTCCCTGCGGCCGATGGGCCCGGCGGCGACTTCGCGCAGCGGCGGATTGCGCGGCCAGGCGGCCGCGATGCCGGTGCCCAACAAGGTCATCGCGGCCCCGACCAGGCAAACCTGCGCGAAGCTCAGCGAGTCGAAGGTAAACCAGCCGAAGATCGCGGCGAGCATCGAGCCGACCAAACGGCTCGTTTCGAAATAGCCGAGCTCGCTTTTCGCCTTCTCCGGTCGCGCTCCGCCTTTGATATAGAGCGTCGCGCTGGTGTAGGTGACGGTGCTGAAGAAGCCGCGCAGGATCAACGCGCCACCGGACACGACGGTGTGGGCGTCGAACAGGACGGCCGCAAGCGCCAGCATGACCGCTCCGAGAAGCTCGCCGCCGATATAAAGCCGCGCGGGGTCGAAACGGGAGCTGTACCAGGGCGCGATCGGGATGACGCACAGCGCCGGCACCCAGATGGTCGCGTAGGCGCTCGATGCAAGCAGGGCCGATTGATATTTCTCGAATAGAGCCGGAGACAGTCCCGCCAGGACGTACGACTGGCTGAACATATTGACTGCCGCGGCGACGTTTATGAGCACCGTTCTCTGCATCGGCCGCTCCAACTCGGTGCCTGCGAATACGCCGGCAGCACGCCCCGCCTTCCGATTGCGACGGACGATCGGTCCGGTCCTGCAATCTCGCGAGTCCGCGCCGATGCGTAACACCAAGCGGTTGTGATTGCCACGGCGGACCGCCGAGAGTTCGCAGAAGTTTCGACGCGACGATCGATCGGTGGTCCCGCCGAACAGGAATGCAGGGCGCCTCGTTCGTCCGTGCGCCGGGTAGCGGCCTCCACGCGCGCTCGGCTCGCGCCGCCGGGGGGGCGGCGGCGTCGATCGAGCAGCGTCTGCCGTTGCCGCCCGCTTCATCTCAGCTCCGTGTGATCGCGATGGAGGCGGTCTTGCGCGTACGGAAAACACTGAGCGAGCGGCAGCGGAAAGTCATATGACAAAATTTCGGGGAGCAAGTCGTAATTTTCCTATGCGGCCGCGCGGCCTTGCCGGAGTTTGCCCGCGACCCGGCGATATATTCCCGCCACCTTCATGCGCGCGGCGCGGAGTTGTTTGGTGAGCGAGCAACGACTGGAAGCGAGATCCTGGACGCCGGGCGCGGCGGTTCAGTCGGGCAGCGCGCCGGCCGATCGGCAGGGCTGGTTCGACGGCGGGGCCTTGCCGCAGTCCCGAGCGGACGCGCGGTCCGCGCTGGCGCAGGCTCCCGAGCGCGACTGCGTCGAACCGGATTGGCGGCGCATTCCCGGCTTCCATGAGACCAGCCGCGCCGACTGGGAGAACGTGATCTGGCAGCGCAAGCACAGCATCAAGAATTTGCGCGAGCTCAAGAATGTGCTCGGCCCGCTATTGCCGGATTCGCTCGCGCAGAGCATCGCGAAGGATCAAGCTGAACGCGCGACGATGGGAATTCTCCTGACGCCGCACCTCTTGAATACGATGAACGTGGACAGCCTGTGGAGCGATCCGGTTCGCCGCTACATGCTTCCCGCCTACGACGACCGCCTCGCCGAGTGGCCGCATCATCCCAGGGCGTCGAACGACAGCCTTCACGAGCAGGAAATGTGGGCGGTCGAGGGCTTGGTCCACCGATATCCCAACAAGGTGCTGGTGGAGTTGCTCTCGACCTGTCCGCAATACTGCGGGCACTGCACCCGCCTGCATCTGGTCGGGAAGGATGTCCCGCAGGTCGCCAAGGTCAGGTTCGCGACGCCGCCGCGCGACCGGCAGCGCCGCATGATCGAGTACCTGCGCCAGATGCCCGCGGTGCGCGACGTCGTCGTTTCGGGGGGCGACGTGGCCAACATGCCGCTCAGCCAATTGGAGCCGTTCGTCAGCGAGTTGCTCGAGATCTCGACAATTCGCGATATCCGGCTCGCTTCCAAAGGATTGATCGGACTGCCGCAGCATTACCTCGATGCGAGCGTGGCGGCGGCCTGCCAGCGGCTGGCGCGAAAAGCGCGCGAGCGCGGGGTCAACCTCGCGCTCCACACCCACGCCAATCACGTTCAGCAGATCACGCCCTTGGTCGCAAAGGCGTCCTCGCTTTTGCTGGAAATCGGATTTCGCGATGTCCGCAATCAAGGCGTCCTGCTGCGGGGGGTGAATACGACGACCGCCGAATTGCTTCACCTCTGCCTCGCCATGCTCAACCACACCAAGATCATGCCGTACTATTTTTTCATGTGCGACATGATCCCGAATGCCGAGCACTGGCGCGTGTCGCTCGCAGAGGCGCAGCAGCTTCAATACGGCCTGATGGGCCTGCTGCCCGGCTTCGCCACCCCGCGCATCATCTGCGACGTGCCGATGATCGGAAAGCGCTGGGTGCATCAGGCCGCGAGTTACGATCGCGTGCGCGGAATTTCCTATTGGGTGACCGGTTCTTTCATCCCCCGCATGGCGAACGGCGAGGAAGCACCGCCGCAACACTACGTATACTACGATCCCATTCACACGCTTCCGCAGGAAGGCCGCGAGTGGTGGAGCGCACAGTCGCGGGGCGCGCAGTGATGTCGCGCGAAGCGGAGGCCGGGCGCGACTACCCGCGGATACGGACACCGCTGCCCGGCCCGCGCGCGCAGGCGATCATCGCGCACGACGCCGCCTGGTCGTCGACCTCGTATCTCAAGGAGTATCCGCTCGTCATCGCCGGCGGGCGCGGCGCCATGGTGGAGGACGTCGACGGCAACCGTTATCTCGACTTCATGGCCGGCATCGCGGTGGCGGCGACCGGTTACAATCATCCAGACGTCGTGCGGGCGATCCGCGATCAGGCCGGCAAATTTCTCCATATCTGCGGCAGCGACTTTTATTTCGAAGGGTTTGCCGCATTGGCCGAGTATTTGGCGCGCCGCGCGCCGGGACCGTCGGCGAAGCGAAGCTTTCTCTGCAACTCGGGCACCGAGGCGATCGAGTGTGCGATCAAGCTCGCCCGTTTCCACACCAACCGGCCCGCGCTCATCGCCTTCGACGGCGGGTTTCATGGCCGCAGCTACGGCGCGCTCAGCCTGACCTCGAGCAGGATGCGCCAGCGCCGGCGTTTTGCGCCGTTCCTGCCCGAAGTTCATCACGTTCCCTATCCCGATCCCTATCGCATGGGAGGCGCCGACGCGGCGCTCGCCCGCACGATGGCGGCAATCAAGGAACTCTTCGACCGGCACGTTAGTCCGGACGACGTCGCGGCCATCTTCGTCGAGCCGATCCTGGGCGAGGGGGGCTACGTGGTCCCGCCCGCCGGCTTTCTTCGGTCGCTGCGCGCGTTGTGCGATCGCCACGGCATCCTGCTGGTCGCCGACGAGGTGCAGAGCGGCGTCGGGCGCACCGGCAAGATGTGGGCGTGCGACTGGGAAGGGGTCGAGCCGGACATTATCACGATGGCGAAAGGCCTCGGTTCCGGCATGCCGATCGGGGCCGCGGTCGCCAAGGCGTCGGTAATGACGTGGCCGCCGGGCAGTCACGGGTCGACCTTCGGCGGCAATCCGGTCTGCTGCGCCGCCGCGCTCGCCACGCTATCGATCGTCGAGGCGATGTTACCGCGCGTTGCGGCGACGGGGCAGCGGCTGCTCGCCCAGGCCCAGCGTCTTTATGAGAAGCACGATTCCGTCGGTGACGTGCGCGGGCGCGGGCTGATGGTCGGCATCGAGCTGGTGAAAGATCGGCGCACGCGCGAACCGGATCCCGATCTGATGGATCGCGTGATCGACCGCGGGTTCCGGCATGGGCTGCTGCTGCTCGGGTGCGGGCGCAGCACGCTCCGCATCGCGCCGCCCCTGGTGATCGATGATGACGATGTCGACACCGGTATGGCGATTCTCGACCGCTGCATCGACGCCGAGACGGCAATTCCCGAGCGCAAGGAGGCCCGCCATGTCCGTTGAATCATTGCTCGACCGCGACGACGAAGCGTCGGCGTTTCTGGTGTGGAGCACCGGAATGCCGGAGCGCAACTTTGTCAGGATCGTCACTTGTCTGTTGCCGGAGTTCGACTTTGTCGCCTACGCGCGGGATCACCTCGACGAAATAAAGAGCGAGCTGTACGCCTACGGGGCGGTTCTCGTGCGCGGGCTCGCGCCGCGCGCGGAACGTTTCGCGGCGCTGTGCGACCTGTTCGGTCCGCCGGCGAAACATTCCGAGCTTTCCTCGCTGCGCACGCAACTTGGTCCCGGCATCTATACCTCCACCGACCATCCGGCCGACCAGAAGATCGTGATGCACAACGAGCAGGCGTATCTGAGCTATTGGCCGAAGGTGATCGGGTTCATGTGCGTGACCCCGGCAAGCCGCGGTGGCCAGACGCCGATCGCCGATTGCCGGAATTTCGATGCGGAAATCCCGGCCGAACTGGCGCAGCGTCTGCGCAACTTCGGCGTGAAATACGTGCGCAACATCGGCGCGGAGTCGACGATTCCCTGGAAGACAGTCTTCGCGGTGGAAAGCAAGGAAGAGCTGGAAGCTTATTGCGCGCGCAGGGGCATCGCAGTCTCGTGGCAACCGGACGGGACGCCGCGAACCGTCTCCCCGCTGCCCGCCTATCAGAGGCATCCGGTCACGGGAACGGATTGCTTCTTCAACAACATCGTCTCCTCTTCCCACTACAGTCTCGCGGCGAAGCAGCAGTACCAGGTCGAGCAGCTGTTCAAGACGGTGCTCGATCACCCGAACACGGTCTTGCTTGGGGACGGAACGCCGCTCACGCGCGAAGAGATCGAGGCGCTGCTCGCGGCTTACGACCGGCGGACTTTCCAGTTCGACTGGAAAGAGGGGGACATTCTGATCGCCGACAACCTCATGACCGCTCACGCGCGCAACGCCTTCGCGGGCGCACGCAAGGTGATCGTCCGGATCAACGATATTCACGATTCGCTGCAGCACCCGGGCGACCGGGCACCGGAGGCCGCATGACACCGCTGACGAGCCAGCAGCGCCTCCAGCACAAGCTCGGCCTACGTCCGACCGATTGCGCCGTCCTGCAGGTCGGTTTCACCACGGCCTGCGCCGGCGACGTGGCCGAGCGGCTCGAGCGGTTGTTTGCGCGCCTGCCGAACCGAAGGGTCGAGTTGCGGCCGGCGAGCAAATACGCGGCGCTGCCCACGTTCTTCCCATTGAACTCGCCCGACGACGCGGGCGGCACGACCGTCAACGTCGCGGCGACCTCGCGCGACCACCTCGAGATCAGCTTCGCGCCGCTGCTATGGGACGTCTTCTCGATCGTGAAAATGGTGCGGGCGGCGCTCGATCCGGAGGGCGCCGAGGCAGCGGCGTTCCAGCACCTCCCATTCGCTCTCCTGCAAGCGGAGGCATCGCACGCACCCTCGCGTGTCGAGCACGCGCTGGCCGATGGGCTCGGCATCGCGTCACCCAAGCACCGCGATCTCGCCGCCCCCGCTCGCTGCTGTTTCGCGACCGCTCTCGGCGCCGTCGCCGAGCTTTGCGAGCGCCTCGCCGACGTCCTCGCGACCCGTTGCCTGCAGGCTCCGGCGCTGGTGCGGGAACTGCCGGCGGCGCTGGACGCGCCCGGCGCGGTCGGAAACCTGTCCTATTTCGTCGCGTGCGATGACGGCGGACGGCCACGACCGACGAAATCATTGGCCGACCAGCTCGCGGGACATTTGCCACTGGCGGCCCGCGCCGACAAGGTCGCCGCCGCGTGTGGGCTCACGATCCTGCCGCATGTCCCGGGCGTCGACCGCGTCGTGCAGAACCGGGCACCGCGCGCACTCGCGGCTTCCTTTCTTGCCTATCCATCAAAGGCGGAGTTGCACCTCTCCGGCATCTATTCCGTCGCCGACTTCGATGAGCGGGAAAGCGCGGCGCATTTCGCCGATGTGATGACCGCCCTGCGCGGCGACAATCCGGTCCGTCCGGGTCGCGCCATGGCGAAAGGCAATGGTGCAAACACGACCATTGCGGAGATGCTCGCCAATGCGTTGGCGACGGCGCCGCATCGCGCCGCGGTGGCGACCGGCGCGCACACCTATAGCCGCGCCGAGTTGCTGCATGGCGCGCAGGCGATAGCCGCGCTCATCCCTTCCGGCACGCGCCAGATCGGCCTGTGCTGCGCAAATTCGTACGCGTTCGTAGCGGCCGTCGTCGCCTGTGTTCTGCGCGGGGTTTGTTACCTCCCGCTCGATCCCAAGGCCGGCTCCGTCAAGCTGCGGGACATCGTGTCCCTTTCGTCGCTCGAAGCCGTGTTGTGCACGGCGGAGACCGAAGCCGCGGCCGCGAGCACGGGCGCCACGCCAATTCTCATTTCCAGCCAGGCGGCCGGATCACGCGAGCCGATCGTTCACGCGGAGTATCCCGCGCCGATCTATCGCATTCACACCTCCGGTACGACCGGCGCCCCCAAGCCCGTGGACGTGTCGAGCGAGAACTTGCAGGCCCTGTTCAAATCGTACGACGACATCGCCCCGGACATTTATCGCTCCACCTGGGGATTCACGTCCTCGATCGGGTTCGATGCGTCGGTCAAACAGTATCTCGGCCCGCTGCTGTTCGGCGGCACCGTCTTCATCCCGGCGCTGCGCCTCACCGACGACCCGGTGGCAGTGCTGCGGGAATTGAAGGCCAACGGTGTCGGCGTCCTCAACCTGACGCCACAGTTGCTGCGCATCGCGGTCGACGCCGAGCTGTGCGATTTTCCCTTCGTCCTGGTTTCCGGGGACGTACTGGCGCCGCGGCTGGTCGATGAATTCTTTGCGCGCGCGGCGCCCTCGTCACGCCTGGTCAATCTCTACGGCCCGACCGAAACGACGATCAACGCCACTGCGTTTGACGTGTCTCGCAAGTTGCGTTATCGCTTGGTGCCAATAGGGCGAGCGCTTGCCGGCAGTGCGGTGGAAGTGCAAGACGCTACCGGAAAGCGCCAGCCCTACTGCGCGATCGGTTCGCTGAAAATCTTCGGCGACATCGTCACCGGCGGGCACGACGGCGTGGACGCAGACCGGTTCGGCTGGCGCGACGGACAGGCGTCTTACGACACCGGCGACCAATGCTTCGTTTGGTACGACGATCTGGTCTATTTCGTCGGACGGCGCGACAGCCAGGTCAAGATCAACGGCGTTCGCGTCGACCTGCAGGAGATCGCGCAGCGGATTCGCGCGTATTTGGACGTGGCAACGTGTTACGTCGCGGTGCAGGGCTCGCGACTGCTCGTCATCCTCCGGCGCGGTGAAGTTGCGGCGGCGGATGAGCGCATCGCCGAGCTCGGCGACGGCTCCCGCTTCGGCTATGTGGATCTTACGCCCGTGCTGCTCGACGAAATCCCGGTCAACGTCAACGGCAAAGTCGATCTCGCGGCGGTGCTCGCGTCGCAGCAACAAGCCATCATCGTCCGCGGCCCCATGGAGGACGCGCTCGATCTCGAAGTGCACACAATGGCGCGCGCCGTCGCCGACCAGCGCGGGGTTGGAGACCTGGGCATGGATGACAGCCTGTTCGACCACGGGTTCGACAGTCTGCTGACCATGGAGTTCGCGCTCGAGCTCAACAACCGCTTCGGCTTGGACCTGCCGCCGAGCAAGATCGTTGCCAACCCGACGCCGCGGCGATTGGCCGAGCTGCTGCGATCGGCACAGCCGACCGCGCGCATGATTCACACGATGGGCATCGCCCGGCGCGAACGGCTGTTCGTGCTGCTTCCGCCGGTGCTGGGCAGCGGCCTGATCTTCACGGCCGTCGCGCGCTCGCTGGCGGCGAGCCATCGGGTGGCGGTGTGCAGTTATCCGAGCAAGGCCGGCACGGCCGATGTCGAGGAGATCGCGCGGGTCATTTTTAGCGAACTGCGCAGCCAGGGCCTGCCCGGATATCGCGTCGAGATCGTGGGCTACTCCATGGGCGGCAGCGTCGGTTTCGAATTGTGCCGACTTCTCGCCGCCGACTGCGATGTGGCGAGCCTCACCATCCTCGATAAGCCGATCGTGCCGCGCGGCGATCTGCGGCGGCAGCAGCAGGCGGGCGAAAAGCTCCTCGACAAGCTGCTGCGCGGCCGTGAGCCGAGCCAGGCGCTCAAGGCGCAGATGCTGGACGACCTGCGACGCAACATCGACGCCACGTTCCATTATCGCCCGCGCGGGAGCATCGCGGTCCCGGCGCGGCTGTTTATCTGCACCCAGGAAGAAATTCCGGTGAGGCCGGACGAATGGGCGCCACACCTGCGCGGCGGACTGACGGTCGTCGAACTGCCGTGCCGGCACGAAGAAGTGCTCGACGAGCCGTATGCGGACACGCTGCTGGCGGCGCTGACTGAAGATTTCGAGGTTTCCACCCCCGTGCGAGTGCGAGAGGAGGCGTTCGCGCCATGAGGAGAGCCGCCGTCGATCTCGAACCGCGCGCCGCCGCAAGCGCGCGCGAGGCGCCGCCTTTCAGGCCGACCTCGCTCGGCGACGGCGTGCTGTGGGGCACGCTCGGAATGGTGCTGTTCTCGATGTCGCTGCCGGCGACGCGCTTGGCGGTCGCGGGCTTTGATCCAGTGTTCATCACTGCCGCGCGCGCAGCCATTGCCGGTTTGCTCTCGGCTGCCGTGCTGGCGGCAGGGCGATCGCCCCGGCCGGCGCGGCGGCACTGGCGCGGACTTCTGATCGTCGCGGCAGGCGTGATCGTGGGATATCCCTTGTTCACGACCATCGCCCTGCAGCAGGTTCCGGCGGTTCACGGTGCGATCGTCACGGGGCTGTTGCCGGCGGCGACCGCGGTAGCGGGCGTGCTGTTGGCGCGGGAGCGGCCATCCATCGGATTCTGGCTCGCGGCCGCGGCGGGCCTCGTGGCCGTGCTGATCTTTTCGACGCTGCAGGGAACGGGCGGCATCTCGACCGCGGATGTCTGGTTGCTGCTGGCGGTGGTGGCGTGCGCGGCGGGTTACGCGGCCGGTGGCGTGCTCTCGCGCGAAATGGGCGGCCTGTGGGTTATCGGCTGGGCCTTGGTGTTGTGCCTGCCGCTGTCGGTGCCAGTGGCGCTCTTCCAATGGAATGGCACGGCGGCGCTCGCGGCGGGGCTGCCCGCCTGGGCGGGCGTGCTTTATCTCGCGGTGTTCAGCCAATATTTCGGATTCGTCGCGTGGTATCGCGGGCTGGCGAGCGGCGGTGTCGCGCGCGTCGGCCAGCTCAAGCTCGCGCAGCCGGTGCTGTCGATGGTGTGGGCCGCCTTGCTGCTCGGCGAGGCGGTGACGGCGTCCGCGGTAGCGGCGGCGGCCGCGGTTCTCGCCTGCGTGGTGATGACGCAACGAGCGCGGTAGCGCCGCGAAGTATGCCCAGGATTGATCCGGCGGATCTGGAGCGGTTTTATCGTGAGGCGTTCGCGGCCGCAGGCGCCACCTCGGCCGCGGCCGACGCCGGCGCGGCCGGACTTCTCTATGCGGATGTTCACGGCATCGATACGCATGGCGCGGAGAACTTCGACCGCCTCTATCTGGCGAAGCTGCGCAACGGACAAGTCGATGGGCAGGCCGAGCCCGCTCTCATTCTCGATTGGCAGGGCGTCGGGGTCATCGAAGCGGATGGCTGCCTCGGGTTCCTGGCGGCGAGCAGGGCGATGGAACTCGCCGTCGACAAGGCCGGCCGCTTCGGAATTGGCGCCGTCGGCGTGCGCAACAGCAACCACTGCGGCGCGCTCGGCTACTACACGTCGAGCGCGGCGGACGCCGGCTTCCTCGGGATCGGGTTCACCAACCTCGGAACCGAGGTCTACCTGCGCCCGCCCAACGGGCGTCTCAACTTGCTCGGCACGAACGTGATTGCCGCCTCCTCGCCGACGCAGGAGATGGCCCCGTTCACCCTGGACATGAGCGTGGCGTCGTCGTCGGTCAGCCGCATCCGCGCCGCCCAGCGGAATGGGGAGCGAATTCCGCCCGGCTGGCTGGCCGATGAACATGGACGGCCGGTCACCGAGCCGGCCGCGTTTTCCGAAGGAACCGCATTTCTTCAGTTCCTCGACGGCATGACGCAAGGTCACAAGGGATACGGTCTGGCCATCCTCATCGACCTGTTTTGCGGCATCCTGATCGGCGGCTCGGTCGGCCCGGCGCGAATGAATTTCACGCCGAGCAAGACGATTCCAAGGCGCCGCGGTGTAGGCCACTTCTTCATCGCGGTGAACGTGGATGCCTTTCAGGCGCGCGGCGACTTTCAGGCGGCGATGGACGACATGCTCAAATGTCTGGTCGACTGCCCGCCGGTCGACAGTAACGCGGATGTGAAGTATCCCGGCCTGCGACGACAGATTGTCGCGGCGGAGCGCAGACAGAAGGGCGTTCCCTTGGCAGAAACTTTGTTAGAACGTTTATTGACGGTTGGCCGGCGGCACGGAATTTCCCCGCCGCGGGAAATGTAATCCAACATACATTGGGTTGCGGAAGCGTCTTACCGATGCCTGTTCTTCGATATTTAGTGTTATTCGCCCTCAAATTGTCCTTGGGATGACATACTTCTGGTTTACGTTGCGCCGTCGCGAATAATAGCGCATCGGTCATGTCCAGGTCTCGACGCCCCGATCGTATCCCAACCGTTGCAGCCGTCCGGCCGGTCGCAGGACGCACGAGGTCGCGCGCATGAAGGGGGGATTAGTCGACGAGATCGACCGGCGCTTGGTCGCCTTGTTGCTGGAGAATGCACGGCAACCGACCGCCACCTTGGCGAAGCAGCTTGGCATTGCCCGCACCACAGTTCAGGACCGGCTGGAGCGGCTCGAGCGTCGCCGCATCATCGCCGGCTATTCGGTGGTGCTGGCCGAGGAGCCGAGCTGCGCCGCCGCGCAGTCCGTCGTCCTGATTTCGATCGTGCAAAGAGACCAGCGGGCCGTGATCGAACGACTCAAGAAATATCCCGAAGTGAAGCTGTGTTCCGTGATCGACGGCGACTTTGACCTCCTGCTGGCGATCGAGAGTCCGCAGAACGAAGACATCGATGCGGTCGTCGAGGAGATTGTGAGAATCCCGGGCGTGGAACGGAGCAAAACGATCATGGTCCTGTCGACCAAATTCGATCGCCGCGTTCCGCTAACGCCTCCGGCGGACCTGCGCAGCCGGCCGGCCGGCAGCCACGGCAAGATCGAAGCCCGATCGGCGTGATCCGGAGCAGCCCTGAGCCGTCCCGGTCGCGCCGAAGCCCGGCCAGAGCATGATGCCGAAAAGTGGGCACAGGTTTTCGGAAAACATCATGCTCCGACAGTAACCTAAAGCGGGATGGCGATTCGAAGAAAGGCCATCACGCTTTAAGTGCCTAACGCTTGTCCGTGCTCGCCCAGCCGCGCTTCCGGCGGCCGGCCTTACGCGAAGCTCACGCGTTCAAACGTCAGCGCGGAAAGAGCGGGAGACTCGGCATCGCAAACGCCGGTCATGTTTGAGCGTTCCGCTTCCCGCTTGATCCAGGCCATGAACTTGGCGACCGCGGGTTCGCTGCGTTTGTTCTTCGGCACCACGCCGTAGTAGGCGCCTTGCCCCGGCATGCTGCGGTCGAACAGGATCAGCAGCTTTCCGGCAACTATTTCGTCGTCGATCAGGAAGCGGGGCAGCAGAGCCACCCCCAGGCCGGCGACGGCCGCCGCCGCCGTATGTGAGAATTGATCGAATACCGCGCCGCGCAGCGGGTAGTCGCATCGCACGCCGGTCATCTCGAACCATGCACTCCACAGATGCGGCCGGGTCGAGAGGTGAAGCAGGTCGGCGCGCTTGAGATCGTCGGGCTCGCGCAGGCGCAGGCGCTCGCGATAGCCGCGGCTCGCCACCGGCACGACGATCTCATCGAACAGGTGCACCGTCTCGGCGCCGGGCCAATATGGCTCGCCGTAATGCAGCGCGGCGTGGAAACTCGTGCCCGCGAAATCGAACGGCTCCAGCCGGGTGGTGAAGTTGAGCGAGATCTGCGCGTTTTCCTCGTGGAACCGCGGCAGCCGCGGCATCAACCATTTGGCGGCCAGCGTCGGCAATACGGCGACGTTGAGCGTGCTCTCCGATCCGGCGGACGCCATGACGGCGAGCGTCGCGGTCGCGAACCTGTCGAGCAGGTCGCGCGCCGCCTCGCGAAAATCCCTGCCCTGATCGGTGAGGATGACCCGCCTGCCTTCGCGTTCAAACAAAGTGACACCGAGGCGCGCCTCGAGGTGACTGACCTGTTTGCTGATCGCGCTCTGTGTCAGCGCTAGCTCGTCCGCGGCGCGGCTGAAATTGCCGTGTCGCGCGGCCGCCTCGAACGCAGAAAGTTCCTGGACCGAAGGCATCAAACGCCGAGGCCACGGCATCGTTGAAGTCCCTCACATTCCGCGCCGGCATAACAGCATGAGCCGGTGTCGCTTTGCTCCGTCTCGATGTGATGCAAAATGGACCAACGAAAAACGACGGCATCGCGGCGGTGAGTGACGGCGTTCACGTCGAATCGCCGGACTGAGATAATTAGGTCCGTCAGACTGGCGGTGTATTCCGTGCGAACGTCAAACCGGTCGATCACCGTCTCGCCTTTTCTCCCCGTCGCCGTGCGTCAACCATCGTTCAACGCCATGCGCGTTCGAGCGACGTTTGCAGCGCGAGCGGGGCGCCGTCCCCGGCGCCGGGTCGTAACTAAGCAAAGCAACAGCGTGGAGGGCTTTTGAAATGTCGGCAACCGCCTTGCAAGCGAGCCCGCCGCAGGCAGCGCCCACGAGTCCGGTCATCCAAGAGCTTGCACTCAGCGCGATGCAGGCGCAGCGGATCGCATCGATGGTCGAGGGAGTGCTGAGCGAATGCCCCGGCCAGGTCGAGCCTCGCTATCTCAACCGCATCGAGGCGCTGTCGAAGGATTTCCTGGCCGACATCCCCGCGCTGCTGTGGTCGCGGAAGCGGCCGTTCGTCGTCACCGGGCTTCCGGTCTTCGACAATATCGAAAAGTCGAAAATTCTGGCGTTGCTGCTGGGCGAGACGATCGGCAAATGCGCGGCCTATTCGGAATATAACCAGAGCTACATAACCGACATCCGGCCGACCAAGTTTTCCAAAGAGTTGAGCAGCGGCACCGAGCTGCTCGACATGCACAACGATCTGACCTTTGCCACCGACAAGTGTCGCCCGCGCGCGTTGGTGCTGGTCGCGCACATCGCGTCCGGCGATGTCCCCAAGACGCTGCTGGCGCCCGCCGATCTGATATTGGCCGAGCTGACGCCCGAGGACGCGCAAGTGCTCGCCGAGCCGGTCTACGAGATCAGGTCCGGCTCGAAATTGCGCTGGCCGAGCGAGCAAGTGCGGCGCATCTCCATCATCGAGCGCGAGAACGAGCATGTGCTCATTCGCCTGAGCTTCACGAACATCAGCGCCCGGGCAGGGTTGCCGCACGATTCTGCCGCGAAGGCGATGTCCGCCCTGAGCCGGCTGGCGGAGACGGCACTCGAACTCGGCCGCCACTACGGGCATGTGATCCGTCGCGGCGAGGCCCTGTTCATCCCCAACGATTACTGCCTGCACGGGCGCGACGCCTACGAGAGCGACAACTACGAGCGCCTCCTGCTGAGATCCTACGTGGTCACTCCCGACGTGGTGAAGGCAAACCACGGGAACACGATGATCTCGCTGCGGACCTGACGGCGCCGAGGAAAATCATCCGTGACAGCAGTCGCCATCATCGGCGGCGGGCACATCGGCAAGACGCTGCTCGCCGACCTGCTTTCCCGCCCCGGATCGACCGTGCGCAGCGCACGACTTCTGTTCTTTCGCAGCCCGGGCGCCGCCATCAAGGCGGAGATCGCCGAGTGGTGCGGGCCGATCGAGTTCAACGAGCAGCTCGTCGGTCTTCACAAGCCGGTCGTGTTTCGCGAGCGGCATTTCGGGAGCTTATGGGACGAGGGCGGCCGCGAGACGCTCGAATTGGCCGATGTCATCATCGTCACGCTTCCCGACATCCCGCGGGTCAGGCTGGAATTGCTCGACTGCCTGTGCGGAAAAGTCGACCTGAGCGACAAGACGCTGGTGTTGATGCGCGCCGGCCAGGCGGGGCAGCCGGTGATCGCGCATCGTGCGCGCTTCGATTCGGCGTTGCGCGACAGCCACGTCTTTCTGGTCGAAGACGCGTTCTACGGATCGCGCGCCGCGCACAGGCGCATCGACGCCAAGTGCAAACACTCGGTCAATGTCGCCATCTACTCGCGCGCGCCGCAGCGACCGCTACAGCAGCTGCGCGGTTTGTTTCCGCCGATGCCCGGCACCCACGTGCCGTCGTGGCCCGACTTCAAGGTGAAAAGGGGAATCGAGCTTCTGTTCGATCCGCTCGGCTACATCGTGCACGTCGGCATCGCGTTGTGGCCGGCGAACCTCGCGCGGACGCGTCAGAATATTGCCTACAACCATTATGTCGGCGGCGTCGACCGCGAGCTCGCGGCGGTGCTCGACGCGCTCGACCACGAGCGGGTGGCGCTTGCGGCGGCTTACGGCGTCGCGGCGGAAAGTTTCCCGCAGATACTCCATCGTCAATACCGTCTCCCGGTGTTGTCCGATTTCTACGCGATGATGCAGTCGTGCAAGGTGATCTACCGCTCCATGTCGGCTGGTTCGGTCGCCGAGTTGCGGCGATCCCGCTACGTCCATGAGGACATTCCCGCGCTCGAAACCATTTCCTGGCTGGCGGGCAACGTCGGGCTCACGTTGACGGAGACCGCCGCGTTGCGGCGGTCGGTGCCCGGGCGGCTCGCCTCGGTCGGAATAGATCCGGACATCGCCGGGTCCTATCGCGCGCAGCTGCACATGATCGATCCCGATCCGGATTCGATCTGCGATCTGCTGACGCAGCCGCATCAGCCCGATCCCGCGCCGGAGACGCTGAGCGATGCGGAGCTGCCGCTGCATGCCTTCAGGGGCGATCCGTAAATGACCGCGCCGCTCGAACCATTCCGCTGCGTGGTGGTGGGCACATGTCTCACCGGCGACGTCGCCGCCGGCTTGCTGGCGGGCCAAGGCGCGTCGGTCGTGCGGCTCGACCCCGGCCCTTCGCAGCATGCGGATGGAACGCGCGCAAACTTCCCCACCATTGCGCTCACGCGCGCGGACGGCGGCGGCCCGGCCGACGCATGGGCCTCGCTCGACCGGGCGGACATCATCATCATCGATGCCGACGCTGATATCGCGCCGTGGCGGGAGCTGTCCCCGGATGCGCTCGCGGCGTCGCGGCCGAGTTGCATCATCTGGGAAGCGAGCGCCTTCCCCCAACAGGAGCTGAAAACACTGGCGGGTTCGCCCGGCGCGCTCGTCGCGGCGGCAGCCGGGGCGATCCCGCGCGGCCGTCGCAGCCCCGACGAGGGCCAGTCGCTCGAACTCATCCATCCGCTGCCTGCGATATGCGCGGGCCTGCACGGCGCGGTCGCCATTGTGTTTGCGCTGTTGGGCCGCGCGCGCGGCGGCGAAGGATGTCGCATCGCAACGTCCCAAGTCGATGCGTTTCGCGATCTCGCGGTCGACCCGACGCGCAATCCCGAGGAGACGGTGTTTGCTCCGCCGCGGGAACGGGCGCGGGCGAATTTCGACCGCTGGTACAGCGCCGCGCTCGGCGGCGTCTATCGCTGCAAGGACGGCGGGCGGGTGCTGTTCTGGCCGCGGCTCGGCAAGTTCATGCAGCGCTTCGCGGATGCGGTCGGCGCCGCTCAATGGAAGTCGCACGTGGGTTGCGCCATCGGCGCGCTCGAGGGTCCCGGTCGCTCGTCCGCGGCACGCGCACGGCTGCATCGCGCGCTCGCGGCATTGTTTGCGACGCGAACGGCGGCGGAGTGGGAGCAACTCGGCCTCCGTTCGCACGTGCCGTTGGTCAAGGCCAGGACGCCCGGGGAATGGCGACACGCCGCCGGCCAGTTCGACATAACAAACGACGCCGGCGCATCGAGCCTCGACTGGTCGAGCTTCGTCTCGGTCGGCAATCTCGGCGCCACCCCGCGCGCGCGGCCCCTCTTGCACGCGGTGGGCGGGCGCGCGGCCGCCCCGCTTGATGGCGTGCGCGTGATCGACGCCAGCCACATCCTCGCCGGCCCGATCGCCGCGCGCGTACTCGCGCAGTACGGGGCGACGGTGTTGCGCATCGGCGATCCCGCCGCGGCGACGAGCGCGTTCCACAATCGGATCAACCAGGGCAAGCGATGCATCGGCTTGGAGATTCTCTCGCAACACGGGCGGGCGGCTCTCGACCCCTTCCTACACGAGGCGGATGTATTCCTGCACAGCTTCGCGCCGGACCGGGCGGCGGAAGCCGGGCTCGACGCGGACGGAGTCTCGGCGGCGTCGCGCGCGCTCGTCCACGGCTCGGTCAGTGCCTATGGACACCATGACGTTTGGCGAAGCGGCCGCGGCTACGAGCCGCTCGCGCGGGCGATAACCGGCCTCTACGACCTCACGGCAGGCGCGCCGGGCGCCATTGCCTGGCCGGCCTACGTCATTGATTACAGCGCCGGGCTCCTGCTCGCGCTCGGGGTGGGTATCGGCCTTCTGGCGCGCCATCGAACCGGCCTCGCCCAGGGCGTGACCACGAGTTTGGTGCGGGCCGCCCACCTCTACGCGTCGCTCGCTTTGCGTCCCGAGCAAAAAACAACAGCATCACGTTACGCGGAGCATGCGGGCCGGTACCGGGTGGCGGATGGCTGCATCCTGCTGGCGCTGAAAGACGGCCAACAGGGCGCCCTCGACACGATCCTCGGCTGTACCGACTGCGGCGCGGATCGCGTCGCGGGATGGGAGCGCGCCTTTGCCCAGCAGCCCGCGGCGCATTGGTTGCCGCTGCTGCGGCACGCGGGCATCGCCGCCCACTCGGTTCTCTCGGTCGCCGAGACGCTGCGCGATCCGATCGCGCTCGCGCGCGGCACGGTGCAGGTGGTGGCGGCCGGCGAGCGGCAGATCCGCACCATCGGATCGCCGAATATCGATCTCCGCCTCGGGCGGGCGCGGCCGATCCGGCTGCCGGTGACGCTTGCACCGGCGGCCAGCGGCGCCGTGCCGAAGCCGCTCATGCGTCCCGGCGGAGTGACTTCGAACGCGCAACCCACATTCGGATGAGGCGGAGGATCTCCCGCTTTCTCAGCAGAGCCGTGCAACGATGTCATCAAAATCACCCGACGCCTATTATCTCTCCTGTTACATGAGCCCGCCCGGGCCCGATTCGATTGTCGTCCCGCGGCACGATCAGAACGTCGCGCTGTGGCGCGTGCATGCGGGCAGCGTCGAACTCGTCAGGCTTTGGGAGTTCGAGCGCAGCAGTGGACAAAAACATCATTACTGGCCGTTGTTCTCGCCGGCGCGGGCCGAGCAATTCCTCGGCAACCTTCTGCACGAAGTGGGCGTGAGCCTCGACGACGTCACCGCGACCTGGGGCACGCCTTGCCTCCCCAAACAGGCGCCCCTGGTCGTGCTCAAGAACGGGGCCTTTCCCATCCACAGTCTGGCGCACCTGTTCAGCGGGCTGTTGATGGACACAGCCTTGTTCAAGGCCGAGACGATCGTCGCATTGGCTGTCGATGGCGGGCCCGATTTCGCTCTCGATGAGAGCGATCCGACCTATTGGTACGCCGGCTGCGTGTCGAAGGCCGGCGTGCTGTCGCTCGAACCGGTCGAGTCGCCGGCTCCGCTGTTCGCGGCCGCCAAGGGTTTGTTCGGCTACGAGCCCGGCACCCTGATGGCGCTGGCCTCGGCGACGACGGCGACGATGCAGTTCGACTGCGCCAAGGCGATCGAGGATTTGGAATTATTCGGCGGCGCGACGCAGCCCCTGACCCGGACCATCCCGTTCGTGCAGGGCGTGATGCGCGAGGCGCAGCGCCAGCGCCGGTCCTGGCGCGAGGCCGATCAGCGTTTCACCGACGAGGAGAACCTTCAAAGCGCAGTCATGAAGGTGATTCAGGAATGCAGCGAGCTGGTGATGAAGCGCAACATCGCCCGGCTGTGCCGCAACGCCGGGATCGCGCCCAACACCGCATGGCTCTCGCTGAGCGGTGGTTTTGCGCTCAACTGCCCGGCCAACAGCCGGCTCATCGATCATTTCGGTTTCAAGGGGCTGCTCGCGCCTCCCTGTGCCAGCGACTCCGGCCAGGCGATGGGCCTCGGCCTGCTTGGTCTTTATCAGGCGGGCGCGTTCGCGGCCGCCGATTTCCGCATGACGACGGCCTATCACGGCTCGAGCGAGCTGCGCCTCGAGGAGGCGCTCGACGAGTTCGAAGCCTGGATCGAGGATGTGTCCGACTTCGATGCGGCGCGCTTCGTCGCGGATATCCGCAAGACGCCGCTGATCTGGATCGATGGGGCCGCGGAGATCGGTCCGCGCGCGCTCGGGCATCGCAGCGTGCTGGGCGATCCGCGCAGTAACGCGACGCGCGACATTCTCAACGCCTGGAAGGGACGGCAGTGGTGGCGGCCGGTAGCGCCGATCGTGCTCGAGGAGCATGCCAACGACTGGTTCGAGTTTACCCGCGCTTCTCCTTATATGCTGGAGATCGCCGCGGTCCGCCCGGAAAAGCGCGACGTCGTGCCGGCGATAGCGCATCTCGACAACTCGGCGCGGCTGCAGACCCTCAACCGTGCTGCCGATGAACGGCTGCATGCCGCGATCGATGCCTTCCGCGCCGCGGTCGGCGTGCCGATTCTCTGCAACACCTCGCTCAACGACAAGGGCGAGCCGATCGTGGCAACCGCCGGCGAGGCGCTCAATTTCTGTTTGCGCAAGGGAGCGCGGCTTGCCTACGCCGGCGGCCGGCGCATCCAGCTCCGGCCCGGCGCCAATGGGAAGGAGCTTCCTTTCAAGCGCCCGGCTAAGCGAGACGTGCAGGCGTTCGCCGGCCAGGAGCAGGAGAGGGACCAAATCTGGAGCGACTGGCTGGGGCGCGGCTACAGCGAACACGGTCTGTTCCTGCTCAGTCGCTCGCCCAAGCTGCGCAACGCAGCCGGGCGCCTGGCAACGCCTGAGCAAATAAATCAACTGGCCGCGTATGGCGTCAAAGCGGATCCCGGCTTCGGCCTCGGGAGCAGCCGCTACGTCGACATGTTCGGGCCGTCCGCGGCGTTCAGCGACGAGCACGGTCCGTTGCCCGTGCGCTGGAAGGAATTTCTCGAATGAGCATCGCGCAGCAGATCGTTGCTCCGGTCGCGTCGAGCGCGTGCACGGCGCGCGCCGCATTTCGGCCGCCGTGCGCGAACGCCACGCCAGCGCAGCTTGCCGCCGAGGTCACGCGCCACTTCGCGCGGCGTGCCGGCGAACCCGTCCTCATTCATTACAACGAATACGGACGGCGCGCGGTCACCGGCACCGACATGGCGAAGGCGATCGAGCTGGCGGTCGCGCAATTCGAAGCAAAACGGGCCACGGGCGCGCGGACGGTCATCCTGCAGCTCGGCAACAAACCGGAGTTCATTGTCTATTTGATGGCGTGCTGGCTGAGCGGCCTCGTTCCGCTGCCGATGTCGCCAACCTACACCACGGAATACATCATCGGGCGGCTGTCGCAGCGGATTGCCGGACCGGTGTTGACCGTTCGCGCTGGCGCGGCCGGCGAGCGTCCATGCCCGGCGACCATCGAGATCATCGCCTATCGGCCGGGCAAAGGTTGTGCCGCGGGCGAGCGTTGGGGCTATGCCCTGCCCACCGGCGGCACCGAAGGCAATCCACGCATCTGCCCGGTTCCCGACGAGGACGTTGCCAAATCCCTGCATGGGCTTGCCGCGATCGCCGATACGGCGGGGTGGCGCGCCGGGCAGGTTCAGGGAGTGTTCGGTGCGCTCGATCACGCGGCCTCGTTCCGTTTCCTGCTGCTCGGACTGCGCGATCGCAATCTGATCGTGCTCACGGACCTGCCCGACGCGGAGCGCCTGGTCGACGTGATGCTCGATGAGCGGATCGGCTGGACCCATCTGACGCCGGTGCAGATGGCGCCGATGGCGCGAGCGCCGCGCTTTCGCGAGCTGGGCTCCGCCGCGTGGATCAGCGGAATTTTGCACACCAGCGCGCGCTGCCCGCGACCGTTGAAGCGCGCCTGGATCGACGTCCTCGGCGCCGATCGGGTCACCGAGCTTTACTCGTTCACCGAGATGGCCGGCGCAACGATCATCTCGGGGCGCAACTGGCTTGATCATCCCGGATCGGTCGGCAAGGGATTCGCCACGCAAGTGCGCGTTCTCGACGACAACGGCGCGGCGCTGCCGGCATTCGAGGTCGGCCGCGTGTTTCTCCGCTCCGGTCTGTCGCGGTCGCTCAAGCACAGCTTCATGGTGTCGGGCGTCGAGATGACGCCGAGCGGGTATTATTTCCTCGGAGACTACGGCTGGGTGGACGAGGACGGGTTCCTCTACATCTGCGGAATTCGCGAACGCATCGTCGACGACGCCGGCAAGCCGATCTACGTGGATGTCATCGAGGATTGCATCGTCGACGCGGGCGGCGTGGCCGACGTCTGCATTACGGTGTGTTCGCGCCGCACCGGCGACGCCGGCATGGTCGCCCACATCGTTCCCGGCCCGGGCGTGAGGGCGGCGGACGCGCTTGCTTCGGCGCGAAGCGCCTGCGCCGACGCGCTCGCCCGCTCGATGTGGCCGGATCTCTGGAAAGCTCACAAGGCGTTTCCCCGCTCGACGGCGGGAAAGGTCGTGCGCGCGCAATTATCCAAACAGGTAGCGGACGCGGAACTGGCAGGTCCGCAATGAGAGAACGCGGACCGACGGCGACAATCAAACATGAACATGGAGGTCGTCATGAATGAAGCTTTGAACCTGCAGGAGCGCATCGCAGTCGCGGTGCATCCGGTGACCGGCTCGATCGGAGCGGAGATTTCCGGCGTCGACCTCACGCGGCCGCTGCCGCCCGACGTCTTGGACGCCGTGAAAGAAGCGCTGTACCACCACCGGGTCATTTTCTTCCGCGGGCAACATGGATTTGGCGACCGCGAGCACGAGGCGTTTGCCGCTCAGCTCGGCGGTTTGCTCAAGCACCCGCTGCTGCCGCCAGTGGCGGAGAGCGACTACGTGTTGGAATTTCACTCTGCCCGCGGCGGGCGCGCCAACTCGTGGCACACCGACATGACGTTCATGCCCGATTTTCCGTCGCTCGGGGTGTTCCGCGTCTCGATCGTGCCGCCGTTCGGCGGCGACACCATGTTCGCCAACGCCGTGCGCGCCTACGAAAAGCTTCCCGCGCCGCTCAAGGCCATGGCTGATAAGCTCAAGGCCATCCACTCCAACGTGTTCGACTACGCGGGGATGCAATCAAGCGTCACCAAGGCGGGCGCCGAGCGCTTCAAGAACGTCTACGCCTCGACCGTTTATCAGACCGAGCATCCGATCGTGGCGATCCATCCGGCGACCGGTGAGCGGAGTCTGCTGCTCGGCCACTTCCTGCGGAAGATCGTCGGGCTGAGCGCGAGCGACTCGCAGCATATTGTGGCCATACTGCAGGATCACATCACGGTCCCCGAGAATAGCATGCGTTGGCGCTGGCAGCCCGGCGACGTCGCAGTGTGGGACAACCGGGCGACCCAGCACCGCGCGATCGATGATTTCGGCGACCAGGAACGCTCGGTCAAGCGCGTGACCGTCGCCGGGTCGACGGTCATGGGCATCGATGGGATTCCCAGCCGTCCGGTGGAGTAGTCGTCATGGCAAAGGTTGCACGGCAAACATCCGAACCGGCGCCGGCCGATCTCGCCGGTGAAGTCGACGAAGCGTTCGAGGCCTCGACGCTTGCGCCCCGCCACCGCGAGGCGGTGGAAGCGGTGATTGCCGGTCTCGACCGCGGCGAGCTCAGGGTCGCGGAGAAGAAGGCCGACGTTTGGGTCACCAACGTCTGGGTCAAGAAGGCGATCCTGCTCTACTTCAAGATCCGGCAAGCCGAACCGATAGCGTCCGGGGCGTTCAGTTTTTGCGACAAGGTTCCGGTCAAGCGTTGGACCGGGGGGGAGCGCGTTCGGGTGGTGCCGCAGGCGATCGCCCGGCGCGGCAGCTTCGTCGAGGCGGGCGCGATTCTCATGCCGTCGTTTGTCAACATCGGCGCCTACGTCGGCAGCGGCACTATGGTCGATACCTGGGTGACGGTCGGCTCCGGCGCCCAGGTCGGCCGCGACGTGCACTTGGCCGGCGGAATGGGCATCGGCGGGGTGCTCGAGCCGGTCCAGGCCAGTCCCGTGATCATCGAGGACAACGTGTTCATCGGCAGCCGCTGCATCGTCGTCGAAGGCGTCCAGATCGGGGAGGGCGCCGTGCTGGGCGCCGGCGTCGTGATCACGGGCTCGACCAAGATCATCGATGTAAGGGCGGACGAACCCAGGGAATACCGCGGCAAGGTCCCCGCCAACGCCGTCGTCATTCCCGGAACGACGCCGCGCACGTTCGCGGCCGGCACCTACGGCGTGCCGTGCGCGCTTATCGTCGGCACGCGGCGCCAGTCAACCAGTCAGAAAACGAGCCTGACCGAGGCGCTGCGCGAATTCAACGTTCCGGTCTAGCTACATCCGATCAGAGGCGCCCATGAATACCGATGTCGTGACAAGGAACGAAGCCTTGCAGGCGGCGCTTGCGCAGGAGCCCGGCGTGCGGGCGGTGTTCCTGACCGCGGCTCGCTTCGAGGGCAGGGCGATCGATGTCGTCCTGGTCGAGGCCGAGCCCTATGTGAGCCTGATCGAGCTGCGCGTGCGTGCGGCGGCGAGCGGAGTTTTTGCGGTACCGCCCGCCGTGATGACCGCGCGGACGTTGCGCCTCGGCGAGGGAAACAGCGAAAGCCTCGATCGGGAGCGGATCGACGATTTGCTCGCGGCCGCGCGCCGGCGCGACGACCTCTTGTTGTTCGAAGCCCCGGTCGATGCGTGCGAAGCAATGATCGCGCAGCACGTGGAGGAATTGCTGTCGCTCAAGCCGGTGGGCGCGACCGACGATTTCTTCATGATCGGCCTCGATTCGCTTGCGGCGATTCAGCTTGCGCTCTTCATCGACGACAAGTGGCCGGGACGGATCGACAGCCGGTCCGTGCTCGAGGCCGGGACTATCCGTGCGCTGGCGAAGGCCATCGCCGCGGTCGCGCCGCCTTTCGCCGCTGAGACGGCGGGTGAGCCGGAAACCGCTCGCGCCGACAATCCGCGATCCGCGTGATATCCCCCGGGCGGCCGCCGCGCGCGGCGCCTGTGGGTGCGCCCGATTGAGGCTTGGAAAATCGTCACGGGTCCCCTAGATAGGCGCCGAAGGGCGCATAGCTCAGTTGGTAGAGCAGCTGACTCTTAATCAGCGGGTCCAAGGTTCGAGTCCTTGTGCGCCCACCAGCCTTCGCCCGTTTCGCGAACGAAGGCTGCCGCGCCGAAGCCCGAAGGGCGAAGGCGGGCGACGCTGCCGCGGTGGCTCGGCAAGCCCGATTTTCACCGCGAAGCGCGACGTTTCATTGTTGAACAGGCCTTCCGATGCCGCCCTGGGCATTCTTGCAGGCGAACATCGGATTGGAGGTTCTATTGGGGGGAATTCCGGGCGGATCGACGATGCAGCCAGCCGGGCAAGTTGGTGGGCATGCAGGAATCTTGATGCATTGGAAGCCGTGCCCGCTTTCGATC
>JAFAUQ010000061.1 GCA_019243195.1 Hyphomicrobiales bacterium
GCGTCGAAGGCGTAGCGGCCGTCGGCGCCGGCGAGCAGCCCGAACGCGAGCAGCAAACAAAACGTGCCGAACGCCGCCATCACCAGATAAATATAGCCGGCGCGGGCGTTGGCGGGATCGCGGTGATGCGCCATCACCAACGCCCACGAGGCAAGCGACATGAACTCGAAGGCGAGCAGGAAGGTGAAGGCGTCGTCGGCGAGCACGGTGAGGTTCATGCCGGCGAGATAGGCGGGCACGAACGGAAGCACGCGGCGCGGCGACGTCTCGTGCGTGCCGTAGCCGAGCGCGTAGAGCGACGCGGCGGCGCCGCCGAGGTTGACGACGAGCAGAAAGAACGCGGCGAGCGCGTCCATGCGCACATGCGCGCCGAGGCCGGGGAGCCCGATCGGCAGCACGAGCGCGCCGTCGCCGGTGCTGGTCAGCAGCCGCGCGAGCGCGGCGGCGAGCGCGACGAACGCGACGAGGCCGGTTGCGCCGTAGGTGACGGCGTTCCCCGGGCGCGCGCGCCCCAGTGCCGCGGCGATCGCGGCGACGATGAGGAACCCCGCAACGCACCCGAGCCCGACCAGACTGGGCATTAGCTAATGCCTCGCACGCGCGACGAATTGTAGAGCGGGTGAGCGCGCGCCAATCCTTCCCCCCCCCCCCGCAGTCCCACGGCTGTCATTCCGGGGCCGGCCGAAGGCCGGAGCCCGGAACCCATGAACACAGACTATGCAATATAGCCCGGCCGGTGTTCATGGGTTCCGGGCCCGCCGCTGCGCGGCGTCCCGGAATGACGGTCCGCGATAACGCCTATCCCCTCCTGAAATGCTTCCCCTGCCCCACCAGGCCGTGCTGCGGCAGGTGCACGCGGCGCGACGGATCCGCGGTGGCGTGGCCGATGCGCCAGGCGCGCTTGCCGTGGCTCGATGCGATCGCGACCGCGCGCGCGGCGTCCTTTTCCTGAACCACCGCGCAAAAGCCGATGCCCATGTTGAACACCGCGAACATGTTGGCGTTGTCGATTTCGCCCAGCCGCCGGATCAAAGCAAAGATCGGCGGCGATTCCGGCAGCGCGTCGAGCACGTAGCCGACCGGCGCCTGCACGCGCGTGAGATTGAGGAACCCGTCGCTGGTGATATGCGCCAGCGCCTTCACCGGCATGGCGGCGAGCAAAGCGAGCGCCTCGCGCACGTAGATGTGGGTCGGCCGCAGCAGCTCCTCGCCGAGCGTGCGGTCGAGATCGCCGAAGCGATGCGACAGCGGGACCTGCTGTTCTTTCAGGAACACGTGGCGCACCAGCGAGAAGCCGTTCGAGTGCACGCCGTTGCTTTCGATGCCGATCACCGCGTCGCCTGCGCGCACGTCGGCGCCCACGACAATGCGGTCGAGCGCCACGTGGCCGATCGCGGTGCCGGCGAGGTCGAAGCCATGGACCATGTCGGGAAGCTGCGCGGTCTCGCCGCCGGAGATCGACACGCCGGCGCGCCGCGCGCCTTCGCACAAGCCCACCGCAATCGCGTCGAGCATCGCGGCGTCAACCTTGTCGGCGGCGATATAATCGACCAGCGACACCGGCGTCGCGCCGACGCACACCACGTCGTTGACGTTCATGGCGACGCAGTCGATGCCGACCGTATCGTATTTGCCGAGCTGCGCGGCGATCATGGTCTTCGAGCCGACGCCGTCGGTCGAAATGGCGATGCCGTGGCCGTGCACCTCGACCACGTTGGCGAAATAGCCGATCGGCAGCTTGACGGCGCCGAGCGCGCCCGCCGCCGGCCACGTCGCGGCGATGCGGCGCGTCAGGCGCGAGAGGCCCTCATCGGCCGCGTCGGTATCGACGCCGGCGTCGCGGTAGTTGTCGCGCTGCGCGGTCACGTGTGCTGGCCTCGCGCCATGGAAGTGCTCTGCCGGTTATAGCGGGGCTACGGCCGCTTCATCCACCCGGACCGATTCGGCCGCATGAAGCAAACTGCGACTTCGAGGTTATCAACACACGGGTGCAGCGCGCTCCACCTCTCCCCGCTTGCGGGGAGAGGTCGGCCGCGAAGCGGCCGGGTGAGGGGGACTCTCCACTGGCGTCACGCCACTGAACTCCCCCTCACCCCGACCCTCTCCCCGCAAGCGACGCGCGAGGCGATCCTGATGGCCGGCTACGGCCGCATGAAGGTCGTCTCGATCGACTACCACATGCCGCCCGACGCGCCCTACCCGGCCGCCATGGACGACGCCATGGCGGTGTGGCGCGAGGTCGTCAAAAGCAACGATCCGAAGAAGCTTGCGATTTTCGGCACCTCGACCGGCGGCGGCATGACGCTCGCGATGGTGCTGCGCGCGAAAACCGAGGGGCTGCCGCTGCCGGCGGCGACCGCGCCGGGCACGCCGTGGTCGGACATGACGAAGACCGGCGACAGCTTTTTCACCAACGAGATGGTCGACAACGTAATAGTGCCGCGAACCCGAAGTTCGCAAAACCTTGCGGCGCGCTCGAGTGCGAACTTCGGGTTCAAAGCGGCACTATAATTGTAGATCTGCTGGTGTCCCTTTGATTCCGAAGTTCGCATCAGAGGGTGCAGCAAGGGTGTGCGAACTTCGGAATCGGGACACCAGTGTCGAACGACGGCTGGCTCGGCGATGCGGCGCAGCTTTACGCCGCCGGCCACGATCTGAAGGACCCGCAGCTCTCGCCGGTGTACGGCGACTACGCCGGCTTTCCGCCGTCGATCCTCACCACCGGCACCCGCGACCTGTTTCTCAGCAACACGGTGCGGGTGCATCGCAAGATGCGCGCCGCCGGCGTCGAGGCGGAGCTCGTCGTGTTCGAGGGCCAGTCGCACGCGCAATACGCCGCCGACCCGTGGGCGCCGGAGACCAAGGAGCACTTCGAGGAACTGGCGCGCTTCTTCGACAAACATTTGGCGCGCTAGGCGGGCGCACTTATCCCTCCCCCGCAGGGGGAGGGTGGCGCCGCCCGCGCAAGCGGGCGGCGCCGGGTGGGGGCCGAGCAAACAAACCGAACCCGGCGGCTACGCGAACCCAGCGCAGCGCGCTCCACCTCTCCCCGCTTGCGGGGAGAGAGCCTGCCCCGGACGTGATCCGGGGTCGCCCGCCGAAGGCGGGCGGGTGAGGGGGGCGCTCCAACGCTCCGGCGGTTGAGAATCCACAAAGATTACGACAGGATCGAGGTAAGAGAGGTACAGCATGGCCGCTGAGGTGAAGCCGATTCGATCTAAGGCGGACTACGAAGCTGCGCTCAAGGAAGTCGAGCGCCTGTGGGGAGCGAGGGCAGGGACGCGCAAAGGCGACCGGCTCGATGTGGTCGCGACCCTGATCGACGCCTACGAGGCGGAGCACTATCCGATTGATCCGCCCGACCCGATCGAGGCCATCAAATTCCACATGGAGCAGCAGGGGCTAAGCCGCCGCGACCTTGAGGACATCATCGGCACGCGAACGCGGATCGCCGAAGTCCTCAACCGCAAGCGGGGACTCTCGATTGGCAGGATACGGCGGCTGCACCGCCGGCTTGGCATTTCCGCCGAAGTGCTCATTCGGCCCAGTCGAAGGCATGCGGCGTAACCCGCGTCAGCAGGCGCTTACGCCGCGTTATCGGTTACTTGCTCCGCGTCCGCCTGCGCCGCGGTCGCAACTCATCACCCTTCATCGGCGGATTCCCGACGCCTGCGCGCTTGAGAATCTTCAGCGCTTTATGAACGGAGCCACGCCGCGCGCGCTCGGCGAAGTAGGTTTCCACATCGACGATTTTCCCGCGCCGGTACGCTCTCCTGCCCGCCGCGATGGCTTTGAGTTCTTCGACGCTCGGCTGCTCGTAACCGATTGCGCGCACGGCCGGCGGGCGGCTGCGCTTGCTGCGTCTGCGGCGCCTCGCTGCCTTTTTGACAAGGGAAGCCATAGCGCAAGAATATCACACTCACTGCCAACCTGGGGTTTTCGCGTTGGCATCCAGGTCGTGAGGTTATGGTTGCCTACACTCCGGCCGCGGGTTCCCCTCCCCTGCGCCGCAGGCGCGCGGGGAGGGGTCGGGGGTGGGGGCGCTTTCTTCACTTCGTGATATGATCGACCGCGAAACATTGCACGCATCACCGGAGCAACACGTGCAGCTCGACATTGCCGAAAAACGCGAGGCCCTCGCCGACCTCTGCCGGCGCTATGGCGTCGAGCGGCTGGAAGTGTTCGGGTCGGCTGCGCGCGGCGCCGACTTCGATCGCGCGCGCAGCGACGCCGATTTCCTCGTCACCTTCAAGCCATCTGTGCGCAACGATCTTGCGGCTTTCGCAGATCTGAAAGAGGCGCTGGAGCGGCTGCTCGGCCGCCCGGTTGATTTGGTCGAGCGGGAGGCGATCGAGGCGAGCCGCAATTTCATCCGCCGCCAGGCGATTCTGAACGAAGCCGAAACGGTCTATGGCTGATTTACCCGGGCGCGACGCGGCGCTGCTGCTCGATATAAAGTAGAGCCGCGGGGTTGCCTCCCTCCATTCTCGCTGCGAACGCCGACGAGGTGCATGGTTATGGCGCCGTCGGTGTACAGCAGTCAGCTCTATAGGCCAGCGATGTTCATTACCGACCAGCTCACGCCCGCCGAGATGCTTTCGGAATTGCTCAGCCTGAAGGGCTACCGGAAGGCAGATACCGAGCGCTTCAAGGATCTGCGTCACGATAAACACCTTTGCCCTGCATTTAGAGATCGCGTGAGTGCGATGCTTGACGCATACAAGAGCCATAGAGCCGATGTGTACGACATTCAGTCCCCGCGGGACGAGGGCATCGACGTTTTGTTGAGTTATGAATACGATGATGGAAAATACCGACTAGGTTTGCAAATAAAGAGTCAGCATGAATTAGCGCAATGGGCTAAAGGGCGCGATGATAAATTCGTGGCAACGCTAAAGGCCCAGTACACCACCGCAATTCAAAACGTAAAAGTAGAACATTACTATCTTCTACTATGTGTTGACGAAATAGAGTACGATAAACAGCTTAGGTTTATATGCTCAGAATTGAAGCAGTTTTCTCAGCTAACAATAGTCATGCCGCGACAAGCTCTGGCTCTGTATGAGATGACCGATTACGAAGTTAATGCTTTTGTGACGCGGATACTCTGTAGGCATGATAGTGCGCTTTGGGGAGCGATGCATGAAATAGATGGCGTACCGAAAGATAGGGCGTACATCACGCTGGCACTACTCTGCAAGGCTTTTGAGGGGACCTTACTATTGGCCGACAAAGACCTATTGGAGCTGCACCAGGAGTGGTTGGACATACATCCAGACGATGATCCGCAAGGAGACCGAATAAGCTGGATCACTCAAGAGCTCCAAGGGCGCGGCCTTAGAATGGAAGACACGCTGTGGAAGATCGAGCTCGGTGAATTGCCGGTGGCCCTTTGCGCGCTTTATTTCCACCAAAAGCTCATGAGCACAAGCGACCTACTGCCGCGCCTCGTCGCTTTACTTATCCCAGGAAAGCATATGAAACGCTATCGCGCCGGCCGACGCCGATTTCGGCCGCCGAATTGAACACCTGTTAGGAAACATCGAGGTAGCTATTGTGGTCCCGCGATCGAAGCCAGCCGCAACTTCATCCGGCGTCGCGCAATCCTGAACGAAGCCGAAACGGTCTACGGCTGATTTGCCCGCGCGCGATGCGGCGCTGCTGCTCGATATGCTGCTGGCGGCGCAGGACGCGAGAAGTTTCGTCGAATGGCTCGAGGAGGAGGCTTTCCAGGCGAGCCGGGTGCATCAGAACGCGGTCATTCGATCGGTGCGAGTGATCGGCGAGGCCGCAGGCAAGATCTCGGCCGCCACACAGGCCAAAGCGCTCCGGCTCATCGCATAAAAAAGCCCCCTCCTGACGGAGGGGGCTTCGTCGCAGCGATTGCTGGTTAGGCGGCTTTCTTCTCGATCGATCGCGCCTCGCTCTCAGTGAGCTCCATCTTGAGCTTGGCCTTGATGTACGCCTTGGTCGCGGCGCGCGCCTGTCGGTTGGACACCACCGAGTTGGCGATGATGCACACATTCTCCCAGTCCGTGTTTTTCTTGGACCAGTCGATTTCGTCGAGCGCCGCGAGTCGGTCACGCCAATCTTCGGACTTCATGAGTTCGTGCCCGAGGCCGCCCAGCGCACGCAACACCGTCGAGTGCGAGCAGATTTTCTCCGCACGCAACTCGATGGCCGTCTTGTGCTGTGTCAAGACCGACTTCCAGTCGGGCATGTGCTGGGCGACCGCGTCCCAGTACTCCCGGAGGAACGTGACGTTATCGACTACGTCGGCCTGCTCGCGCCCCTTCAGTAGCTCGCGGTTGGCGTCGTAGAGCGCCGCCAGCGTGAACAGTTTCGGGGACTTCGCGCGGAGCGACATGTCGCTCTTCTCGGTCAGCTCCTTGAACACCGCGACCTTGTCGATCAGCGCCAGCGTCGCCGCCGACATCTTGTCGCGCTTGTCGTACATGATGTCGAGCGACTTCGAGGTCTTGACGACGTTCTTGTTCAGGTCCGAGAACATCTGCTGGACCCGGTCCAGGTTCTCGTACGGGAACAGGAGCACCGAGATCGCGTGTTCGCCGATGCTCGGGTTCTCCACCAGCGCGGCGGTGATCCCAGCGCAGCGATGCTGGCCATCGTTGATGATCAACTCGTCGCCGAGCTTGATCTTCAGGATACCCAGGCTGCCCTCGCCGGCGCCGTTCTGTACCGGCTCGAAGACGGGCTGGGACTTGTACGACGCCGTGATGGCCGCGAAGAGGTAGTCGTCCTCGTTTTCGACGATGTAGTTCTTGATCTCCGGGACGCGACGCTCGTCGAGGACGCGCTGCTCGCGGTCTTCCGGACTGATCCCGATCCAGTTCGTGAACTTGAACATGTTCGGGATGGCGCTCATCGGCATGAGGCATGAGTAGTAGGTGCGGCTGCCGATTTTTCCGCGCATGGCGGGTACATGTACGTACATGGTAGTTCTCCGTCTGTTTGAACTCTGGCCCCGGGAGAGCGACCATCGCTCAAAGGGCGCTGCGAGTTCGGTTCAGGGCGAGCCAGATGTCGGACGACATCTCGGCTCGGGCGGGAACTTGCCACAGTCTCGACAAAAATACAATACACTCTATCCAGAATAAATTAGAGTGTAGATTTATTTGCGCAGAGTGTTGCAGTTATGCAACACACTCTCTTGGAAAGACGCGCGACGTTTTGAAAACGGCGCTCGCCGGCTCCAGGGGTTAACGGGAAAAATTTGTAGAATCGACTCGACTCTTTTGAGTCTTTAATTTACACGAAAAATTGTACGATAATAGGGCCGCTTTTCGGCACGAAAATGGGAGCGATCCATGCTCGACAAAGGCGCGTCCGCCAAGGCGGAAAAGCGAGAAAAGTTCGTCAAATTGGCAGAAAACCGCACACGCAATGCGATGAAAGCCATTCGGGTGATCGGCAAGCTCGGCAACAAGAATGCCTATGAATACGATGAATCCGACGTGTCGAAGATCGTCCGAGCGCTTAACAAGGAGATTGAAGCGCTGAAGGCCCGTATGTCCCATAGCGGCGGCAAAGACACCTTGGACTTCAGCCTCAACTGACCGGCCGCGCCCAACCAGAGAGACCCGCAATGGCGTTAAATGCCCCTGACCTATTCCCGCGCCTGCTATCGGCCCGCACCACCGCGCAGGTCGAAGCCATTATGATCGACCTGCCGATTATCTCTCCGAAGCAGTATCAATGGATATCGGCAGACGAGCGCTCAGGCCCGTGGCAACCCGGCAAGCTTCACTGGGTGCCCGTTGGCCGGGACCGCGGCAATGGGGGCCGGATCAAGCTCGCGGGGGAACCCATGAACCCGCTGGCGGAGCGCCTGGTCAACGGCATGGAGTCGCTGATCGAACTGGCCCGCCTTCGCGAGCTGCTAAAGAATTCGACCGCACTCATGCCGGCAAGTCCGCGCGAGGCAGTGCTCCGCTACTTCGGCTTCCCTAAGTTGGATTCTCTCGAACGTCTGGATGATGATGAGCGTAAGCAAAAACGCGCACTCGTGGACACGGTCCGTAAGAACCTATCCATCACTCTCGATTTCGACAAGAAGTCCAAACAGTTTGCCGTCTCGATCCGCGACCATGGCATGGGCCAGGCGCCCGGCAACATGCACAAGACGCTGCTATCACTCGGGCGCACCGACAAGGCTGACAAGCCGTACCTGATCGGGGTCTTCGGCCAGGGCGGGTCGTCGGCATTCTCGATCGCGAAGTACTCGGTCGTCGTCTCTCGCCGAGCAGCCGACATCCGTAAGCCGGAGGAAAGCGGCGGCGCGGGCTGGACCATCGTCCGCGAGATACAGCCTAAAGGCCGACGTGATCCCTACTTCGCATACCTGGCGGCAACGGAGGAGGGCGGCGTGCCTCACGTCGAGGCCACCCACGCTGATAAGGCCGGGTTCATGCACGGCGCTCACTTCTGCCATATCGCGTATGACTTCGGCTCATCCGACTCCGCCATTTCGCGGTCGATGTACCAATCGCTCAACCATGTGCTTTTCAATCCCGTGATGCCCTACGAGCTGTTCGCCTTGAAGGACACGCCGGAGCCGATGCTGGGGACCGCGCACCGGCTCGCCCGCCGCGTGCGCATGCTTGGCCGCGGCGTCGCTCTCGACAAGTCGTTCGCGGCGCGGCCGGTGATCTAAGGAGGATGTTATGGCCGAAGCGGCAATACTCGAAGCCGAACCCTTTGCATTCGACGAACTTCCGATAGCCGATCTAGGCACCATCTCGATCCGCGTCTTCGTGCTCCCGCCGAAGCCGAAGAAAGGAAGGGCGAAGGACATCGAGCTCCCCCTCGACCTGGACGAGGGCGAGGAGTTTATGCTGGACGAGAAGGGCGCCACCCCGGTCAGCAGCTATCTCGAAGCGAGCCGCGGCAAGCGCTCCGTGGTCTACCTCGTCAATGGTCAGCGACAAGAGTTCGACGATAACACCTTCATCGTGCAGGACCTCGGCTTTCGCTATCTGCGCTCTCGGATGATCATCATGATCGACGTGGACGGTCTCGCGCAGGAAGCCATCGGCCAGATGATGCAAGGCTCGCGGCAGGGGTTCTACCGCGGCGCGGTGCGTGAGCTGATCACCAAGCGCATCATCGCCACGCTGAAGGAAGACCCGGACCTGCTTCGGCTCGAGCAGGAAGCGGAAGAGGCCGTCTCCGAGCTTTCTGCCGGCGACGAGAAGGTGAAGCAGACGCTCGACCAGCTCATCGAGTCCCATCACGACAAGGGACACTCTTTTGTCGAGGGGGTCGGCGGCGCTGGTGGGGACCAAAACGGGGACGAACTCGGCTTCAAGAAGGTGAATAAGGGTGGCGTGGTGACCTTGCTGCCGCCGGACACCGGCCATGCTGCCGATTACCCCGCTCTGACATCGCAACCGGCGGCGTCAATCATTCGCCTCCGTCCCAATCAGCCGCGAGAGATCGCGATCAAGTCGATCCCGTCCGGCCACTGGGAGGCGGTCTCGCAGTTCACCGCGCAGAGCGACCCCAGGGTGATGGAGCTGAATGTAAAGAAGGAACTTCTCGACGGCCACGCGAAGCTCATCCTTACTTTCACCGAGCCGGATGGATTTGACACTGACGAATATCCTGTTCATGCGGTGGTGAAGGTCACGGCTCGTTTCAACGGCATAGCCGAACCGAGACAGCTTCCGCTTTCGGTCCTGATCAAACCGGAAGCGTACAAGCCCGACCCGCAGCTTCTCGAAGATCCAGTCAAGATAAAGGTGACATCGCGCGAGCCGGTGAAAATCCGCCGCGGCGACACAGACACACACGTCCGGTTGCGCTGGGACGGCAAAGACCGCCTGCTGACTGACGATGCTCCCAAGTGGAAGCTATCCGCAAAGCTGGTCGGTCATGGAGGACCACAGCCTGACATGAACTTTTCGGACCCCCTCGCCGGGCGGTTCAGCCTGCTCATATCTCCGCGCCCGGAGTGGCAGGTCGGTGAGCGGTTGAAGTTCGAGGTCAATGCGTCGGGCCCCGGCGGTCGAGAGCTGATCGCCATATTCGAAGCCGACGTGATCGACCCGCCACCGCCGCCGGAAAAGCCGGAGAAGAACAAGCCGCGTCTTGTCGATGGCGAGTTTAGAACCGGCTCGATGCGTCGCCCGCCCTATGAGCTGAAAACGATCACGCGCGACGAGTACGATCAGCCGTGCTGGAACGCCTCGGAGTGGACCGACGAAGATGCTGGCGCCTTCATCAAACCGACCGAACGCGCTCCGCTTATCTTGATCATCAATCAGGACATGGTCGCGCTGCGCGAGTTTCGACAGGCGCTCACCAAGCGTAACACCGAACAAGATGTACAGCGCAAACTTAACAAGTACACGTCACATATCGCCTTCCATCTGTACCAAATGTACCAGGAGACCATCGGCAAGAAGGACTATGACGTAGATGTCGCTGATGCAGCGCGACGAGCCGAGGTGCGCCGCGTGGCCATGACAATGATCAAGCTGATGGACGTGGCCGAGAAGTAGCCGACTCCCGGGCGCGCTGCTACGGCGCGCCCCTAGCTTTTCGATGGAACAAGACGACTTCCTGTGACGCCGGCGTCTTGCCCCGCTGATCGCTATACCAGCGCCTGCTCGGAACGCTTCGCCATAGGCGTCCGTCCGCTGCATCCTTCAGCGTCGGCAGTAACGCCTCTGTCAAACCGGCTTCTTCCATCGTCTCAAGATACCGCGGAAGCTGCCACCTCGGCTCAGAGAACGCGACCATCTGCACGATGACAGTCCGTTCATCGACTATCTTTGCGACCGACGACATTGTTGCGCGCACGTTGTCAAAATACGTTTTAAGGCCCGGATACTTCCGATCGCCCATGGTGTAGTAGCTGCTACCCGCGCCGTCCAATTTGTTCGCAATCATGAACGGCAGAGGCGCTTCCTTGCGACCATCAACTTGCCACCGGTGGTAAAGCACATGCACGCCTGGATACGGCGGCGACGTGACGACGAGCCGCGGCGCAGAGACCCCACGTACGCGGATATCTTCTTCAAGACCCGCCGCGCTTCGATTTAGGACTGTAACCGGACAGCGACCGTTCGCGGCGACCGCCTCGCGAAACTCACGTGCGCCACGCACCATTTCATTCGCAAATCGCGCCAAGTTGCTGCGGAATTCCTCGACGCTCGTGGCCTTACTCCTTCCATCGAGCGCCCACTGGGCCGTGCGCAGCACAACGCAACGTCCGAAGCGTTCTAGTCGCGGCGATCCAAGCGCAATCGCGCGGCCAAGCGCCTGCTCTATGGCTTTTCGCAATCGCCATCGCGCGGGATGCGTGAGGTGCTTGTAATATCCAAGCTCGGCGTATTCTTCGAAGCGCAGGGATGGGCTGTAAATGTCAATCGCCGCAGGGAGCTTGACCACCCAACTCTCAAGCGTCTCCAGCTCCGCCTCAGAGAGAATCGTGCATTTGACGTTCGCGACGAATTCGGCAAGCGGACTGATGTCCACGCCGATGGCCCCTCTGCCCGCGGCACGTGCCTCGACCAGGGCCGTTGCGCCGCCGACATGAGGATCGAGAACGAGATCGCCGGGCTTAGTGAACGTTTCGATGGCTGCGCGGGCGAACGTAGGGGAAAACCGAGCTGGATACTTGTAGAACCCGTGCGTCAGTCCGCGAACGGGCTCGGCGTTGCGCGCCGCCGCGATCAATGCCCGTTCCCGTTCAGGCGGCAGCCGGAGAAGCCGCCGTCGGCCCCCTTTATCCATGGTTAACCGTATGACCTGGCGGTGGTTAACGCGCGGTTTCTATTCAAGTTACTCTCCTCCTTATCCGCGCCGCGGGCGACGCTTCATGCGATTCTCCAACCAGTCGGAGATCGCTTCCTCTGCCAGCTCGTACGCTGCCCGCCCTTCGTCCAAGGCTCTGATCTTCAACCGCTTAATCACCTCCGGACGGAGATAAAGCAGCAGCTGCCTACGGCCATCCGATCGGGCCCGCCCTCCAGGTTTCAATTCGCCCTCTGCAGATAGCTAGATAGTCAGATGGGAAGATAGCTAGATAGCTCATGTGGAATCCGTTCGCAAGCTTCTGGGGCTAAGGTCGTGGCTTCAGCCCTCGACTATGCCGCGCCGGGGAACGGCCGAGAGGGCCTTGCCGATAAGCCCAATCGCGTTAGCTGTAAACCTAACTATTATATAAGCTTCTATAATATCGCATAGAGAGGCAAACATCCGCTTGACACCTCCCATTCGCAATAGTATATATGCGCCGACCAATGGAATTGACGGCGATCACCATGACCGAACCCCACCCCACCTCCGCCCTCGCCGCCCGCAACGCGCCGATCCTCGCCGCGATGGCCCAATTCGCCGAGTGCGCGGCGGGCATCGTGAGCGTCGTCATGCGGCGTGCCCAGGGCGGCGATCCCGTGTGCCTCAAGCTCTGCCTCGCGCGCGCGCTCCCGGTCGGCCGCCTGCCGCCGCCGATCGATCTCGTGCCGGGCTACGACCCCGCCAACCTCAACCGCAACTTCGCGGCGATCGGCGCGCTGGTCGTGGAAAACCGCATCAACATCCGCCAGGCCTCGCGCCTGCTGGACTCGCTTGGCGCCCCCCCGGATCGGCGCTTCGCGCCGTCCGGGGCAGGCTCAAGGCGGCTGCGGCCCGCCGTCGCGCAGGTGCGCAAGTTCGCCGAGATCGAGGCCGGCCTCGCCAAGGCGCTGGCGGCGCTCGGGATGGACGATTTCGTCACCGTCGCGCCGCGCGCGCCCGGCGGGATTGGCGAAAACTATCCGATCGACAATCAAACAAACACGGAGCAGACCCCATGACCTTCACGCCCGGGCAGAGCGGCAATCCCGCCGGCCGCGCCGCCGGCAGCCGCAACAAGCAGACGCTCGCCGCCGAGGCGCTGCTGTTCGAGCACGCACAGGAGCTGGTCGCGAACCTCGTCACGCGCGCGAAGAACGGCGAGCCGGCGGCGATGCGCATCGCCATGGAGCGCATCCTTCCCACCGGCCGCGGACGGCCGCTGCCGGTTGAGCTGCCGCCGGTGCGCTCCGCCGAAGACGCGCGGATCGCCGCCGGCGTGATCATGGAGGCGCTCAAGCAAGGCGCTCTCTCCGCGCGCGAGGCGGTCGACCTCATCAACGTGGTCGGCGCGCTAACCCGGCTCACCGGAGCCCTGGAGTACATCAAGAAGGTCGCGCGGACGGAGGTGGCAAAGTCCGCCCACACGCTCGGGCTCGACCATTTCCTCGCCAGCCGGCCGTACCTCCCCGACTTCGAGCGGCGGGCGCCGGAGACGGACGCGGAGGAGGAGGAAGCGGACATCGACGACGACGAGCTGCCGCCCCACCAAGACGAAAACTGGTCGGACATGCCGGAAGCCGCGCCTGAAGGGGACGAGAGCTTGCAGATCGTTGCTGATTCGGACGACGAAGGCGGAAGGACGGACGACCTGAACGGCAGTAGTGCGCTGCGGCAAATGAGCGGCTCGCGCTTGTAAATATCAGCGGAAATACAAGCGCGCCGGATGACGGCGATGCAATAGGTTGCGGCGCACGACGCGCCGGGTTGTTTGAAATCGTTGAAAAAACAAGACACGCGCCGGACGATGCACCGCCGCGCGAGCGGCCGCTTGAACGAAAATATCAAGCCGGAACAAGCGACCACACTTTGTTGCTTGCAGATCGCTGCTGATTCGGACGAAACGCGCTCAGGCACTCGCCCCCTCCCCATCCCTCCCCCGCAAGCGGGGGAGGGAGGAGCGCGCTGCGCTGGCGTCGCGCCTTCTCCCGAGTCGGCATGCCGGGGCGAAGTATTTGTGCGGAGGTCGCGCCACAGCGTTCCCTCCCACGCTTGCGGGGGAGGGACAGGGAGGGGGCGCTGATTACTTTTTGTTGCTTGCAGATCGTTGCTGATTCAGAGATTCCGGGCGTAGGCAAGAGCCCCCCCACCCCTGACCCCTCCCCGCCATTCCCTTCGGGAATGGGGGGAGGGGAACCCCGCGGCCGGCGATGCAGTCGCCGTAGATTGCCGCTGCGGTGCAGCGAGAGAGGGGAGCGCCATTGTAAACAACAGTGAAAATACAATGGCGGTGACGGCGCGCAGTTGAGACAAGCAACGCGCCAGTTGTTTGAAATCGTTGAAGAAAAAATGGGCGCGCGGCGGAGAGTGCACCGCAGCACGAACAATGGATTGGGCGAAAAGAACAATGGCGAAGCAATCGAACAACAACACGGAACAGTACCCCATGGAACTTTTTGCGTGCTGCAGCGCCCCCTTCCCGCCCTTCTTCCGAGGGCTGGGGGCTGATTACTTTTTGTTGCTTGCAGATCGTTGCTGATTCAGCAGTCGAGCATGAAACGCACCCAAGCACTCGCCCCCTCCCCATCCCTCCCCCGCAAGCGGGGGAGGGAGGAGCGCGCTGCGCTGGCGCCGCGCCTTCTCCCGCGTCGGCACGCCGGGGCGAAGAATTGGTGCCGAGGTCGCGCCACAGCGTTCCCTCCCCCGCTTGCGGGGGAGGGACAGGGAGGGGGCGCTTATTACTTATTGTTGCTTGCAGATCGTTGCTGATTCGGACGACAGAGGACGGACGACAGAGGACGGAGGACGGAACGTAGTGTCGCCGTCCGACGCAATCCGTCGTCCGTCTGTCCTCTGTCGTCGGATCAAGCGACCTTCACGTATTCGAAGTCGCCGGGCTTGTTGTCGATGCCGACCTTGGGGGGCGCGATCCAGCCGGCGAATTTGCCCGGCTCGTACTGCGGCTGCATCAGGCCCTCGATGAACGCGCGGTCGCCGGCCGAGGGCAGAAACTCGTCGCGCCGCTTCTCCCATTCGGCCTCGGCGAGGATGGTGCCGTCGGCTTCGGCATGGACGGCGGCAAACTCGCCGATGTGCCGGTGGAACGCCACATGCGGCAGCTTGATCTTGAACTTCACGCCGTATTTGTCGATCACCGCGTTCCAGCGGGCAACCCCGACGTTGCAGTCGGTGACGTAATCGTCGCGCAGGCGCATGTTGAGCCCGGAGAGCGCCGGCACGTCCTCGTTGACGATGTTGCCGTCCTTCAGGCGGAGCACCGGATAGGTGCCGCGCTC
>JAFAUQ010000126.1 GCA_019243195.1 Hyphomicrobiales bacterium
GCGCTGACGCTGCCGTTCGCCTGGCATCCGCCGACAACGAAAGAACTCATCGAGCTGATGGCGATCGGCGTGCTCGGCGGTGTGTCGCACATTTTGCTCACCGAGAGCTACCGCTTCGCGCCCGCCTCGCTGCTGGCGCCGTTCGACTACACCGCGATGGTTTGGGCATTCGTGCTCGGTTATCTGATGTTCGGCGAAACGCCGACCCCGCTCGTCTTCCTCGGTGCGGTCATCATCGCCGCCGCCGGCCTGTTCGTGATCTGGCGCGAGCGCCGACTCGGGATCGTGCGGGCGCGCGCCCGCGTCAAGGCGCGAACCGCGGCGCCGGCCCCGGGATAATTACGAGAAAGCTTTGAAAGTGATGATGGTGCGCGTGTCCTGGATGCCGGGAATCGTCTGCACGCGCTCGTTGACGAAGTGGCCGATGTCGGTGCCGGCCTCCACGTAGAATTTGACCAGTAGGTCGAAATCGCCGGCGGTCGAATAGATTTCCGAAGCGATTTCGGCGTCGGCGAGCTTGTTCGCGACCTCGTAGGATTTGCCGAGGTGACACTTGATCTGCACGAAGAAGGGAACCATCGGCGCCTCCGGCCGGTGACAAGCCTTCGTCAATCCAGCAAAATCGCGCCCGGTTGACAAGGCGGGCCGCTTGAACCGGGCCGGTCAAAGGTTTAGTGCCGGGGCTGAGAGGCCCGGCCAGGGAGTTGAGATGCGCGAAGCCGACCGCCTCCAATCGACCATCGATATCGCCACGCCCTGTGCCGACGTGATCGAGCGCGTGCGGGCCCGTTCCCCGCGCGTGCATTGCATCACCAATGCGGTCGCCCAGAACTTCACCGCCAACGTCCTGCTCGCCGCCGGCGCGCGGCCCTCGATGACGATTTCGCCGGAGGAAATCGGCTCGTTCGTCGCCAGCGCCGATGCGCTCCTCGTCAATCTCGGCACCTTCGATGCGGCGCGGCGCGAGGCCGCCGACCGCGCGATCGAAGTGGCCGCCGAAGAGGGTTTGCCCTGGGTGCTCGATCCCGTGCTGATCGACCGCTCGCAACCGCGCGCCGCTTACGCGGCTGATCTGGTCACGCGCGGTCCGCGCGCGGTGCGGCTCAACCGTGCCGAGTTCACGGCGCTCGCGAGCGCCGCGCCGGAAGGCGAGACGCTGTGGCGCTACGCGGGTGATGCGCGCACTGTGATCGGGCTCACCGGCGAGACCGACGTGGTCAGCGACGGCGCGCGCGTCGCCACGATCCGCAACGGACATCCGCTCATGGCCCGCGTCACTGCCATGGGGTGCGTGGCTTCCGCGCTGGTCGCCGCGTGCCTCGCGATCGAGGGCGATGCGTGGCTTGCGACGACGGCGGCGCTGCTCGCGATCGGCGTCGCCGGGGAGGGCGCCGCCGCGCACGCGCGGGGGCCGGGCAGTTTTGCGATGGAAATTCTCGATGCGCTCGACCGTCTCGATCGCGACGGGCTCCTCGCGCGAGCCAAGGTGCAGTAATGGTCGACCTGCGGCTTTATGCTTTGCTCGATCCGGAACGCGCGGGCGGCCATGACCTGGCAGCGCTCGGCCGCGAGGTGGTCGCGGGCGGGGCGACGCTCGTGCAGCTGCGCGACAAGCACGGCTCGACGCGCCGCCTGATCGATGAGACGCGTGCGATCAAGGCGGCGCTGGCCTCGTCCGGCGTGCCGGTTCTCGTTAACGACCGCGTCGACGTGGCGCTCGCGGCTGGCGCCGACGGCGTGCATGTCGGTCAAGACGACATGCCGGCCGCGGAAGCGCGGCGGCTGCTCGGACCGTCCGCGGTCATCGGCCTCTCCGTCAAGACTCCCGCGCAAGCCGAAACGGCGCCGCTCGATGCGCTCGATTACGTTTGCGTCGGTGGTGTGTTCGTGACGACTTCCAAAGATAACGTCGCGGCGCCCATCGGCATCGCCGGACTCAAGAAACTGCTCGCGACATTCCGGGCGCGCGCGCCAAAATTCCCGGTCGGCGCCATCGCGGGGATCGATGAAACAAATGCCGGCGAGGTGGTTTCCGCCGGCGCGGACGGCGTCGCGGTCATTTCAGCCCTCTCGCTGGCGCCCGATCCGGCGGGGGCGGCGCGGCGCCTGCGCGTCATCATCGACCGCTCGCTGGGCGCACGGAGCGCTTTATGAGAACGCCGATCGCCGTGACGATCGCAGGCTCCGATTCGAGCGGCGGCGCCGGCATCCAGGCGGATCTCAAAACCTTCGCGGCGTTCGGCGTTTACGGCGCCTCGGTGATCACGGCGCTTACGGCGCAGAATACGCAAGGAGTGAAGGCGATCCAGGACGTGCCGCCGGAGTTCATCGCCGCCCAGATGGATGCGGTGTTTTCCGATCTTGCCGTTGGCGCGGTGAAAATCGGCATGCTGTCCCAGCCGGCCGTGATCGCGGCCGTCGCCGCGGGGCTCGACCGCCACGAACAGACCGACGTGGTGCTCGATCCGGTGATGGTCGCGGCGTCGGGCGATCGCCTGCTGGTGCCCGAGGCAATCGAGGTGCTGCGCCGTGAGTTGATCCCGCGTGCCCTCGTGATCACGCCGAACCTGCCGGAAGCAGCCGCGCTGCTCGATGCGGCGCCGGCGGCAAACGAAAGCGAAATGCGCGACCAGGCCGAGCGCCTGCTGGCGCTCGGGCCGCGCGCGGTGCTGATCAAGGGCGGCCACTCGGACGCGCCGGAGAGCGTGGATATTTTCTTTGATGGCACGGTGGAACTGCGGCTGCCGGCGCCGCGCATCGACACCAGCAACACCCACGGCACCGGCTGCACGCTGTCCTCGGCAATCGCCGCTGGACTGGCGAAAGGTCTCAAACTGGTCGAGGCCATCGGCGAGGCCAAGGCCTATGTGACGCTGGCGATTGCCGGCGCCGACCGGCTCACCATCGGCTCCGGCCACGGACCCGTGCATCATTTCCACGCGTGGTGGCGCTGAAGGAGACGCGATGGCAGCGCTGTCACGTCGCAAGCTGATGAAAGCGGGGCCGGCCGCGGCCGGCGTCCTTGCCGCGCCCGTGGTGGCGCGGGCGGCGCCGCTCAAATGGCGGATGGTCACCTCGTGGCCGAAGCGGCTGCCCGGCCCCGGCATGTCGGCTGAGCGGGTCGCCGAACGCATCAACACGACCTCGGGTGGACGGCTGCAGGTCGCGGTGTTTGCGGCCGGCGAGGTGGTACCCGCGTTCGAAGTGCTCGACGCCGTCGGCTCGGGTGTCGCCGAAATGGGCCACACCGCGTCCTTCTACTGGCAGGGCAAGCAGCCGGCCGCGGTCTATTTCACCACCGTGCCGTTCGGCCTTGTCCCGTCCGAGCACGTGGCCTGGGTCGATGCCGGCGGGGGCCAGGCGCTGTGGGACGAGCTTTACGCCCCCTTCGGCGTGAAGCCGTTCATGGGCGGCAACACCGGTGTGTGCATGGGCGGCTGGTTCCGGCGCGAGATCAAGAGCCTCGAGGATGTGAAGGGCCTCAAGCTGCGCTCGCTGGGACTCGGCGGCGAAATCTTCCGCCGCCTCGGCGCCACCCCGCAGACGACGCCGCCGGGTGAAATTTTCACCAGCTTGCAGTCGGGCGTCATCGACGGCGCGGAGTTCGTCGGCCCGGGCTCCGACATCGCGCTCGGACTTTATCGCGTGGCGCCGTTCTACTACGGCCCGGGCTTCAACAAACCGAACGGCACCGGCGAGTGTCTCGTCGCACTCAAGGTGTGGCAGGCGCTTGAGCCCGACCTTCAGGGCATCATCGTGCAGGCGTGCGCGGCCGAAGCCTCGTTTGCGCTTGCCGAAATGGAGCGGCTCAACGTCGAGGCACTCGCCGCCCTGACCGGGCGCTACAACGTCCAGCTCAAGAGCTTCCCGGCGGCTCTCGTTGATGCCGCGCACAAAGAGGCGACCGGCGTGCTCAACGAAGTCGCGGCGCGCAGCGACATCGCCAAGCGCATCCACGAATCCTACACGGCGTTCCGCGAGCGGATGGCGAACTGGTCGCGCATCTCGTTGCGCGCGGTGCTGCAGGCGAGGGATGGGTGAAGAAGGGTGAATAGCGAATAGCGAATAGTGAATAGCGAATAGCGAATAGCGAATAGCGAATAGCGAATAGCGAATAGCGAATAGCATCCCGCGCCGCTGGCAACACTATTCGCTATTCGCTACTCACTATTCGCTCTTTTCTCACATCTTGAACTTCACCACCTTCTGCTGCTGCTCGCCGAGGCCGGCGACGCCGAGCCGCACCGTGTCGCCGGCCTTGAGGAATTGCGGCGGCTTCATGCCGAGCCCGACGCCGGGCGGCGTGCCGGTGATGATCACGTCGCCTGGTTCCATCACGAAGAACTGCGAGCAATACCAGACGAGGTGCTCGACCCCGAAGATCATCGTGCGGGTCGATCCCTTCTGGCGGCTTTCGCCGTTCACGGTGAGCCACATGTCGAGCTTCTGCGGGTCGGGGATTTCGTCTTTGGTGACGAGCCATGGCCCGAGCGGACCGAAAGTCTCGGAGCTCTTGCCCTTGGTCCACTGGCCCGAGCGCTCGATCTGGAACTCGCGCTCGCTCACGTCGTTCGCCAGACAATAGCCGGCGACCGCGTCCATCGCGTTGTTCTTGGTGAGATACCGCGCCCGCGAGCCGATCACGATGCCGAGCTCCACTTCCCAGTCGAGCTTCTTGGACTCCTTCGGAATCATGGTGTCGTCATTGGGACCGCAGATGCAGCTCACCGCCTTGTTGAAGATGATCGGTTCCTTGGGGATGGGCGCGCCGGTTTCCGCGGCGTGATCGGCGTAGTTGAGGCCGATGGCGATGAGGTTGGTCGTGCCGGCGACGCACGGACCGATGCGCACGCCGCTGCGCACCTGCGGAAGCGTGTCGATCTTGGCTTTGCGGATTTTGGCGAGGCCCTTGGGGCTCAATGCGTCCCCGGCGAGGTCGGGCACCACCTTAGATAAATCGCGGATGCGGCCTTTGGCGTCGATGATGCCGGGTTTTTCACGGCCGGCCGGGCCGAAGCGGACGAGCTTCATGGATTGATCCTCTTGAACCACAGGTAAGGGAAGTTGCGGCGGCGCGGGAAGGGATCATGCGTCGCGCCCGCCCCAAGGGCAAGCGCCTAAAAATGTTGCGGATTTGTCACGAGTAAGAAAATTCGCTGTCTGCCGGGCGCTCTCGTGGCCTCGTCCGAGTGGTCAAAAAATCATCTAACCGATTGAAGGGACGATATTCTCGGGTGGCTCGCTGCACTGCTAACTAAGAAAGCCGGAACTTGCACGCTTGCTAGGCGGCTGTCACGATCTCCGGAGGAATCGAACGGCTTTGCCGGGGGGTGGGGCCGCGGGATCGAAGGGGGACGACAATGACTCGGCTGGGGACGGGAACGCTCTGCGGAGCAGTTGCGGGACTGGCGCTGCTGGCGGGGGCCGATCGCGGCTTCGCCATGGAGCCGGGTAATTTGGGCCAAACCGAACAGGGAGGCACAATCGGGGCAGTCATTGCCGCGCCGGCACCTCCCGGGGTCTACATCGTCAATGAAACCCTCATTTTTCCGCACGGCGTAGGCGTCGGCCAAAATCTTGGGAACGACATAACCGTCCCGCTGTGGGCTCCTACGCTCTTTTGGTCGACCGGCTGGCAATTCCTCGGCGCCAACGTCGCCGGAGCGGTGGTGCAGCCGTTCTACTATGTGGCCGCCTACCCGACCAACGGCACGACCCTCGGCGGCAACGGATCCGGGCCTCCATTCGGCAACACGATCTGGTTCGAGAACACCGGCAACACACTGTTCACGCCCATCATCCTGCAGTGGACCTTGGGGCACGGCTGGTTTGCCGACCTCGGCGTGACGTTCATTGCGCCGGACGGTTCGCACTACAACGGCACCAACAACCCGGATTACTGGACGGTCGAGCCGCGTGGCGGCTTCGCCTACATCGACCAGAATTGGCGTTTCAACGCCAACTTCAAATACGACATCAACGGCTCGTCCGCCGGTCACACGGGCAGCTATCAGATCGCCGCCAACCTTCCCTTCCCGTTGGGATTTGGTGGGACGCCGCTCGCCTCAACGATCGCGGGGATCGGCAACGGCTACCGCTCCGGCAACGAGTTGTTCGGCGACTTCTCTCTCACCTACCAGTTCGGCAAACTCGAGGTCGGCCCGGTCGCGTACTTCAAGGCACAGACCACCAACGACTCGCCAGGTAACGGCTTCACCTGCGCGCAGCTCGCGGCCCTCCTTCCGGCCACCCTCGGCTGCGGCAAAGCCACCAACGTGGGGGTCGGCGGCTTGGTCGGCTACAACTTCGGTCCGGTCGACTGGCAGGTGTACATCACCGACACCGTCGCTGAGCACGACGACTTCCGCGGCTGGGGCATCTACACCCGGCTCACCTACAAGCTCTGGGGACCGGACGCTCCGCCCAAGCCGATGATCACGAAGTAATCGTCCAGATCGACGAGCATCACGTGAGCTGGCCCGCGCGTGGCGCGGGTCAGCTCATTGTTTGTTAGAATAACGATTTCGGGGTTATTGCGAGCCGGGCTTGCGCCCTGTCATGAGATCGATCAGCGACACCGACGGGAAGGCGGCGGCGACGGGATCGTCGGTCCCGGCGGGTGTGGTCGTCGGGGGCTGCGGGTTCGCCACCGTGGCGGCAATTGCCGGCGGCGGGTTCGCGGCGGCAGCGGCGGGCGCGGGCGGCGGCTCGCGTGCCGGGGGCGCGGTGGGCGCTGGCGCAGGCAACTCGGCATTGGTCGCCGCAGGTGCTGGCGACGCGGTGCTTGGCGCCGGGGGAGCCGGGGCAGGGGAGTTTCTTGATTCTTTGAGCAGGTCGACGAGCGACTGCGACGGATAGGCGTCGGTGGCGTATTCGACCGAGGAAGAGGATGAACACGAGACGAGCAACGGAAGCGCTGCGACGGCGATGAGAATATGCAGGCGCGCGTCTCGCACCCGTTTGTCGTTCCGCCTCTCTCGGCTCACGCGGTCGTCCCCCCTTGGCCAAGCTTATCTACAACGACCCAAGGTAGCCGACAAAGTGACCAAATCGAGGCCCAGGAAACGCCAGGAAAGGCCAGCGTGAGCGCCGGCCCTCAAACTTGTGCCGGTCAGCCCAGCGTGCCGTGGAACAGCCCGCCGTCCAACAGCAAATTTTGCCCGGTGATGTAACCGGCGTGCGCCGAGCACAGGAAGGCGCAGGCGTGGCCGAACTCGTCGGCTTGGCCGAAGCGCTTGGCTGGTACCGTCGCCTCGCGTTCCTTGACCGCCTGCTCCATGCTGATTCCCTTGGCTTTCGCGGTTATCGCGATACCCGAGCGCAGGCGATCGGTGTCGAACGGGCCCGGCAGGAGAAAGTTGATAGTGACGTTGGAGGCGGCGACCGACCGCGCGACACCCGCAAGAAAAGCGGTGAGGCCGGCGCGTGCACCCGACGAAAGGTCGAGGCCAGCGAGCGGCATTTTCACCGAACCGGACGTGATGTTGACGATGCGGCCGAAGCCGCGGCGCACCATCGGGTCGATCACCTTCTGCACCAGTTCGACCGCGGTGACCATGTTGGCGATGACGCCGTCGATCATCTGCTGGCGGCCGAGCTCGCGGAAGTCGCGGAACGGCGGACCGCCGTTGTTGTTGACGAGAATGTCGGGTTCCGCGCATGCGGCGAACAAGGCCTCCTGGCCTTGCGGGCTGCCCACGTCGGCGGCGACTGCCGTCACCTTGGCGCCGGTCGCGCGGCGGATTTCCTCCGCCGTCTTTTCCAGTCCCGCCTTGTCGCGGCCGTTGATCACGACTTCGCAACCCTCCTGCGCCAGCGCCATCGCGCAGGCGCGGCCCAACCCCCGGCTCGAGGCGCACACGATGGCCTTGCGGCCGGCAATTCCGAGATCCATTACGCTTCCTCCTGGTCATAAGACAGCGACACCATAGAGGCTTTCGGGCGGCGCTACCCGGGTTTTTTGTGCCGAAATGGCACGAGCAAGCGTTAACGCACGCTTGTCGCGATTGTCATCGAAATGAGATAGGAATCAGCTACTTGCAGCGGCATGAGCGCCGACGCAAGGATTGCTGCATCGTGACGCCCGGTCCGCGCCGATTTCGCGCGCTGTTCATCTCAGACGTTCATCTTGGAACGCGCGGCTGCCAAGCCGAGAAACTTCTCGACTTTCTGCGCTTGCACGACGCCGAGACCATCTACCTCGTCGGCGACATCATCGATATGTGGCAGCTGCGCAGCGGCTGGTACTGGCCGCAGGCTCATAACGACGTCGTGCAGAAGCTGCTGCGCAAGGCGCGCAAGGGCTCGCGCGTGATCTACGTGCCCGGCAATCACGACGAGTTCATGCGCGATTATTACGGAACGCACTTCGGCGGCATTGAAATCGCCGAGACCGCGATTCACATCGGCGCCGACGGCCGGCGTTACCTCGTGATCCATGGCGATCATTTCGACATGGTGGTGAAACACGCGCGCTGGCTCGCGCTGCTGGGCGATCACGCCTACTCGCTGGCCCTCGTCGTCAACACCGTCTTCAACGCGGTGCGGCGCCGGCTCGGGCTCACCTATTGGTCGTTGTCGCAGTGGGCCAAGCTCAAGGTCAAGAATGCGGTCAGCTACATCGGCGAGTTTGAAAAGACGCTGGCCGCGGAAGCGCACCGCCACGCCGTCGATGGCGTCATCTGCGGCCATATCCATCACGCCGCGATCCACGATCGTTTTGCCGTGCGCTACGTGAACTGCGGCGATTGGGTCGAAAGCTGTACCGCGGTGGCCGAGCTTGCCGACGGCGTGTTCGAAATTCTCACCTGGACGAGCGAACTGACGGGCGAAGGCGAAGTCGCTGACATCGCCGCGGCGCGCGCTGCCTAGTCTAATGCGAATCCTGGTCGCGACCGATACCTGGCATCCGCAGATAAATGGCGTGGTGCACACGCTGTGCGAACTTGCCCGCGCGGCGCCGGCGTTCGGTGCGTCGATCGCGTTCCTCACGCCCGATGGGCTAAAGAGCCTGCCGCTACCGACCTACCCGGGGCTCCGCCTGGCGGTGGCGCGACCGCGCACGATCGCGCGTCAGATCATCGAGTTGCGGCCCGCGGCAATCCACATCGCGACCGAAGGACCGATAGGGTTTCTCGTACGACAGTATTGTCGTGCCAATGGGCTTGCTTTCAGCACGAGCTTTCACACGCGGTTTCCCGAGTACGTGGCGGCGCGCACGCCGATCCCCGAAAGCTGGACCTGGGGCGCGCTGCGCTGGTTTCACGGCGCCGCCGGCGGAGTGATGGCGGCGACGCCGGCGCTCGAAGCCGAACTCGTGCGCCGCGGCTTTGCCAATGTGATGACGTGGCCGCGCGGGGTCGACGCCAGGCTGTTCCGGCCGCGACCCGGTGCCGATCTCGGACTGCCGCGTCCGGTGTTTCTCACCGTCGGGCGATTGGCGGTCGAAAAGAATCTGGAGGCTTTTCTCACGCTCGACCTGCCCGGCACCAAAGTCGTCGTGGGCGACGGCCCGTTGCGCTCGAAGCTCGAGCAGCATTTTCCCGAGGCGGTGTTCCTCGGCACCCGCCGCGGCGAGGAATTGGCGCGCGCCTACGCGGCCGCCGATGTGTTTGTGTTTCCAAGTCGCACCGACACCTACGGACTCGTATTGCTGGAAGCGCTGGCGAGCGGGGTTCCGGTCGCCGCCTTTCCGGTTTGCGGACCGCGCGATGTCATGGGAGACGCGCCGGTTGCCGCGCTCGATGAGGAGCTGCGCGCCGCTTGTCTCAGAGCGTTGACGCTGTCGCGCGAAGAATGCCGTGCCTTCGCGCTCGAACGGAGCTGGGATACCAGCGCGCGGCTCTTTCTCGCCAATGTACGACGGGTGGCGCTGACTGCGGCCGTTGCGACGGGAGAGACCAGCGAAGCCGTGGCGTGAACACGAGCGTATTGATCAGCTCGCGCCCATTCCCTCGCAGACGTCGACCCAGGCGGCGCCGACCAATTCAGCCAAGCGCACGGGATTGATGCGCACGGCGCTGTTGGCCGATCCCGCAGCCGGCAAGACTTCGTCGAACAGCTTCAACGAAATATCGCAATAAATCGGCAATGGCGATGTCAGCCCGAACGGGCAGACGCCGCCGACGGGATGTCCGGTGAGCGCCTCGACCTCGTGCGAGCCGAGCATGCGGGCCTTGCCTCCGAACGCCGCTTTGGCCTTGCCATTGTTGAGCCGGGCCATGCCGCCGGTGACGAGAAGAAAAACGGTTTCACCCACGCGTAGCGACAATGTCTTGGCGATCTGGCCGGGCGCGACGCCGAACGCGGCGGCGGCAAGCGCCACCGTCGCCGTGCTCTCCACGGCCTCCATCACGGTGATGTCGGGAGCCCGGGCGGCAAAGAACTGGCGCACCGAGTCGATACTCATGACGTTTTTCCACTCCCACGGCGCAAACGACCGGCAAATTCTTTTGAACCGGTCGACCGGTCGCTGCGACCAATGCGTACCGGCCCTCGCGGCCATTAGTCACTTCAGACAGGAGAAAGACCTATGACGACCCGTTTTACCAAGACTCTCGCCGGCATTGCAGCCGCGGCTACGCTCGCCGTTTCCGCCGTTGCTCTCAGCAGCCCCGCCCAGGCCCATTGGCACGGCGGTTGGGGTCATGGCTGGCACGGCTGGGGTGGCCCCTTCGTGATCGGCTCCTACTACGACTACCCGAACTGCAGCCTCGTCAACGTGTACAGCAAGTCCGGCCGCTATCTCCGGACGGTGCAGCGCTGCTACTGACCCTTCTTGGAGCAGGATCTTTTCCGAAAACCGGTACCCACTTTTCGGGATCATGCTCTTGGATCGGCGTGCCAGGCCGGGTTTTCCGGCGGCGCGTGGGTGCGGACCCGCTCGACCAGGTCTCCGTGTTGGGCGGGTCCACTCTTTATATTTCCTTCACTCATTCGAGCACCCGGCAATGGCGAAGCCGTCGTAGCCCTTGCTGCAGCGGATCGCCGACGCGGTCCACCACCGTTTGCCAAGCGCCGACCACCCGCTAAGTCTGCCATCAGTTTCGCGATCGCCGCGAAGGCGGTGAGCGCCACTGAACCTATCCTTTGGTATAGACGGGCTCTGCGCGTGGCACCGGCGACTTGGCCGCCTCATCCCAAAAGTTGGGGACCACGTTCCCGCCGGTACACCCCGAACAGCATGAAAACAAGCAAGTGATGGCCAAAGGCGAGCCAGAGGTCCAACATGCCATCCCGGTTTTCTATTTGACGGCGCCCACTGGGCTGTCCTGCCGGAACCCGAGCTTTCCCGCCATGGCCATGAGGTCGGCCAGCGAAGAAGCTTGCATCTTGCGCATCAGATTAGTGCGATGGGCCTTCACCGTCGTCTCGCTGGCGGCGATTTCGTAGGCGATCTGCTTGTTGCGTCGGCCCGTCACTACGAGGCCCATGACAGCACGCTCGCGCGGGGTGAGCAGGTCGAAGCGGTCGCGCAGTCCCGCCATCACCCTTTCTTCTTCCAGGCTGGCGCGGTCGCGATCGAGGGCAGCCGTTACCGCGTCGAGGAGATCCTGCTCGCGGAAGGGTTTGGTCAGGAACTCGATCGCGCCGGCCTTGATCGCTCGGACGGACATGGGGATATCCCCGTGCCCGGTGAGGAAAACGATGGGAAGGACGATGTTCTTCTCATTCAGCTCGTGCTGGAAATCGAGGCCGCTCGGCCCCGGCAAGCGCACGTCGAGCACCAGGCAGCAGGGAGTATCCGGCCGCTTGGCGTGCAGGACCTCCGGGGCCGACGCGAACGCCTCGACCCGCAATCCGACTGACTCAAAGAGATCACGCAACGACTCGCGCACCGCTTGATCGTCGTCGACGATGAGTACGGTTGAGGTCTGTTCGGTCACCGCTTGCCTCATGCGGGCAACGGCAGAGTGAAATGAAACGTGGTGCCGTTGCCGGGCACCGGCGATGCCCATAGCCGACCCCCATGCGCCTCGACGATCGTAGTGCTGATCGACAGCCCCATTCCCATGCCGCCCGGCTTGGTCGTGAAGAACGGCTCAAATATGTGTTCCGCGCTGTCCGGCGCAAGCCCGGTACCGGAATCCTGGACGGCGACGAGCACGGCGTCGCCGTCGCGCCGCGTGGTGATCGCGCTGCAGCGGCTGGCGTTGCCGACATCGACGCGTCTCGTCCTCGGGCTCGTACACTATACCGATGGCGTCGATGGTTCGCGCAAACGTATGGCCGTCGCCTGGCGGTATGCGAGACCTTTCGATGTCGCGACCGAGTGCGGCTTCGGCCGCAGGGATCCTGCCACAATTCCGGAGCTTCTGCGCATTCATCGCGAGCTGTGCCGCTGATCACGGGGTCGCATCAGCCGCTCGCACTTTAGCACCGGCCTTCGGCCGCGGCGCCGGGGGGTGTTGCGCCCTGCGCGGGAAAACCGGATGAAAAGGGTCGCAAATAAATCTGTCCGTCGGCGTACCGTTGGCGCGTCTTAACGCGGTAACTTCAAGCAAAGGAGCACCGCCATGAGCGAATTCACCTTCCTGTTTCGCGGCCGTGATCAATCGGCCTCGCCCGATCAAATGCAGAAGACCATGCAGAAATGGGTCGCGTGGTTTAAGGAGCTCAACGCAAACGGCTGCATCAAGTATCCCGGACATCCGCTCGAGCCTACCGGCAAGGTCGTCAGCGGCAAAGCCAAGGCCGTCCACGACGGCCCCTATGCCGAGGCCAAGGACGTGGTCGGCGGCTACATGCTGATCGAGGCCAGGGACCTCGCACACGCCGTGGAAATCTCCAAGGGCTGTCCGATCCTCGACGTCGCCGGCTCGGTCGAGGTGCGGCCGGTCCAGATCATGAACATGTGATGGAACTCGACGACCGTCTGTTCCGGCGCGAGGCTGGCCGCATGGTGTCCGCGCTGACGCGGATATTCGGCGTCCACAACCTCGCGCTGGCGGAAGACGTGGTGCAGGACGCCTTTTGCCGCGCTCTCGAAGTATGGGGCATGCGCGGCGCGCCGGATAATCCGTCGGCGTGGCTCATGACGACGGCGCGCAACCGCGCGCTCGACGTTCTGCGCCGGCAGCGCACCGCGAAGACCTTCGCGCCGGAATTGGGGCGCCTGCTCGACAGCGAATGGACCCTGGCTCCGCTCGTCGACGAGATCCTTGCCGCCGACGCCATACAAGACAGCATGCTCCGCATGATGTTCTCGTGCTGTCACCCGCGTTTGTCCGAGCCGGCGCAGGTAGCGCTCATTCTGAACATCCTGTGCGGGTTCAGCGTTGACGAAATCGCCAGCGCCTTCACAAGCGGCCATGCCGCGGTGGAAAAGCGTATCATGCGCGGAAAGAAAGTGTTGGCCGAATCAAAGCGCCTGTTCGATACGACCGTGCCCGCCGACTTCTCCGGCCGTCTTCCCGGCGTCCACAGGGCTCTTTATCTCCTGTTCAACGAGGGCTATCACGGGGCGTCGCCCGCGGCTTCCGTGCGCTTGGAACTATGCAACGAAGCGATTCGCCTCATTGCCGCATTGCTCCAGCATCCGCTCGCTATGACGCCGACGACCTACGCACTGGCCGCGCTGATGACGCTCACCGCGGCCCGGCTGCCGGCACGCACGGACTCCTGCGGCAACTTGATCGCTCTTTTCGAGCAGGATCGCACGCTCTGGGACCGGACGCGTCTCGACGACGGCATGCGGCTGCTGGAGCTTTCGGCTTCCGGACCCGAACTCACTGCTTATCACATCGAGGGGGCGATTGCGTCGGTTCACGCCATGGCGCGGCGCGCCGACGATACCGACTGGAGCCGGATCATTTCGCTCTACGACTCCCTCATGCGGATCAACGGCTCGCCGATCGTTGCGCTCAACCGCGCCATTGCCATTGCCCAGCGCGATGGGCCGGAACGCGGCCTTGCCGCGATCGAGGCCATTGCGAACCCCGACCGCCTTGCCGGCTATCCGTTCTATCCGGCCGCCCTTGGCGAACTTGAGCTTCGACACGGCAATCCGGAACGAGCCCGCGCGCATTTTGAGGAAGCGCTGGCGCGGGCCCGCAATCCGATGGAGCGACGCTTCTTCGAGCAGCGGCTCGCGGCATGCGAGGTGCCCAACGCGCGGGCGACCGTCGCGCAATTTTGGGAATCAGGCCTGGACGCCAGCCAAACGGACGACGAGGAGGAGGCTGCGCCCAGCGCTTAGCGATCTGTCCGGAAGTTCGAGCATTACTCGTCTTAGACAGGAGGCGGCGCACCTGTTTGGTGCCGCAACATCGTAGTCTCGAGATGGAGGATGCTATGTCGCAGATAGGCCCCAATCATCATCTGATGTTGCTGGCAGTGGGCGAAAAAAGTCAGGACGACATGCTGCGGGGTGATGCTCGTTCACAGAGCGGCCGCCGAGCAGTTGCCTCATGCCACGACGCGCGCGATCGCGAACCCGTCGTAGCCCTTGCTGCCGACCGTCTGGATCGCGGTCGCAGTCACCCGCGGTTCGGCCGCCATGAGTTCGAGAAACCGGCGTACGCCGCGTGTGCTGGGGTCATTGTTCGCCGCCTCGGCGACCGCGCCCTCGCGCACGACGTTGTCGGCGATGATCAGGCTGCCGGGCCGCGACAGCCGCAGCGCCCAGGCGAAATAATCCGGATTGCTCGGCTTGTCGGCGTCGATGAAGAACAAGTCGAACGGGCCGCGCCCTTCGGCGGCGATTTGCGGCAGAGTATCGAGCGCGCGGCCGACGCGGATTGCGACCGAGCCCGCTAGACCCGCGCGAGCGACGTTCGCGCGCGCGACCTGCGCGTGACGCGGATCGGCCTCGAGCGAGATCAAATGCCCGCCGGCCGGCAGGGCGCGGGCGAGCCAAATGGTGCTGTAGCCGCCCAAGGTCCCGATTTCGAGAATCGTGCGCGCCTGCTGAATCTGCGCGAGCAGCATCAGCAACTTGCCCTGGGTGGGCGACACGTCGATGGGCGGCAGGCCGGCGGCGGCATTCGCGTCGAGCGCGGCGTCGAGCGCGTGATCCGATTGGACCAGCAGATCGGCGAGGAAGCGGTCGACGGCTTCCCATCTTGCCGGCGTCATGGACAAGCTCCCGTCACCCGCGGCACTAGTGCCCCGATTCCGAAGTTCGCATCATTTTGCGGCACACTCGTTTGCGAACTCGGAATCGAAGGGCACTAGCAACTTATTGATTCTAGTGTTGCTTTGGTTCAGAAGTCCGCATCTCGGACTCGCTGCAAGAATGATGCGGACTTCTGAACCGCCACACTAGGTACTTCGGCCGATGACGTGGAACCGCAGCTTACCGCACACCCAGTCGATCGCGGCCACCGTGACCAGAATCATGATGATCACGAACGCGACCTGATCGAAGTCGTAGGTTCGGATCTGTTCCGAGAGCTGCAGCCCGATGCCGCCCGCCCCGACGATGCCGATGATCGTCGCGTTGCGGACGTTCGATTCGAAATAATAGAGCAACTGACTCAGCATGACGGGCAATACCTGGGGGATGAGCGCGAAGCGGATCGCCAGTAGCTGCGATCCTCCGGTCGAGAGCACGCCGTCGATCGGCTTTCGGTCGGTGGTCTCGAGCGTCTCCGAGAACAATTTACCGAAGGTGCCCGCATCGGAAACCGCGATGGCGAGAATGCCGGCGAAGGGTCCGAGCCCGACCACTCCGACGAACACCAGCGCCCAGATGAGCACGTCGACGCCGCGGATGGTGTCGAAGCAGCGCCGCGCGAGAAAGTGAATGACCGTGCCGGGAGTGGTGTTCCTGGCGGCCAGAAAACTGACCGGAAACGCCATAGTCGCGGCGATCAGGGTGCCGAGAAAGGCGATGGCGAGCGTTTCACCCATGGCATGCAGCAGCAACGGAAAATGTGATCCGGTCGAGGGCGGAAACATCTGCGCCACGAGCCAGCCGAGTTGACTCAGCCCCGATCGGATCTGGCCGAAGGCGATGCCGAGCGACCAAAACGAAAACACCGTCAATGCCAGTGCCGCGATCAGCCACGCCGCCGCCCAGACCTGATTGCGCCGCGCCGCCGCCGCGAGCGCGGGATAGCGCGCCAGAACCTCGGGGGTGGACGGCAGGAACGTGCGGTTCGGGGTCATCGGTCGCTTTCGAGGCGCGCGAGGTGATGGCGTATCCGTTCGGAGATCAAATCGAACAGCACCACCGTCACGATGATCATCAGCAGGATCGCGCTCACATCCGTGTAGTAGAATTTGCGAATCGCCACGAACAAATCCTGGCCGATGCCGCCGGCACCGACGAAGCCGATCACGGTCCCGGAACGCACGTTGATCTCAAACCGCAACAGTGCGTAGCTCGCGAAATTCGCGAGGACCTGCGGCACGACGGCGAACCGTACCGTCTCGACGAAATTGCCGCCGGTGCTGCGGACGCCCTCGACCGGCTTCATGTCGATATTCTCCACCACCTCGGTGAACAGCTTCCCGAGCGTGCCGAGCGAATGGATGCCGATCGCCAGAATCCCGGGCAGCGGTCCGAGGCCGAAGGCGGCGACGAACAACAGGGCGAACACGATATCGGGAACGGTGCGGCAGAACTCGTGAAAGCGTTTGACGGCAAACAGCAGATACGGATTGGGTGCCGTGTTCTGCGCGGTCAGGAACGCGGTCGCAAACGCGCCGAGGGTGCCGATCAGCGTCCCCAAGTAGGCGATCAGTATGGTGTCGACCAAAAGCTTGAGCCAGCCCGACAGGTTCCAGTACCAGTCGGCCATATCGGCGGCAAAGTGCGTGAAGGTCAACGTGGGCAGGATACGCCCGAAGTAGCTGGTGAAATTCGAGAAGTGTTGAAGCAAATAGGCGAGATCGACCTCGCCGTAGCGCCCGGCGACCGTCGCGAGCAACGCCAGCACGGCAAGCACGAGGTAGAATTGCCGCCGCCGTCGTGCCACCGCGCGCGCGTAGGTCGCGAGCAGTTGGTCGACACGCTCCTGCGGAAGACTCAGGAGGCCAGAGACCATCGGTTATTCCGGAAAACAACAGGAGCGGTCCGGCGCCGCTCCCGTATCTGCATCGCGAGCGCAGAGCCGATTACGAGCGCTTCTTGCGCATATCGTTGACGTACTGAATCATCTCGACGGTTTCGGCATAGTCCTGGTGCGTGACCGGCACGAACTCCTTGTCCTTGCCGTCGGACAGCCGGTCGAACGCCGCCTTGTCCTTGGTCGGCGCGTCCGCGAACGCCTTGGCGATTGCCGCTTTGAGGTCGTCGGGCAGGGTCGAGAGCCGGGCATACGGAGATCCAGGAAGCAGTCCGGATTTGAAGATGATGCGGAAGTCCTCCTTTTTCGCCATCCCCTTCGTCACCATGCGGGTAAGGTTTGAATCGTCGTCAGCGTTCCACCAATTGGCCGCGCAGTCGACGGTGCCGTTCTTAAGGGCGATCACTGCATTCTCGTGGCTACCCGTGACAATCGACTTGCTAAAGAAGGTGTCGGCATCGATGCCCGCCTTGTTGAGAAAGAAGCGGGGCGCGTTGTATCCCGACGTGGAGTTCGGATCGACGAAGCCGATCGTCTTGCCCTTGAGGTCGTGGATGTCTTTGTAGGGGCCATCCGACTTGACGTAGATGACGGAGTAATAGCCGATGGCGCCGTCGTTGTTGCGGGTTGTCACGAAGGGTTCGGTCTTGACCCCGGTCATGTAGGCGGTCGAGTAGGACGCCGGGCCGTAATAGGCGATATGGATGCTACCGGCGCGTTGCCCCTCGATGACGGCGGCGTAGTCGTTGGCAACGCGAACCTTGACCGGCACGCCGAGTTCCTTCGACAGATACGCCGCGAAGGCGGCGTAGCGGTCGCTGACACCCGAGGCATTTTCGGCCGGCACGACCGCGAAGACCAGCTCGGGATATTGCGCTTTCCACGACTGCGCCTGGGCGGCGCCGCTCGTTATAGCCAGGATGGCGGCGGCGATGAGAATGATGCGACGATTAGGCATGACGTCCTCTCCGGTTGGATACGAATGTTTGTTTGTGTAACGAAAGATCGGCTTAAGCCGGCGCCGCGACGCTCGCGCCCGCGACGGCTCCGGCGGCCGGCAGCGCAGGCTCGGCGCCCATGACGTCGCCGGCTTCGAGCCCGTAGAGATCGCGTGCGGCCGCATCGGTGAGCGCCGCGGGCGCGCCGTCGAACACCACCCGGCCCGCCGCCATGCCGATCAGCCGATCGCAGTAACTGCGGGCAAGATCGAGCGAATGAAGATTGCAGATCACCGTGATGCTAAAATGACGATTGATGCGCAGCAGCGCGTCCATGACGATGCGGCTGTTGCGCGGATCGAGTGAAGCGATCGGCTCGTCCGCGAGGATGCGATCCGGCTGCTGCACCAGCGCGCGAGCGATGGCCACCCGCTGCTGCTGACCGCCGGACAGGCTGTCGGCGCGTTGCGCCGCGAGAGCCGCGATGTCGAATTGTTCGAGCGCGGAGAGCGCGATCGCCTTGTCGGCGGGGCTCCAAAGGCCGGACAGCGCGCGCCACGCCGGCACGGCGGCTAGCCGCCCGATCAGCACGTTGGTGAGGACGTCGAGGCGGCCCACCAGATTGAACTGCTGGAAGATCATCGCCGAGCGCGCGCGCCATTCGCGCAACGCACGCCCGCGGAGCGCAGTCACGTCGGTCGTACCATGCAAGATGCGGCCACCGGTTGGGTCGATCAGCCGGTTGATCAGGCGCAGCAGCGTCGACTTGCCGGCGCCGGAACGCCCGATGATGCCGATGAAACCGCCAGGCTCGATCGTCAGCTCGACTCCCGAAACTGCCGTCATAGAGCCGAACCGGCGCGAGACGCCGTCGAGAACCAGCATTTAAGACCTCGGTAGAGTGGAGGGTCGGCGCGCCGGCTCAGCAATCCCTAAAAGGCTTGTGCGACGCTTCGGTGACGCTCCGATAACGCTCGTATGACGGCGGCAAACGGCCGCAAGGTTATCCCCCGTACTTCTGGAGGAATGCTTCGATCGCGAGGCTGCGGAAATCGGGGAGCGCCCGCCGCAGGCGTGCATGATCCCAGTCCCACCAGGCGAGCGCGACAAGCCGCGCCGCGATGTCCGCCGAAAAACGAAGCTTTAACACGTCGGCCGGAATGCCGCCGACGATGGCATAATCCGGCACGTCGGCGGTGACGACCGCACCCGCCGCGATCACGGCGCCGGTGCCGACGTTCCGTCCCGGCAGTATGATCGCGCCGTGCCCGATCCACACGTCGTGGCCGATCGCGACCGGATGGGCGCGGCGCCACGCAAAGAACTCCGGCTCGTCGCTCTCCTCGGGCCAGTATTTGCTCGCCCGGTAGCTGAAGTGCGATTGACTTGCCCGCCACATCGGATGGTTGCCGGGATTGATCCGCACGTGGGAGGCGATGGAGCAGAACTTGCCGATCGTCGAATAGATGACGTCGCAATCGCCCATGATGTAGGAGTAATCGTCGAGGGTCGTTTCGACCAGCGACGTGCGCGGCCCGACCTCGGTGTAGCGGCCGAGCCGACAGTCTTTGAGGTTGGCGCTCGGATCGATCGACGCCGTCTCAGCGAGACGATCAAACCCCATGGGACGCCCCCCTGCAACGCAGCGGGGCGTTATGGGTCAGCCGATCAGCCGCGTAAATAACCAATAAAGCGTCGCCGATATTGCCATCGCGGCCGGGAGCGTGAGCACCCACGCGAGCGCGATGTTGCGCACCGTCGCAAGCTGCAGACCCGAGCCGTTTGCCGCCATCGTGCCGGCGATGCCCGACGAGAGCACGTGCGTGGTCGAAACCGGCAGGCCGTAGCCGTCCGCCGCGGCGATCGTTGCGGCGGCCGTGATCTCGGCGCAAGCGCCTTGCGCGTACGTCAGGTGCGTCTTGCCGATCTTTTCGCCGACCGTCACCACGATGCGCTTCCAGCCGACCATGGTTCCGAGGCCGAGCGCGATCGCCACGGCGATCTTGACCCACGGGGGAATGAAGCGCGTGGCGGCGTCGAGCGACGATTTGTAATCGTTGAGCTTCGCGACATCCGCTTTGCTGAGGTCGCTCTCCTTGTCCTTCATCAGGAAGCGAATGGCTTCGGAGACGAGATACATGTCGTTTCGCGTGTTGCCGACCGCTTCCGCCGGCATGCGAGCGATCGAACCGTATTGATTGACCTGATTGGCGATTTCACGCACGAGGACCGCAAGCGACGGAAAGGTCCCTTCGTTGATGCTGCGATGCGCGACGTAAGCCGTAACCGCCGGCCGCGGATCGCCAATGATGTTGTGGCCCGCCGCCTTCGCCTCGATCACCTGGCTGGCAATTTGCGAAGTGATAGTGAACCGTTCCATTTGGCTCGGCGGGAGCGCCCGGTTGAGCGCGTAGGCGGTGGGAACGGTGCCAATGAGGATGAGCATGATAAGGCCCATCCCCTTCTGACCATCGTTCGATCCGTGGAAGAAGCTCACTAAGGTGCAGGTAAGGACGAGAATCCCGCGAATCCACAACGGCGGCGGCTGATCGCCCTTGGGTTCGGCGTAGAGCGCCACGTTTCGCACCACGAATTTCAGCGCCAGGAGCAGCAACGCGGCGAGGATGAATCCGAACAGCGGCGAGAGAAGCAAGGCGTAGCCGATCTCGGTTGCTTTCGACCAATCGACGCCGGAGGTGCCGTCGCGACCGCGCAGCAGCGCATTCATGATACCCACGCCGATGATCGAGCCGATCAGTGTGTGCGAGCTGGAAGCCGGCAGGCCGAGCCACCATGTCCCGAGATTCCAGAGGATCGCGGCGACGAGCAGGGCGAACACCATGGCAAACCCGGCGTTGCTGCCGACCTGCAGGATCAACTCGACCGGAAGTAGCGACACGATGCCGAACGCGACCGCACCGGAAGAGAGCAGGACGCCGAGCAGATTGAACATGCCCGACCAGACCACGGCGATGTGGGCCGGCAACGAGCGGGTGTAGATCACCGTAGCGACGGCGTTGGCGGTATCGTGGAAGCCGTTGACGAACTCGAAGGCGAGCGCAATCAACAAAGCGACGAGCAGCATGATGAAGGGCAGATAAGTCGTAACGCGCGTGCCGGTGTCTTCGATGTCGCTGTAGATGCTGTAGGCGACGAACAGCAGCCCCGCAGCGACAATCCCTAAGAAAATGATGCCGGAAGCCGGATGAAAGCCGCGGTCGAGGTCGGGGCCTCGGCGCCGTGCAGGCTCGATCGATCCGGGTAACGCAATGTCGGTCATGGAGTCCTCCCTCGCCCTAGGGGGCAACGGTGAATGGGCACCATGACAGGCGGATGACATCCGCCGAGTTGCTTGTACAATAACGAAACTTGGCGCCGGCCCGGTCGGCAGGTCGAACGGGAGAGGGAAGACGGCAGACGATCGAGATCGGATGGTCATGTTACCTCCCACCGGACGCAATGCCGCGGAGGTCGAACCAAGGGTCGAGAGCCGCTTTCATCTTAAGTGAGGTTACGCGCCTGACATGAAGGCAGGGCGGAGGGCCGGCGCACACTGACGTAGATCAAAGATGCTCGGTGAGTTCAGGGGTATGCTTTTCTGGAGTGCCCGATGCGACATGAGCCGCGACATATAAAAGCCTCGCCGAACGACGCCGCGCCGGCATCGGGCGAAATAGAGATACGGCGAGAGCCGATCGTCCTCGACCCCTCGATGAATGTCACGGAGGCGTTCGCGGAGGTAATGCGCGGGTGCATTACCCGCGTTGCTGCCGCCGCGGAGGTCGCCCGGCATAGCGACGATCCGGAAGGCATTCATCAGCTGCGCGTCGGCATTCGCCGCTTGCGCGCGGCTTTCTCGGTGTTCGGCCCGGCGTTGCCGCCCCGCCGTCCGCCGGTCGTGGCGCAGTTGCGGTCGCTGCAACAGAAAATAGGCGAGGTACGCGAACTCGATGTTCTGCTTGAGGAGACAATCGCATCCATGCCCGGCAAGCGGAAAAAAAGCCGCGGCATGCCCGAGCTTATCAAGGCCGTCCGAGCGGAGCATATCGCCCGTCATCGCCGCGCGCGCACCGCTTTGGGCTCCAGGCATTGCGCCGAATTGCTTTCCGATCTCGAGCCAGCGATCGACCGGTTTACGCAGCGAACCGGCGACGCCGCGCGGCGCGAACCGATAGCGGTCTTTGCGGCGAAGGTGCTGCGTGCACGTCGCCGGAAGGCGTGCAAGCTGGGCAAGAGGGTGCGCAAGCTCGATCCGCAGGAGCTTCACAAACTGCGCATCCGGATCAAGAAACTACGCTACGCCGCCGATTTTTTTAGCGGGCTTGCCCATGGCGGCCGGAACAAACGCTATTTGCGCGCGCTCAAGGAGCTGCAGCAGTTGCTGGGCACGGCCCATGACGCGGTTGTCGCCTGTAGCCTGATCGATCGAGTCAAAGCCAAGGGCGGAGAGGACGCCGAACATGCTGCGGTAAAGGTCGAGGAATGGGCAAATAAATCTTTCAAGCGCACCACGCGAAAGTTGCCGCGCGCTTGGCGTCGCTTCGATAAGCGCAAACAGCCGTTGAAGTCCGGAAAAAAACAGCGACGCCAAGCGCAAGGCCGTCGACATGAATGGGCGGCACGGTTCGTCGCAGCTGGGTCGGCGGCGTTATGACGGAATCTTGACAGAGCAAAGTCCGCTGGCGAACATAGCCACCTGTGTGAGGGTAGCATGCATATCGACCTGAACGATGCCATCAAAATTCATGCTCGCGTCAGCCGCACGCGCTTTGGCCGAGGCGCCAAAAAGCGGGCGCTGCGAACGGCACAGCAGCTGCGTCGCTCCGGAGACCAGGCGGGAGCCGCCGTTTGGGAGCGGATGGCGGCGGAAATCGAACGCGCCGAGGCCAAGGACGGTCACCAGCGAGCTAAGCGTATGCCTGTGAGGCGCGGCAAGGGGTAGCGCCTAGTCCGAGGTCCGCGCGGTCCAGCCGACATGCTCGACGCCTGGCATGTTTCGCAGGCGCGCAACAATCGCGTCGAGTTCAGCCGGGTTTGGGTCAGTACTTAGCAGCGTCGCCACAAGTTCCACGGTTCCGGCATCGCGATCCTCGATCTCGATGTCGCGGACCGGATAGCTGCCGGCCTTGAGCTGCGCTTCCAGCGCGGCGCGCAAATCCTCCAGGTGATCGGAGTCGGCCGTCAGCTGCACCTCGTATTGAGCTTCGGTCGTTTCCGCACTGATCGGCGCGCGGTTAATCGCGTTGACGAGCGGTCGTAGCAGCGTATTGCCGGCGAGCACGAAGGCGGTCAGGGCGATCGCCTCGACCGCCAAATCCGCACCGGCACATGCGCCGACTGCTGCCGAGCACCAGAGCGTGGCGGCCGTGTTCAGCCCCCAGACATTCCGCCCCTCCTTCATAATGACGCCGGCGCCGAGGAAGCCGACGCCCGACACAACATAGGCGATGATCTGGGTAGCGCCGGTGTTCCCGTTGAGATGCATGCCGATATCGACGAAGGCGGCGGCGCCGACGGCGACCAGAACGTTGGTGCGCAAGCCGCCGCTGCGCTGCCGATATTGCCGCTCCGCGCCAATGAGCGTGCCGAGAACGAATGCGCCGAAGAGGCTGATTAAGGAATCGACGAAATCGGAAAAGGTGAAGGAATGAAGGGCAGCCACGAATCGCTCCTGCCGGTGAATGACGACGCTGGTGCCGTCGTCCCCACCGCGGAGTGCTAACGCCAAAGGGATGGGAAAGAAAGGAGCTTGAGCGAGCCAAACATCGCAGGGGCTGTGGGCGGATTGTCTCCCTTTGCGTTATCTCCAATTTTCTCCCTGTGAATTGTCATTTGCCCGTCGCGAGTCTGTCGTTCGGCCTTGCTAGGCGCGTCAGGTCTTTGACGAATTAGGCGCGCCGCCGCCACCCTATCGCGGTGCGTGCGACGTGCGACGGTTGCGAAGCTCGCTTGGGCAGAGATAATGAGAGCCGGGGCCGACGCTGCTGAGTTGCAGAGCGACAGGGAAATGCCCGCCGACTCCGCGCGATCGAGCGGTTGGCACGGATTGTGGCCTGCCTACTGCATCGGCATCGGAATCGTGCTGATCCTGGTCGGAGCGCTGGTGTGACCCTGCCTCATGCCGGTGTCCCGCGATTCCGGAGGTGCTTCGGAGGATTGGGCAACCCAGGCGGTTAGTTGCCCATCACCGCCCCGCGGTAAACGGCGCCCTCGGATGACGAGACAAACAGCAGGACCGCGTTTTTCGGCGCCAGGTTCTCAATCTGATACATCTCCATACGCCAGCCGCCTCCCGGGAAATCGCCGGCGACGTTGAGCGTCAGGGAGCCGGATACGGCCGCGAAGAAATCATCGCGCCCTGGCTTGGGATGTTCGAACTCCACTTGGCAGGCCGAGTGGTCCCCGGGGCCGACGCCTGTGGTGACGGTGTAGGCATGGCCGTCCTCCTCGACCCGCCACATGCCCGCGACCTTCATGGGATCGTTTTCGGCGCGGCCCAGATCGACCATCGGAGTCCAGTGCAGCCGTTTGGCGCGTTGCGCAACGGCATCCAAGTTGTGCGCGGAGTCCCCGCATGTCGCGAGCAGGAATTTCGCAGTCGTTTGCGTGTCGTGCGGGATCGACGGCGCCCTTGCGCCGGTGAGAACGAGAGCGCCCAATCCGGCAATTGCCGCGACACAGCCAATGAGGGTGACGCGCGTCAATAGGCTTGGCATCGTCTTGCGCGGGATTTGCTTGATCGGGTGATCGCATCCCACTCCTTAACTTGTGTTAGTCGCGGCGGCGCAGCGGCCGGTTCAAAACGTGTACTCGAATCGCCAACCAAACCGCTAAAACCGCGGCCGCGCTTTTGTCTTCGCTGATTGTCAGCATGCGTTAGCGCGCCCCGGCGAGCTTCAGCCCGATGATGCCAACCGCAATAAGGGTCACACAGATCAGGCGGATGGCGGTCGTCGGTTCGCCGAAGGCGATGATCCCGACAATGACCGTTCCGGCTACGCCGATCCCGCACCAGACCGCGTAGGCCGTGGCAAACGGGATCGATTTGAGCGCGATCGCCATGCAGCCGAAGCTGAGCGCTGTCGCGGCGAGGGTTCCGACGCTCGGCCAAAATCGCGTGAAGCCCTCGGTCTGCTTAAGCCCGAAGGCCCAGATGATTTCGAAGGCGCCGGCAAGCAGAAGTGCGGTCCAGGCCGTCATCGCTAGGCTCATTGTCGCCCGCGCATAACGGATTCTCATGTCGGGCAGATGAATCCGGTCCGGATCCTGCACATCAAAGGCCGAAGCGCGAGGCAGCGTCCAAGACACGCCGATGACAATCCCGAGATGCCTGCCGCTCACGGGAGGCGCATGAGCGGCTGACCCATCCGAATTGCGCGCCCGTCGTGCACGCCGTCGGCGAGCGTGAAGCTTTGGGGCGCGAGCACGATGATGGTCGAGCCGTGCTCGAACCATCCCATTTCCTCGCCCTTGCGCAGGCGCACCTCGCACGGGATCACGGTCGCCGCCCCATTTCCGAGCTTGAATGGAAGATCGAGGAATCGGAGTCGAATGCCGGCGACCAAGATCGCCGCGACCGGAACCAGCGTGACGACTTGGCTGCCGAGCGCGAGCCGTGTGCGCACCAGCGCACGCTCGTTGCGACAATAGAGTTTGTCGACGCGTTTGAGCGCCGCCGGATTGACGTTCCAGACATCGCCCGGGATGTAGGCGACCTGTTCGACGGCGCAGTCATGCGGGGCGTGGAAGCGGTGGTACATGCCCGCCGTCAGGCGCAAAGTGACGTAAGTCCCGCCTGCGTATTCTTCCTCCCGCGCACGGTCGCCGAGCAGCTCCCGGAGTGGGTAAGCGCGCCCCTTGATCTGGAGCAGTTCGCCGCCGCTGACCGTGCCGCAAGCCCCGACGATGGCATCGCACGGGCTCACCAGAATCCCCGGCGCGGCGTCGATCGGGCGTGCTCCGTCTTTAAGTTCGCGCACGAAGCAATCGTGCAGACTGGCAAATTCCTGCTTCTTGGCGTCGGAAAGATCGACGTCGCAGAACAACCGCCACACCGCAATCGAAAGGTTGCGCACGAGCGGCTGTTCGATCCGGCTGAGCCACCCCATGCAGCGGGTGAGCAGGCGCCGCGGAACGCGGTTGGTCAGCAGGAAGTTCAGGTCTTCCTGCTCGAAGATTGCACCGATGCTCGTTCGCAGCGTCATCAAATTGTAAACATGGGCGAATAGCTCATTGTCTTGAATGGATTCGCCCACGACCTTCGCGCTTTATGGGATCGGCGCCGCGGCGGCCGCCGCGTCGTTCGTGAAGCTCAAGGCCCGCCTGGAACTCTCTCAGGCCAAACACCGTTCGCTCGCCGGCCACGCGCGGCTGGCGCGTCGGGTCGCGTCGCTCGTGCCCTATTATGAATACGGCCCGGCGGAGTTCTTCTGCTCCGACGACGCGCCGCAGGATGTCGTCGCGCGCCGACGCGCGGGGTTTGAACGCCTTGCCGACCTTTACCGCAACCGCTTTCCCCGCACGGCGGCGCTCACCGCCGAGGTCAAGGACGCGATCTCCGACCTGCAGTTCACCGAGGCTTACCGCGTGCCGTTTCAGTACAGCGGTTTCGTGCGCGAGCACCTGCCGGTCGGCGCCTTCGCAGCGTCCTCGTCCGGGGTCACGCTCACAGATCTCGACGGCAACCGGTTCTACGACCTGACCGGATCCTACGGCGTCAATCTCCTCGGCAACGATTTTTATAAAGAGTGCCTGGACGCCGGCCTGGCTCAAGCGCGCGCGCTGGGGCCGGTGCTCGGGCCTTATCACCCGGTGATCGCCGAGAACGTCCGGCGCCTGCGCGAAATCTCCGGTCTCGACGAAGTGTCGTTCCACATGTCCGGGACCGAGGCGGTGATGCAGGCGGTGCGGCTCGCCCGCTATCACACCGGCCGGCGACGGCTCGTGCGCTTCTCCGGCGCGTATCACGGCTGGTGGGGCGACGTGCAACCGGGCGTCGGCAACCCGCTGCCGGCGCGCGACACCTACACGCTCAAGGAAATGTCGGAACAGACGTTGCACGTCCTGCGCACGCGCCGGGACATCGCTTGCGTGTTGGTCAATCCCTTGCAGGCGCTGCATCCGAACGCCGGCCCGCCCGCCGATTCGTCGCTCGTCGATGCAAGGGCTAGCGCCCGGTTCGACCGCGCGGCCTACGCCGAATGGCTCAAGCGCCTGCGCGTGGTCTGCAGCGAACGCAACATTGTGCTGATATTCGACGAGATCTTCGTCGGTTTCCGCATCGCCGCGGGCGGCGCCCAGGAATATTTCGGCGTCAAGGCCGACATGGTCACTTACGGCAAGACCTTGGGCGGCGGATTGCCGATCGGTGTCGTGTGCGGCCGCAACCACCTGATGAAGCGCTTTCGCGACGACCGGCCCGCCGACGTGTGCTTTGCCCGTGGCACGTTCAACTCCCACCCCTACGTCATGACGGCGATGCACGAGTTTCTCACTGCGCTTGGTCGCCAGGACGTCCGCGCGCTCTATAACGGGCTCGACGAACGCTGGAATGGGCGTGCCGATGCGCTCAACCGCCGCCTTTCCGGCGAGAACCTGCCGATTCGGGTGGCTAATCTGTCGTCGATCTGGACCATCAGCTACACGACGCCGTCGCGCTACAACTGGATGTTCCAATACTATCTGCGCGCGGAAGGCTTGGCGCTGAGCTGGATCGGCACGGGACGATTGATCTTCAGCCTCAATTACAGCGAGGCGGATTTCGAGGCCGTGGCCGATCGTTTCCTCGCCGCCGCTCGCGCCATGCGCGAAGACGGCTGGTTCTGGACGCCGGCGGATGCGACCAACAAATCGATCAGGCGCCGCATCCTGCGCGAGATGATCGCCCACCGATTGTTTCCTCACGCCGCCCCACCGCCGTCGTCCTGAGGAACTCGCGCGACACAGTCGCGCGAGTGTCTCGAAGGATGGAAGCAGGCTTCGCGCTTGCGGCCATTCCCCGCTTTCGCGGGGACAGGCTCTTCGAGACGGTCGCGCGCAAGCGCGCGACCTCCTCAGGATGACGTTGTGTTTGTTGGTCGATCGGACAAGGCAACCCGCCTCACGCCGGGCGCTCCTCCGCCGCCGGCTCGTCAAAAAACTCGCCGCGCAGCAGCTGGAGTGGGGCCTTGTGGTAGAGCTTGAGGTCGTGGAACGGGTCGGTAAGGATTTTGGTCGCCCATACGAGTCCGGTCTGCACGTCACGGACAAAGAACAGTTGCACGGTGCGGAACAACAGTCCGGCGAGCCCGAGGAACAGCCAGATTTGCGCGACGTGGCGCAGGTACCCGGCGGGCGTGGTGTGCGGTTCGAAAATGCCGAACAAGGTCGGGTCGAAATAAAGGGGGAGGGGAGAGAGCGCCCAGATCGTCAACAGCACCGTCTTGCGCCGCAGATTATAGCCGACCTTGATCTCTTCCTTGTGCTCGTGTGACGCGTCGTTGACATAGTCGTAGGTTTTCGGCTCGAAAAAGAAATGCCCGACCTGCCGGCTGGTCATCGCCACGAGCCAGCCGATCAGCGCCGCCCACACCGGGCTGAAGAACACCATCACGTAGGCGGTGAGGAAGGAAAGCGCGCTCAGCACGTGCAGCGTCTGGTTCACCCGGCTGTGGTGATAATAGCGATGATCGTCCCAGCGCTGCTCCTGGAGAGCTTCATAAAAACTTCGCATGACGGTTTCCTTTCCCTCGCGTGGCGGTGTTACGGCGATTCGATGAATCGGATGTGACAAAGCACTGGGCAGCGGGCGCGCCGCGCTCACGCCACGGCAGCCGCCGGCTCGATGTCGGTCGCGGCATCCTCCGCGGCGGCCTTGGCGAAGCGGATGAGGCAGAAGTGCCCGAACGGCGGCATGGCGCGGCGCTCCACCAGGCTCATGCCGGGCGTCGCCGCGGCCCAGCGCGCGTAGCGCTGCCAGGAGAATTCAGAGCGCCAGCCGAGGCGGCAGGCGACCGGAGAGAACCAGTGTTCGAGCGTGCGGCGCAGGCCGTCTTCCGCGCCGACGCGGCTCATCAGCACGATTTCGCCGCCGGGCTTGAGCACGCGGGCGAACTCGTCGAGCGCCGCCTCGGGGTCCGGGACCGTGGTGATCACGTACTGGGCGACGATCACGTCGAAAGAGGCATCGGGGAAGGTCAGGTCGGCCGCATCCATGACCGAGAGGCCTTCCACATTCGTGAGCCTCAGTTCCGTCACCCGCTCGCGCGCCTTGCGCAGCATCGGCTCGGAAATATCGACGCCGTAGACGCGCGTGGTGCGGGCATAATCGGGCAAGGAAATGCCGGTGCCGACGCCGACTTCGAGCACGCGGCCACCGATGCGCTCGGCTGCGGCAATGGCCGCCGCCCGGCCGCGCTCGAACACCGCGCCGAACACAAGGTCGTACACCGGTGCCCAGCGCGCGTAGGCTTTCGCGATCGTTTCGTTGTCCATGTCGGTGTTCATTTGCTGTCCCTCTTTGCTCATGGAGGCGCTGCTCGACTTGCTTGCGTTATCTGCTGGTCGCCGCGCCGAGCGCCAGGCTGGGCTGCGGGCTGCGCTGCTTGGCCGCTACGCGCGTCATGTGGCCGATGAACTGCCGCGCGCTGTTTTCCCATGAGCGGCTCAGTGCGAAGGCGCGGCAGGCTTCGCGCGAGACATGGAGCGCGCCGAGACAGGCGGCGCGCAGATCCTCGCTGAGCACGCCGACCGGGTGATCGGCGATCACGTCGCGCGGACCGGTCACCGGAAACGCCGCAACCGGCACGCCGCAGGCGAGCGCTTCGAGCTGCACCAGCCCGAACGTGTCGGTCTTGCTCGGGAAGACGAACGCATCGGCGGCGGCAACAGCTGCGGCGAGCGATGGACCCTCACGCAGCCCGAGGAACGTGGTCCGCGGGAAGCGTCGCCGCAGTTCGGGTTCCTGCGGCCCGTCGCCGACGACGACTTTAGAGCCGGGCAGATCGAGGCTTAGAAACGCCTCCAGGTTCTTTTCGACGGCGACCCGCCCGGCGGTGAGAAAGATCGGCCGCGGCAATCCGAGATCGATCGCCCGCTCGGGTCGAAACAATTCGGTATCGACCCCGCGCGTCCACATGACGAGGTTCGAGAACTTGCGCTGCTTCAGCTCGGCGAGCAGCGACGGCGTCGACACCATGGTGGCTGCGGCGGCGGCATGAAACCGGCGCAGGATTGCGTAGCTCAGCGCCTGCGGGATAGGCACGCGCGCGGAAATATATTCGGGAAAGCGCGTGGTGTAGCTGGTGGTGAACGGCAGCCCGCGCCGGCGGCAATAGCGATGCACGGCGAAGCCGATAGGCCCCTCGGTCGCGATATGGATTGCGTCCGGCCGCTGCTGCTCGATCAGCCGCGCGACGCGGCGCATGCCCGGCACGGCGAGCCGCAAATGCGGATAGGTCGGGACCGGAATCGTCGGGAATCCTTCCGGCGTGATAAACTCTATCGTGACGCCGAGGGCGCGGGCGCTCGCCGCCAGCGAGGTCAGGGTGCGCACGACGCCGTTGACTTGCGGGTGCCAAGCGTCGGTCGCGACGACCACGCGCATCAATCGGCTCCCGCTCCGAATCCGCAGCGCACACTGGCCGATTGAATTTCCGAATCATCCCGTCGCATGAACGGGACCATTGCCGATGATCTATTTCATTCTTATGACGATGCGATCGATTTGTTTTTTTGACAAAACAATGACAATCACGAGGTCCCGGCAATCCGCTCGCTCTCCCGCCACAGCTGCTGTGCGACCGCGTCGTCCTGCGCCTCGGCACTCAAGCTGCCGGGCCGGCAATTTTGCAGGAACTGCCCGTTGATGTTGGCGGCCTCGGACGAGGCGGCGAGGTAAACGAGCGTCTCGGCGCCTTTCTCCGCCGTCGCGGCAAACAATTTGGCGAACCGCACGCCGGCCGCGTAAAGCCCGCCGGCCTGATCGCCGAAGCGGGTCGCGACGAATCCCGGCGTGAAGCTGTTTGTGGTGACGCCGCGGCCGGCGAGGCGGCGCGCCAATTCGCGCGTGAACAGGATGTTGCAGAGCTTCGACGTGCCGTACACGGCGAGGGCGCGATAGCGGCGCTCGGACTGCAGATCGCCGAAATCGATGTGGCCGTTGCGGTGCGCGTTCGAGGCGGTGTTGACGATGCGCGCCGGAGCGGCGGCGACGAGGCGATCGATCAGGCCGGTGGTCAGCACGAAGTAAGACATATGATTGAGCGCGAAGGTGCGCTCGAGCCCGTCCGCGGTGACCCTGCGCGAAGCAAAGATTGCGCCGGCATTGTTGGCCAGAACGTCGACCCGCGGTTCGGCCGCGGCGATCGCGGCGGCGACGCGCCGGGTCTCTCCCAGGCTCGAAAGATCGGCGTAGTAACATACGTGACCAGGGTCCGGCGCTGCCGCCCGCAGCCGAGCGAGGGTTGCTTCGCCGCGCGCGCGGTCGCGCCCGATGAGCACCAGGCGGGCGCCCTCTGCCGCGAGACGCACCGCTGCGATCTCGCCGATGCCCGAGGTCGCGCCGCTCATGACGACGACTTTCCCCTGCATCTCTCGCTCTCCGTTCTCGCCGGTTCCGATGATTTCGGACACAACACTCGCCCGTTGTGACGCTTTGATGAAGGCGCCGCTTGCCTGCCCCGCGGCGGCAGAGCTAGGGTTCCGGGATGGACACAACCAGGGACGGAACGCCGGCCAAGCTACCCACGGCGGCCGACGTGGACGCCGCCGCCCGGCGGCTCGAAGGCGTCGCTTTGCGCACGCCGCTCCTGACTTCACCGGTGCTCGACGCCGTCACCGGCGCCCGCGTCTTTCTCAAGCCCGAAACCCTGCAGCGCACTGGATCATTCAAGTTCCGTGGCGCCTATAACAAAGTCTCCTCGATTCCGCCCGAGCGCCGCGCCGGCGGGGTCGTTGCCTTCTCGTCGGGCAATCACGCCCAGGGTGTCGCGGCCGCCGCCAAGCTTCTCGACATGCCGGCGGTGATCGTGATGCCGCGCGATGCGCCGCGTCCCAAGCGCGAGCGAACCGCCGCGCTCGGCGCCGAAGTCGTGCTCTACGACCGCGAGCGCGAAGACCGCGAGGCGATCGCTCGTGATATCGCAACCCGCCGCAGCGCCGTCCTGGTGCCGCCTTATGACGATCCGCTTGTCATTGCCGGGCAGGGCACGACCGGCCGCGAGATCGTCGAAGACCTCGCGGCACGCGGGCTTGCGCCCGACTTCGTGCTGGTCAGCGCCTCGGGCGGCGGCCTCACCGCGGGGATCGCGCTCGCGGTGAAGGCGCGCGTTCCATCGGCGCGGCTGTTCACCGCCGAGCCGCAGGGGTTCGATGATCACGCGCGCTCGTTCAAGAGCGGGCAACGCGAAACCAACGCGGCGATCACCGGCTCGATCTGCGACGCGCTATTGGCGCGTATGCCAGGCGAGATCACGTTCGCGATCAACCGCGCGCTGGTGGGCGAGGGGGTTTCGGCGAGCGACGACGAGGTCGCGGCCGCGGTCGCCTTCGGGTTCCGCGAATTAAAACTCGTGGTCGAGCCGGGCGGCGCGGTCGGGCTCGCAGCGCTCCTCGCCGGCAAGCTCGACGTGCGCGGCAAGGTCGTCGCCGTGGTTCTCTCCGGCGGCAATGTCGATCCGGAGCTGTTTCACCGTTTGGTGGCGTGATCTGCCGTTAGCCCGGATGAGCGCGTAGCGCGAAATCCGGGGGATCCCGGTATTATGGCGCAAACGCCACATGGCTAGCGTAGTAGAATATTCTTCTACTCCTTCCTTAGAGGTTTCAAAAGTTCGTTCTAGAGCGGCTTTAGGGCGCCCGGAACCTCTGCGCTCCGCACTACTTTTCAAACGCCCCCGGGGCCTCGTTTCGCGCGAGGCAACTAATTACCCGAGGCTCAGATCGGGAAAATCGGATCGCCTCGGTATGTACTACTGAGGCATCGGCCCGACGATTGACGGCTTCGGCCATCGGCCATGATTGCCTCGCGGCAGAGGCAACCCATGGCCCGCGATTCAAGGCTTTTCCTTTTCCTCAAATGCGGCGGCTGGTACGTCGTGCGAATCCCTCCCAATCTGGGCAAGCGGGCTCAGGTGAAAGGAGCCGGGCGCATGGCGGGAGCTGAGACGGCGAGAGCTGGGCTATTTGGCGTCGGCTGCGAACTTTTTGGAGCGGGCGCATTGCACATGTTCCCCGAGCAAAAATGGATGGGTGTCGTTCTCATGGCGGTCGGCGTGGTGTTCCTATTGCAGGCCGCGTTTACTATGCTGCCCGTCAAAGTGCAGGCGGGCATTCGGGCGCGGGCGAATAGGGTGGAGCAATCACATTTCCTTTTGGTTGCCCTTATTGCGGGCGTCGTGATGGTCGCCGCGCTTGGCGGCGCATGGTGGAAATCAAGAGGGTCGCCAGAGGTAGCGGCGAATCACGAAACAGTGTCGTTGCAGGCGCAGCCCGTTACATTTGCTCGGTCGGTAGAACAGGCGGCCCCAAATCCTCAGATAGAGATCGCTGGCGGCCCATATTTGAAAGACGAAGTTCGAACGATGATTTTGGCGCTTAACTCGCTAAATGACATCGTAAATCGTCGTGGGGAGGCGGTAGTCGCCGCTGGCTTGTCTATCAGCAACAATTGGTGGAGGCAATTCAAAGATCAGGGAGAGCAAGATTACCTGAAGAGGCTAAACGATCTTATGGTTATGTCGGGGAACGTTGCTAACGATATAAGTAAAGCAGTTTCAGATAATAATAATTTCCAAAAGGAAATAGAACCTCCAGTGAGAGATGACAGGGCCGCCACCGGCGAGCTACAGCGAGCCGCTGCAGACTTCATAGACAATATCGGAGCAGTAGCGTCGCTTGACGATGTCCAAAAAGCGAGGATCTTAAATAAAGATGCATCGCGGTTGGATCAGGCGACCCGCCTCTATGACGCCTGGATCGGCCAGGCCGCCCAGCGTATCGGCATCAAAATTCAGCGACTGCGCGATTATAAAGGTCAATAGGAAGAGCCGCTCTTGTGAACCCGTTACGCTGGAAACGTGAGCATCAATTGGCGCTTATCGGTTCCGGCGTTCTCGGCGGAATACTTGGAGTGCTCCTATTCACCGCCGTTCTGGCACGTTCATATTACTCAGACCTCTGGTGTGGTTACGGCTACTACGGTTACGCCTGCTGGCTGAGTGGGTTTTGGTTACGAGTAGCGCTGTGGATGATCTTTGGCGCTTTTGTCGGCGCGGCCGCGGTCTACATCCGACAACTACTGCGCTTGTGATCGCCTCTGACGACTTGGAGGGCGTGCCGTGGCGAGAATTGCGCCGTGTGGCGTTTGCGCCATAATACCGGGGGATCCCCGCATATCGCTTCGCTCCATGCGGGCTACATCAACTAAACAGCGCGATTTTTTCTTCCGGCGTGAGCGCGTTGAGCGGCGCGAGCGGATCGCTTGCCGGGGCCGGCTTGGGCTCGATCGGCTTCGGCGCGGGCGCCACCCATTCGACCTCCACGGCCTCGTCGTCCTCCGCCGGAGCCGCAGCCGTGGCCGGTCCCATCACGATGTCGACGTCGGCCTGATCGAGGCCGTAGCCGCGCTGCACCGGGCCGCTCGGCACCCCGGTGTCGCCTTCGCGCGCGCGCGCGGTCTCGGCCGCCTCCGCCGCCATCGCGCTGTCGAGACCCCAGATGTCTATCATCGCGTTGATGCGGCCCTCGAGATAGCGCAGCACCTGGATCACCTTGCGGGTGCGCTGGCCGGTAAGATCCTGGAAGGAACACGCCGTATAGACGGCGGTCGCCTTGGCATCGAGCAGGTCGCAGACTTCCGGATCGAGGCCCTGCTCGCGCAACGTCCAGGCCACCTCCTGAATTTGCTCCGCGGCGGCGAGAATATCGGAGGTCGCTGCTTCGGTCGTGTTGACGATCGAGTCGAGTTCTTCGGTCGCTTCGCCAAATTTTCCCGCCTGCTCGATGTCCGGCTTGATCGCCGCGATTTCCGCCTTGGTGCGCGCGATCGCCTTTGCCATCTCGACCAGGTCGAAACGGATGCGGTCGACCGACTCGGCGGTTCTCTCGCCGCGGATCGCCGCCTCGATGCGGTCGATGGCGGTGAGCAGCATCTTCGTGTCCGCGTGGCGGTTGCGCCGGGCGTATTCGGCGAGAAACCAGCGGCCGCGGCTGGTCTCCACGACCGCGGCTTCGATTGCCTCGTAATCGGCCTCGGAGAGCGGCAGGTGGGCAGGCGGCAGCGGCATGGGTTTCGGCCAGGCGTTCGAGGCATGGAATGGTTGCGACCATGCCCCGCGAATCGTCACAATCAGCTTAATGGGCTCAGCACCCCGGGCAATCGCCGACGGCTTTCCCGCACGGCTCGCCCTCTTCTATGCCGGCCTGTTCGTCGTCGTCGGCGTTCAGATGCCGTTCTTTCCGGTCTGGCTCAAGGCCAAGGGCCTCGACGCGGAAGCGATCGGGCTCGTCATCGCCACCCCGATCCTGGTGCGGGTTCTCGTCGTGCCCGTCGCGGCGCGGTTTGCCGATCGACGCGGCGCGTTGCGGCCCGTGCTGGTGGTGAGTTCCTTTGGGGCCGCAATAGGTTATGTCCTTGTGGGGGCGTCGCAAGGTTTCGCCGCAATCCTCGCAAGCGTGGCGCTCGCGGCGGCGCTTGCCGCGCCGGCTATCCCGCTCGCCGACGCCTACGCGCTCAAGGGGCTCGCCCTGCGGGGGCGCGCCTACGGGCCGGTGCGACTGTGGGGATCGGCGGCCTTCATTGCCGCCAATTTCGCCGCCGGCTTCGCGGCCGGATACATCGCGCCGACGAGCTATGTCTGGCTGATCGTCGCCGCCTGGGCTCTTGCGGGGGCAGCGTCACTCGCCCTGCAACCGTTGCGGCCGGCCGGGGTGCCCGCGCCTGCCAGGCCATGGCGGCCGCGCCGCCTGCTCGCGACGCCCGGCGTTCTTCCGGTCGCGGTGGGGGCGAGCCTCATTCAAGCGAGCCACGCGGTCTATTACGGCTTCTCGACGATCGAGTGGGGCGCCAAGGGGCTCTCCGGCACCTCCATCGGCGCGCTATGGGCGCTGGGTGTGGCGGCGGAAATCGTCCTGTTCGCGCTCTCGGCGCGGCTCCCGGCGCTGAGCCCACGCGGCCTCCTCATTCTCGGTGCGGCGGGAGCGGTGGTTCGTTGGGCCGGAATGGTACTCGACCCGCCTGCCGTGCTGCTCGTGCCGCTGCAATGCCTGCACGCGCTCTCCTTCGGCGCGTCCTTCCTCGGTGCCGTGCAATTTCTCTCGCGCGCCGCGCCGGAAGGGGAGGCGGCGACCGCCCAAGGCGACTTCTCAACGTTGCAGGGCGTCGTCACGGCGGCTGCGACCGCCGTCTCCGGCCTGCTCTACGGAAGCTTCGGCGCGCTCGCCTACGCGGCTATGGCCGTGTGCGCGGCGGTCGGGGGGATTGTTATTTGGTCGGCTCAGGTATCGGGAAATAGGTACCAGGGATCAGGATCAAACAATTCCGATGCCTGATATCCGATACCTGATCCCTGTCACCCCCATAATTCCGGCGTTGCCGGATGCACGCGGCTCTCCTCATAAACGAGCCCATGCGGGCGATCGCGGGCGAGGATCAGCGGCCCGTCGAGATCGACGACGCGCGCGCGTTGGGCGACCAGCACGGCCGGCGCCATCGACAGCGACGTCGCGACCATGCAGCCGACCATCAGCATGAATCCCCGCCGCACGCCTTCGTCCGCGAGCTGCAACGCCTCGGTCAGGCCACCCGCCTTGTCGAGCTTGATGTTAATTGCGTCGTATTTGCCGGCGAGGCGCTCGAGGGAGGTGCGGTCGTGCGCGCTCTCGTCGGCGCACACCGCAATGGGATGAGAAAAATTGGCGAGCGCATCGTCCGCCGATTGGGGCAGGGGCTGCTCGACCAGGGTGACGCCGGCCGCCGAGCAGGCGGCGAGATTGTTAGCGAGATTATGCGCGCTCCAGGATTCGTTGGCATCGACGATCAGCTCGGACTTCGGCGCGGCGCGGCGCACCGCCGCGATGCGTTCGGGGTCGCCGTCGCCGCCGAGCTTGACTTTCAGCAGCGCGCGGCCGGCCGCTTTCGCCGCGGCCGCGCCCATGACCTCGGGCGTGCCCAGCGAGATCGTTAGTGCAGTAGTCACCGGTTGTGGCGGCGGCAGATCGGCCAGCACATGGACCGGCCGGCCGGCGCGCTTGGCCTCGAGGTCCCAGAGCGCGCAATCGAGCGCGTTGCGCGCTGCGCCGGCAGTCATCGCCGTTTGCAGTGCTCGTAGGTCGAGGCCGTGGGCGAGGGCATCGCGCTGCGCTTCGATCGCCGCGAGCACTTTTGCGATCGTCTCGCCATAGCGCCGATAGGGAACGCATTCGCCGCGGCCGACGTGCGTGCCGTCGGAAATTTCGGCGACGACGACGTCAACTTCAGTCCGGCTCCCGCGCGCGATCGTGAAACTGCCGGCGACGGGCCAGCGTTCGGTGCATACGGTGAGCGACAGCGGCATGGCAAAAAAAGATTATGCTCCAAAAAGTTCGAGCGGCAGCTAGTGTCCCGATTCCGAAGTTCGCCTGTGTTTGCCGCACGTTCGGAGCGAACTTCGGAATCGAAGGACACTAGCAAATCTTAAAATTCTAGTGCCGCTTTGAACCCGAAGTTCGCAATCGGACTCGCGGCAATCGTGGTGCGAACTTCGGGTTCGCGGCACTAGGTGGCCGCTCGAAACGTTCCGACGAAATCGAATCCGTTACTCGAACCGCCCGGCGGCGTGCGCCAGCATGGTGTAGACCTTGCCGGTCTCCGAGGTCAGGTAGGTCCGTGCCACCGCGGCGCCACGGTCGTCCTGCGAGACATCGTCGAGCAACCGCTCGAACTCGGTGATGTAGCGGTCCACCGTTTGCTTGAACTCGCGGTCAGCGCGGTAGCGCTTGCGGATCTCCTCGAACGTTCGCTGCCCCTGCATGGTGTAGAGGCGTTTGGTGAACACGTTGCGTTCGCCGCGCTTGTAGCGGTCCCACAGCTCGGTCGCCGCGTCGTGATCGATCATGCGGGCGATGTCGACCGAAAGAGAATCGAGCGATTCGATCGAATGCCGCGCCGGTCGGTCGTCGCCGCGCGCGCTCGGACCCTCGTCGCGCGACGCGCGTGCGAGCACGTCGGTGAGCCAGCCGCCGCGCCGGTCATTATTGCCGGGGGCCGGGGTCTCGTTGCGTTGCGGCGGCGGGGCGAACCCAGGGGGCGGCGGGCGCCCGCCGGCGGGCTCCATGCGCGGGGCGGGACGGCCGCCACCCGAGGCCGCGGCTGGCACAGGTTCCTCGCGCACCCGGCGGCCGGGCTCGGCGGCGTCGATGTCGCGGCCATGGCGCGCCACGATGCGGTTGAGTTCGGCGAGCGCGTCGATCTGCTCGACGATGACACGGCGCATCTGCGCCGTGCTTTCCGCCGCTTCCTGCGGCAGCTCCAGAATGCCGCGGCGCATCTCGGAGCGCGTCATGTCGAGCTCCTGCTGCACCTGTCCGGCCATCTCCTTCATGTCGCGCACGATGCCGGAGAAGCGCTCGGCCGCCTGCGCGAAGAGGGCGTGGATGTCGCCGGCCGCCTGCTCGTAGATGCCGTTGAGGGTGTCGGCGGTGCGCTTGCGCTCCTCTTCGGCGGTCGCGCGGACCATGTCGTATTGGGCAGCGATCGCCTGCGAGCCGCTGGTGCTGGACTCGGCGATGATGCGGGCGACGTCGCGCGTGCGGGCCTCGGCGGCTTCTAGCGAGTCGGTGAGCAGCTTGGCGAAGCGTACCAGTCGCTGGTCGAGGTCCTCCGACTTGCCGTCAAGTTGGCTGAGCAGCGCTTCGAGGGTTTGGCGGCGCTCGGTCAGCGAGGCCTCGGTGCGGCCGTTACCCACGTTGATCGCTTCCGCCGCGGCGGCAAGCGCACGCCCATGTTGGTCGAACTGGGCCGCGGCGGTGGCGATGTCGCGCAGCACCGCCGTGGTCGTGCCGTGGAAGGCCTTGATGTGCTCTTCCATCTTGGCGCTGGTCTGGTTGCCGCGGTCGGTCACCTCGGTGACGGTAGAGACGAACTCGCGCACACGCGCGGAGAGCGAGCCCTCTATCTTGCCGAGGTTCTCGGTCGCCCCGCTGAGCACCTCCTGGAGCAGCACGTTGGCATCGCGCAGCCGCTCGAACACTTCCGTGGTGTCGCGGCGCAGGAGCGCGTGCGTCTCCATCACCTCCGCGACCGCGGCGGCGGCAGTCTGGCGCGAATTGTCGACGCTCGCCTTGGCGTTCTTGTGAATGTCCTCGAGCGTGCGGTTGAGCGCGGAGGAGGCGGAGGTGCTGGCGTCGTTGATGATGCCGGCGATCTCCGAGCTGTTGCTGAGCATCTCGCGGGTGAAGGCGAGGCCCTTGGTCTCGATCGCGTGCAGGCTGTCCTTGGTCACGCGGTCCATGTCGGTCGCGAACTGCATGCCCTTGCTGGTGAACGCGTTGAGAAACCCGCTGCTCTTCTCGTCGAGGAGGCGGGTGAGCTCGGCGCTGCGCTGGTTGAGGCTGCCGGTCATCTCCTCGGCCTGCGCGGTGAAGCTGCGCACGACCTCGGCGCTCACGCCCAACATGCTGCGCTCAACCTCGACCGCGTTCTGCTTGAGCGCGGCGGCGACGCCGGAGGAAACGCCGGTCAGCGACCGCTCGACCTCGGCGGCATTCTGCTTGAGCGAGGTGGTGATCCCGGCGGAGGCGCCGGTGAGCACGCGTTCAACCTCGGCGGCGTTCTGTTTCAGCGTGCCGCTAACGCCGGTGGAGGCCGCCGCAAGCGTCGCCTCGATCTCGCCGGCGTTCTGCTTGATCTGCTTGGTAAGATTCGCGGCCGCCGTGTTGAGCGTCTGCTCTACTTCGCCGGCGTTCTGCTTCATCTGCTTGGTCAGGTTGGCCGAGACCGCGTTGAGCGTCTGCGCGGCGTCGCCGGCGCTCTGGCGCACCTGGCCGGCGACCGTCGCCCCCACGGTGGTCAGCGTCTGCTCGCCTTCGCCGGCGGTCTGCTTGATCTGCTTGGTGAGCGCGACGGACGCAACATTGAGCGCTTGCGCCGCCTCGGCCGCGCTCTTCTGCACCTGTCCGGCCGCTTCGGTCGCGCTCTTCTGAACGTGCCCCACCGCTGTGGCCGAAATCGCCGTGAGCGCTTGGGCGCTGTCGCCCGCGCTCTGGCGCAGCTGGCCGACAACGACGGCGGAGGCGGCGGTCAGCGCTTGCGCGGCTTCGCTCGAGCTTTGCTTGAGCTGGCCGGCGACATTGGCCGAGACGGCGGCCAACGCCTGTGCGGCCTCGCCCGAGCTTCTGCTGAGGTGGCTGGCCGTGTTGGCCGAGACGGTCGCCAAGGCCTGCGCCGCGTCGCCCGAACTTTGTTTCAATTCACCGGCGATATTCGTCAGGACGGTGGTCAATTGCTCGGCCGCCTCGCTCGTGTTCTGCTTGAGCTGGCCGCTGATATTGGCGGAGACGGCGGTCAACGTCTGCTCGCTGTCGCCCGCACTTTGTTTGATCTGCGCGGTCAGGGCGTCGGTTGCGGCGCTGAGCGACTGCGCGGCTTCGCTGGTATTTTGGCGTACCGCGCCGGCAAAATTGGCCGAAGCCGCCAGCAGCGTATGCTGCGCCTCGTCGGCGGTCTGCCGCAAATGTCCGGTGACGTTCGCAACCGTGCGCTCGGCGTCCTGAGACATGGCGCGCACGGCGTCGACCGAGGTGGTGGAAAGCAGGCCGAGTGAGCGTTCGGCTTCCTGTGCGGCCGAGCGCACCGCGTCGAGCGTGCCGGTCGAAATCTGCCCAAGCGAGCGCTCCGCCTCCTGGGCGGTGGAACGGACTACATCGACCGAGGTGGAGGTGACCTGGCCGAGTGCACGCTCCGCGTCGCTGGTGTTGCTCCTGATCGTCTGGCTCAGCTGCTCGACGCGTGAATTGATGAGCGCGGCGGCGGCCTGTCCGCGCACCTCGATCTGCGTCATCGCGGTCTCGACGCGTCCGACCAGCAGTTCCTCGAACCGGCCGATGCGGGTATCGAGATTGCCGGCGATCTCGCTCGCGCGGGTGCCGAGGGTGGTGTCGATGTGCGCCGCCTTGGCATCGAGCGTGTCGGCGAGCGCGGTGCTGCGCCCGTCGATCGCCGCCATCGTGTCGCCGATGCGCCGGTCGACCGCGCCGACCACTTCCTTGCCGCCTTCGGCGAGCGTGCGGGCAATCTCCATGACGCGCGCGCCCAGGCCCTCGTTGAGCGCCTGGGTACGGCTGTCGAGCGCCTCCTCGATCCGCGTGAAACGCTGATCGAGCGCAGAAGTCACTTCCCCAGTCTTGCTGCCGATGCGGGTGTCGAATTGTTCGAGGTGCGTGCGCAATGCCTCGGTGATTTCGCTCGCCTTGTGGCCGAAGCGGTCGACCACATCGCTGCTCGCCGCCTCGATGCGGATGAAGCGCTCGTCGAGCGCCGAGGTCACCTCCGCGGTCTTGCCGCCGATGCGGGTGTCGAATTGCTCCAGATGCGAGCGCATCGCTTCGGTGATTTCGCTCGCCGTCGCGCCGAAGCGTTCCACCATGTGATTGCCGGTCGACTCGATCCGGTCGAAGCGATCGTCGAGGGCCGAGGTGACCTCCGCGGTCTTGCCGCCGATGCGCGTGTCGAATTGTTCGAGGTGCGTGCGCATCGCCTCTGTGATCTCGGTCGTCTTCTGCTCGAGCCGCTCCATGATGTTGCTGCCGGCCGATTCGATACGGCTGAAGCGCTGATCGAGCGCGGAAACCACTTCGGTGGTCTTGGCGCCGACGCGGTTGTCGAAATCTTCGACGCTCGAGCGCATGGTCTCGGTGATCTCGCCGGTCTTCTGACCGAGACGCTCGACCAATTCGCCGCCGTAGACTTTCACGGTGCGGTCGAACTCGGTGAGATGCCGGGTGATGAGCCCGCCCAGCGCCGTGCTGTCACGCGAGATGCGGTCGGCGAGTTCGGTGCCGCCGACGGCGAACACGCCCTCGAGCGCCTGCAGACGCGAGGCCAGCATCTCCTTGACCGAAGCGCCCTTGTCGGTGATTTCCGAAGCGAGCTTGTCGGCGGTTTCATTGAACGAGTCGGTCACCTTGCCCGTACGCGTTATGATCGTCTCGGTAATGCGCGTGCCGGTTTCCTCAAGCTTGGAGACCACATCGGTGCCGCGCAGCGTCAGATCGAGCACGAGAGATTCGCCGGTCGCTTTGAGCGAGTTGTTTACCTCTTCGGCGCGGGTGGCGATGCTGTCGGCAAGATGCGTGCCGGTCTGATAAAGCGCGTCGCTGATCTCCTGCGAGCGGTTGTTCATCGATTCCGCGAGCGTCGCAGTCGAGCGCAGCAGGTTCGACGTGACTTCGTCGATACGGCGGGCGAGGTTCTCGCCCAGTGCCAAGGTGCGGTCGGCGACCTCTTCGGTCGCGTGGTCGAGCCGCGAAGACAGCATCTGCGCGAGTCGCACCGTGAGGTTATCGACCTGCTCGGAGACGTGATCGGTCTTCACGTTGAGGCTGGCGTTCATCTTGTCGCTCGCCGCTTCGAGCGTGCGGCTCACATCGTCGCCGGTGCGATTGAGGTGATCGAGCAGATCGCCGCCGCGCTCGCCGATCGCGTCGATCATCGAGTCGCCGGCGCGGCCGAGCGCGAGCGTGATGTGCTCGCCCTTTTCCGCGAGCGTGCGGGTGATGCGCGCCGCGGCGTCGTTGACGCTCGCCGCCACCATTTCGCTGATCGAGCTGATGTCCTGGGTCAGTCCGAGGTGAACGCCGGCCAGCGCATTGCGCACCTGCTCGGCCTGCCCGACCAGCGTGTCGCGCTGGTTGGCGAGATCTTCGATGAGCCCGCGGATACGCAGTTCGTTGTCGTTATAAGCGCGCTCGAGCTGGGCGACTTCGTTGTGCACCAGCGCCTCGAGTTCGGCGGCGCGCGCAAGCGCGCGCTCGACGCCGTCGCCCATGGCGGCGACTTCGCGCCGGATCGCCTGGCCGACGCTAACGATCGACTCGCTCGCGATGCTCTCCGGCTCGGTAAAGCGCAGCGCCGCGTCCGTCATCGAGGTGGCGATGGTGCGCAGATCCTGAGTACGGCGCACCATGTGGGCGAGCACGAAGATGAATGCGATCGGCACCACGATGGCGGCGAGGATGCCGAACAGCTGCGGGGCCGCCGCGCCGCGGCCAAGCCATTGGGTGATGTCGGCGCCGAAATATCCGAACGCGAGCGCGATCCCGAGCCCGGCCCACACGACGGCGAAGATTCCCGCCGCCACATAAGGACCCATGGGAGCGCGGCGCGGGAGCGGCGCCATGAGGCGTCCGCCAAGGCGGCGGTCATCGTTGGCGGCGCGGCGTGGCGGCTGCACCTCTTCGCTACCGGGCTCGTTCGCCGGAACGGGCGGCGTATCGAGGAACAAATCTTCGTCGACCGCCGGTGCGCGCCGTCGCCGCGGCGCGGCGTCCGACTCCGTTGCGGCGGATCCATCGGCACGGACCAGGGCCGGCGCCGGCTCCGTCTCGCGAAGGTCGAGCGCATCCTGGATCGCCGACAGTGCCGCCTCGGTCGGATCCTGTATCTTCCTCGGGGTGTTGGCCATGTTTGTTCGTCCGCGTCCGTACTCTCAACCAGGATCGTCGCCCGGACGGGTCAACCCCGTCGGCTCGCAGTGCTTGAAAATTGCGAAGCCCCTCCCGGCACGAGCGCACAGCTCCACGTCCGGCAAGGACGGGGACCGCCGCCGCGCTATCCTATCCGGGCAATTGGCTGATTGAAACCAACTTTGTAACGTTCTGTTAATCATCGTTAACGGTATTTTGCTATGGGAGAGAGCCGATTCGAGCGCGTGGCGGACCGGGCGCCGCCGACCGAGGTGCGGCCGACGGAGCCGCAACGGCGGTACCTCGAGCGGGGGCTCACCGAGCCGGGCGGCAAATTGCCGCTATTCGACCGTAACGGCCGGAAGGTACCCCCCAAGATCGTCCAAGCTTGCATCTCGCACGGTTGGGCGGAGCGGTGGACCGTCAACCCGATCGAACCGGATTGGCTCGTTTGCAAGCTGACACTAGTGCCGCGAACCCGAAGTTCGCATTGCAATCGCCGCGAGACCGGTTGCGAACTTCGGGTTCAAAGCGGCACTAGAATCATAGAGTTACTAGTGTCCTCGATTCCGAAGTTCGCATCGGTCGTGCCGCAAGGTTGGCCGAACTTCGGAATCGGGACACTAGCGGGTTTATCGGGTGTTGGGCGTCGCGCCTCCCGGCGCGGCGGGTGCCCGCGAATAAGCAAACGTTAAGCGATCGTTTACTACGGCCATGGTTCGCTCGGCTTCGAGGGACGCTTGCGCGGCCACGGTTTTACCGGGATTTGGTCGTTTCGCGGTCACGCTCGGCCCATAAGCCGCGCCGCTCATCAATCCAGCCCATGGGGAGGGCTTTCACGATGGCACTTTCATCAACCTCCGTTGCCGAAGAACATCCGGCCTCGCGCGCTTCGCTCGAGCGGCCGATCGATCTCGTGCATCTATCGCGCATGACGCTCGGAGACCGCGGGCTCGAACGCGAAGTGCTGGCGCTGTTCGATCGCCAGGCAACCGTGCTGGTGTCGCGCATGCGCTCGGCTTCGGCCGGCGCGGTGACCTCGGTGGCGCACACGCTCAAAGGCTCGGCGCGCGGCGTCGGCGCATGGCGCGTCGCGGCGGCGGCCGAAGCGGTCGAAGTCGCAGCCTCGGGCGAGGGGGACGTCAGCGCGGCGATCACCCGGCTTGCCGCGGTCGCCGAAGAAGCCCGCGCGGTGATCGCCGAACTGCTGCGCACGAACTGAATTTTCGATTTTCACTAATCCGGAGCATGATTTCTGCGGGGATCACGCTCGTTGGCGCCACATCCATTCCAACATAGGGGATGGGGTTGGCGCATACCGTGCGAACCGATATAGAAGCGGCCCGTTCGCGCCGGGCCGGCCTTCGTTCATCCGGGCCGGCATTTCCCGGTCCTTCGACGCGATTTCATGGCCAAGATTACCTATATCGATGCCGGCGGCATCGCTCGCCCGGTCGACGGCGAGATCGGATCGACCGTGATGGAAACGGCGATCAAGAACGGGGTGCCCGGCATCGAAGCAGAGTGCGGCGGCGCCTGCGCGTGCTCGACCTGCCACGTGTACGTGGACGAAGCGTGGCGCGAGAAGACCGGCGAGCCGTCGCCGATGGAAGAGGACATGCTGGATTTTGCTTTCGACGTGAAACCGAACTCGCGCCTCTCGTGTCAGATCAAAGTGACCGAGGCGCTCGACGGGCTCGTCGTCACCACACCGGAGCGGCAGGCGTAATGCGCGCGGTCAATGAACCTATCAAAACGGACGTGCTGATTGTCGGCGCGGGCCCGGTCGGCCTGTTTGCCGTGTTCGAGCTCGGCCTGCTCGACATGAAGGCGCACCTCATCGACATCCTCGACAAGCCGGGCGGCCAGTGCGCCGAGCTTTATCCGGAGAAGCCGATCTACGACATTCCAGGCGTGCCTTACACAACAGGGCATGGCCTGGTTGAAGCGCTGATGGCGCAGATTAAACCTTTCGGCCCCGCGTTTCATCTCGGCGAGATGGTCGAGACGATCGAGCGCATCGGCGAGCCGATGTTCCGCGTCGCCACCGACAGCGGCAAGCTGTTCGAAGCAAAGGTTCTGGTGATCGCGGCGGGCGGTGGTTCGTTCCAGCCGAAGAAGCCGCCGATCCCCGGTATCGACCCCTACGAAGGCAAGTCGGTGTTCTACGCGGTGCGCAAGATGGATGTGTTCCGCGATAAGGAGTTGCTCATCGTCGGCGGCGGCGATTCCGCACTCGACTGGACGCTCAATCTGCAGCCGATAGCCAAGCGTTTGACTTTGGTGCATCGGCGCGACGATTTCCGCGCCGCGCCGGACAGCGTCAACAAGATGCGCGCGCTGGTCGCGCAAGGCGCGATGGATCTCAAGATCGGGCAGGTGACCGCACTGCATGGCGGCGAGGGCATGCTCACCGGCGCCACGGTGAAGGGCAGCGACGGCGCGCTCGCGACGCTCGCGTGCGATGCGATGCTGCCGTTCTTCGGGCTGACCATGAAGCTCGGCCCCGTCGCCAACTGGGGCCTGCCGCTGCGCGAGGGCGAACTGATCCCGGTCGACACCGCCTCGTTCGAGACCGATCAGCCCGGCATCTTCGCGATCGGCGACATCAACTGGTATCCGGGCAAGCTCAAGCTGATCCTGTCCGGCTTCCACGAGGCGGCGCTGATGGCGCAGAAGGCGTATCACTACGTCTTCCCCGACAAGCGCCTCGTGTTCCAGTACACGACGTCGTCGACCAGCCTGCAGAAAAAGCTCGGCGTCGCCTAGCCACCCGTCATTGCGAGGAGCGAAGCGACGAAGCAATCCAGGAGCGCGGCTCCGCTGTGCCCTTTTTCACTGGATTGCTTCGCTGGCGCTCGCAATGACGACGTTCAACCCTTTTTCATCTCCAGCGTGGGGCGGGCGAGACCTTCAACCACGCGCGCCAGAGCCCCCGTCCGCTTTAAATCTTTTCGTCAACTGGGTTTTTGGGCCCTATATTATTGAGCTGATTGATTTTTTGGGCGAAGGGACCCGCATCCGTTGAAGGACATCCTCATCATCGGCGAGCCCAACGGGGCGGGAAAAACCACGACTGCGCGCCGACTGGTCCCACGGGGGCTCAACATCCGCGAGTTCGTCAACGCCGATGAAATTGCCCGCGGACTTTCGCCGTACAATGCCGAACATGCCGCCGTAGCTGCCGGCCGGCTTATGATCGAGCGAATGAAGGCAGCGGTGAGAGCTTTGCTTTCGAGACGACCTGCGCGGGCCGCGCGTATGTCCCTTGGCTTCGCGACTGTAAGGCGCGCGGCTGGCGTGTGGCGCTTCTCTTTCTTTGGCTGCCGACGCCTGAAGCGGCGCTTGAGCGCGTCGCTCGCCGGGCGCGCGCAGGCGGACATGGTATTCCAAAGGACGTCGTGGTTCGGCGCTGGAAGGCGGGGCTGGCCAATATGCGCCATCTTTACCTGCCTCTCTCGGACGGTGCCCAAATCCATGATAACTCTGATGGAACACGTATTCTCATCGCGGAACGAACTCCTGACGCGCCGCTTGTGGTACATGATGCCGTCCGCTGGGCAATGATAGAAAAGGCCTCGCAATGACAGACCTGACCATTCGGCAGATTCTGGATGCGATGACGCGAGCACTTGACGAAACCGCCCGCCATTTTGCCAAGCAAAAATCGAAGCGAGCGCGCGAGCATCCTCAGCTACGTTCGGAGCTGGAGGACGCCGCAGATCAAAATTACGACAGTGGCCGGGCCAGCTGAGCGTCGCCGACGCCCATGTTCGTCGAATTTTTCCATCAGCTTAAATCCGCCGGGGTGCCGGTCACCCTGAAGGAATACCTCACGCTGATGGAGGCAATGGAGCACGATCTCGCGGCGCGGCGGGTCGAGGGCTTTTATTATTTGTCGCGCGCGGCGCTGGTCAAGGACGAGCGCAACCTCGACAAGTTCGACCGGGTGTTCGGCAAGGTATTCAAGGGTCTCGAATCGACCGAGCAGGCGCTGGCCGCGGAAATCCCATCCGAATGGCTTAAGAAGCTCGTCGAAAAATACCTCACCGAGGAAGAGAAGAAACAGATCGAGGCCATGGGCGGCCTTGATAAATTGCTCGAAACATTGCGCAAGCGCATTGCCGAGCAGAAAGGCCGCCACCAGGGCGGCTCGAAGTGGATCGGCACCGGCGGCACCTCGCCGTTCGGCGCCTACGGCTACAACCCGGAAGGCGTGCGCATCGGCCAGGACGAAAACCGCAATTTCCGCGCGGTGAAAATCTGGGACAAGCGCGAGTTCAAGGACCTCGACGACACGGTCGAACTCGGCACCCGCAACATCAAGATCGCGTTGCGCCGTCTGCGTAAGTTCGCGCGCACCGGCGCTCCCGAGGAACTCGACCTTGACGGCACCATCAAGGACACCGCGCACAAGGGTTATCTCGACATCAAGCTGCGGCCGGAGCGGCACAACGCCGTGAAGGTGCTGCTGTTCTTCGACATCGGCGGCTCGATGGACTGGCACGTGCGTGCGGTCGAAGAGCTGTTCTCGGCGGCGCGTACCGAGTTCAAGCATATGGACCATTTCTACTTCCACAATTGTTTGTACGAGCGGGTGTGGAAGGAAAACCGTCGCCGCTATGATGACACCAAGCCGACCTGGGACGTGCTGCACACCTATCCGCACGATTACAAGGTGATCTTCGTCGGCGACGCCTCGATGAGTCCCTACGAGATCACCACGCCGGGCGGCTCGATCGAGCATTTCAACGATGAGGCGGGGGCGGTGTGGATGGAGCGGGTGACGCGCACCTATCCGGCCTGCGTGTGGCTCAACCCGGTTCCCGAGAACCAGTGGGACATGACCTATTCGGTGCGCATGATCCGCCAGCTGTTCGGCGAGCGCATGTATCCGCTCACCCTCGAAGGACTCGATCGCGCGATGCGGGAACTGGTGCGGTAGCAGCTTGGCCGCTCTCTCGGTTAACATTTCAGTAACCATGTGGCCGTAGCCAAAACGGCGGGCATTTTTGATGCGGCCGCCGATGATCCTGCGCAAATCCCGCTTCGTGCATCAGCTGCCGGTCGGCGCCGACCGCGTGCTGCTCGTGCACGCCATCAGCCATTTGCGGCTGCCGGTCGATGCGGGGGTGGCGAAGCTCGTCGAGCATTTCGAGCAGCCGCGCAGCCTCCCCGATGAGTACCACGACCTCGCCAAGCTGCTGGGCTGCGAACGCGCCCTGTTAGAGAGCTGCGCTAAGACCCTGATCGAGCGCGGCGTCTTCACCGACCGAAGCCCTGAGGAAGAACTGGCGGACATCGCCGCCCAGCTCGCTCCCACGCATGGACGCGACCCGGTCGAGCTTCTGGAACGCTACCGGCGCGAGCGCAAGGAAGGCTCCGCCTCCTACTGGACGGCCGGAACGGCTCAGGGTTTCGCCGATCTGAGCGGCGCCAAAAAGCGGCTCGACGTGATCCTCTACGGCGAGTGCGACATTCACATGGAGGCCGACTTCCTCCGGCGGGAAGGGGCACGGCGCGGCTTCGACCTGCGCGTCGCCGCGACCTTCCCGGACGACTTTGCCTTCGCGAGCGAGCACAAGCACGATGCGGTCCTGATCGGCGCATTGCGCGCGCGCCATCACATCGCGAACGACCTCGCGCCGGGGCAGACCGCGCACCACGCCGAGTATGTGGCGCACGCGCGGCTCATCATCGAGCGGCTGCGCGAACGCACCGGGGCGCCGATCCTGATCGACAATCTCCCCGAGCCCACCGTGCAGCCGCTCGGGCTTGCCGAGCGCGGGCTTGCCGGCCACCGGAACCGGTTCCGCCTCACCAACGTTGCGCTCGCCGATCTCGTGGAATCCTTCACCGACGTGCACGTGGTCGACGTCTCCGCCGTGCTCGCCGCGGGCGGCTCCGCCCTCATGATCGATGACGCGCAGGTGGGCTTCACCCACCTCGGGTCGCCCGGCTGGCTGCTGCAGCGGCCGGAGAGCGAAAAGGCGGCGGTGCACGGAATTTTTCCTGAGATGAGCGAGCTGGCGCGCGCCCTCGGCGGCGACCCTTACGGCCGCGAGGCAGTGGTCGCGCGCGCCCATGTCGATGCGCTCGCCGTCGTGCTCGGGCTCGACCGCAAGAAATGCGTCATCGTCGATCTCGACGGCACCTTGTGGCCGGGTGTGCTGGCGGAGACCGGCATCCCGTTCGCCTGGGATCCGGCCAACAGCGGCGTCTTCTCCTACATCGGGCTTTATATCGGGCTGCACGAGGCGCTGCTCTGCCTCAAGCGCCGCGGCATCGTGCTCGCCTGCGTCAGCAAGAACGACGAGGCGACGGTGCGGGAGCTGTGGAAATATCCGGACCACTATCCGCGCCAGCGCCTTCTGACCCTCGACGATTTCGTCACCTGGCGCATCAACTGGAACGACAAGGTCGACAACATCCGCGCGATCGCCGATCAGCTCGGCTTCGCGCTCGACGCGTTCCTGTTCATCGACGACCATCCGATCGAGCGCGACCGCGTGCGCAAGCGGTTGCCCGCGGTCGAGGTGTGGGGCGAGAACCCGTTCGACTTGCGCCGCGCGCTGCTCGACGATCCGCGCCTCCAGCTGCCGCGCATCACCGCGGAAACGGCGGCGCGCACCGATCTGGTCAAAGCGCAACTCGGCCGTGAGCAGTTCCGCGTGGAGACACTCGATGAGGCGGAGTACATCGCTTCATTGGACATTCAGTGCCGCACCGAGCGTCTGGGCCCCAGCGCGAGCTTCGAGCGCATCGCGGAACTGTTCCAACGTACGACGCAGTTCAACACGACGGGCCGCAAGTTCTCGGCCGGCGAACTTGCCGCGCTCGTATCCGATCCCGACGCGTATGTTTTTTCGCTCCACGTCGCCGACCGCTTCGGCGATCATGGCTTGGTGGGCGCGGCGGTCGTCGTGAATAGCGAGATCGTGGGGCTCGTGATGAGCTGCCGCGTGCTCGGGCTCGGAGTCGAGCACACGTTCCTCGAGCAGATCGTCGATACGGTCAAAGAAAAATTCGACGCGCTCACGGCGCGCATCGTCGCAACGGCGCGCAACATTCCGGTGCGCAACATTTATCGCGACAACGGCTTCGTCGCCGAAGACGATGGGCTGTGGCGGCTTAAGTCGGCCTAATCGCGGGCCTCAGCGGCGCACCACCAACACCGAGCAGGTGGCGTGGCGCACCACGTGGGCGGCATTGGAGCCGAGGAAATACGTCCGTTTGCCCGGCCGATGCGAGCTCATGACGATGAGATCGGCGCCGATCGCCGTTGCCTCGTCGAGGACCTCGTGATGAACGCCGCCCTGGCGCACGACAACGGACACGTGGTGCGCGTCCAATCCGCTCTCCCTGGCGACGATTTCGAGCGCTTCCTGCGCGGTGCGCCGCTGCTGTTCGTCGAAGTCCGCCGGGACATAGCTGGCGAGATCGGCCGGCGTGTCGGGCAACACGTTGAGCAGCCGTATCGATCCGCCGGACGCGCGCGCCAAGGTCACCGCGGTCTCGATCGAAGGCGTGCCGAGTTCCGGGTGGGCGAGATCGATGGGAACGAGAATCCGTCTGAACACCGGCCGACCTCCTGTGTTTGGCCGAGCCTGCCACAGCCGGGCCGGGTCTCGTTAGTTTTTAGCGGGAGTTTCGTCCTCCTCCGCCGCGTTCCGGCGGGCGATCAGGTCGGGCACGAGATCGGCAAGAGCCGGACGGGAGAGTGCGACGAACGGCAACGGCCGCGCCACCTCGATGGCGGCAAGCCCAAGTCGCGCCGTGAGCAGCCCGTTGAGCACGCCTTCGCCCAGGCGCGCCGAGAGCTTGGCGGCGACACCATGGCCGAGCACCTGCTGGATGAGGCTGTCGCCCGCCGCCATGCCGCCGGTCATCGCGAGATGCGCGACCACGTGCCGGAACAGGCGGATCAACCCGAGCGTGCCGGGCCGGCCGCCGTAGAGATCGGCGAGGCGCCGCACCAGCATCACCGCGCTCACCAGCACGAACAGCATGTCGACGGCCGCGCGCGGGCTCACGGCGGTGACCACCGACACGCGGCGCGCGGTGGCGGCGACCAGCCGGCGCGCCTCCTGATCGAGCGGGTTCATAAGTTCGCGCTCGGCAAGCCGCACCAGGTCGGCGCCGTCGATGATGTCCCCGAGATGACCGGTGATGGTCGCCCGGCTGCGCGCAAGCCGTGGCTCGCCGGCAACGACGGTGAGCAGCTCGCGCACCAGCACACGGGCGCCATCGCGGTCGTCGCTGGCGATGATCTGCTCGGCGCGGGCGTGCAGCTTCTCGACCGCCGCGAGCCGCGCCAGCCCGATCGCCTCGCGCGCCAGGATCGCCACGAGCGCCAGCCCGGCCACGATCGCGAGCACGAGGCCGAGTACGCCGAGCGCGGCGGAGCGCGCCGCCAGATCCTCGATCAACCGGGTCACGGCGAGGCCCAGACCGAGGACGGTGAGGGCGCCCAGCGCGGACCAGAACACGCTCGCCCAGGCGAAACGTTTGCGCGGCGGCGCCGCGGGAATGACGGCGGGCAACGCCGACGCATCGGGGGCAGGCGTCAGCAGGATCTGCGCGCCGCGTGCCGACGGCCGCGCATCCTCTGCCACGTCCACAGGCGCGACCACGACCTGCGGGTCGTCGAGCCGGAAGGCGGCGGGCCGGCGGGGGGTGCTCATGCGAGGCGATCTCCCAGCAAAAATTGGAGCGCACGGTCGAGCCGGATATGCGGCAGGCCGGTCCCCTTGCGCCCCATCACCGCCGGCGGGCGGAAGCGCAGGAAGCGATAATCGGCCGCGTGCGGCTCCCCGGCGGTGAGTCCGCGGAAAGTTTCCCCCGTGCCAAACAATCCCTCGGCGTCGTCGGGGAGATCGCCGGGAAACACCGCGACCTCGCTTGCGCCATCGAAAGTTTCGCGGCCGGCGCGCTCGCCGGGCGAGGGAGTTCCGACGATCGACGGCAGCCGTTCGCGACCTTGGTCGACCGTCGCTTCGCGGGTCGCGCGCACCGCCGCCAGCGCCACCACGTCGATGCGCGCGCCCGCGAGCGCGGCGCGGGCGGCGGCGCGCTCGGTCATGCGCGAAAGAATACGTTCGAGCCTGTCGTGGGTCGCGTGATGCAGGTGATCGGCCTTGGTGGCGGCGAACAGAATGCGGTCGATGCGCGGGCGCAGCAGCATGCTGGCAAAGCTGTTCCGCCCGGCGCGGAAGCAGGCGAGGATCGCCGCGAACGCGTTCTCGAGATCGCGCAGCGCCGCCGGCCCGGCATTGAAGGCGGCGAGCGTGTCGATCAGGACGATCTGCCGGTCGAGCCGCGCGAAGTGCTCGCGGAAGAACGGGCGCACGACTGCGTTCTTATAAGCCTCGAAACGCCGCTCCATCATGGTCCATAACGAGCCGGGCGGCGCGGCTGCGTCGTTCGGAAGGTCAAGCGGCGCGAAGGTGAGGGCGGGGGAGCCCTCGAGTTCGCCCGGCATGAGGAAGCGCCCGGGCGGCAGCAAGCGCAAGGCGTAGCGTTCGTCGCGGCAGGCGGCCAGATATTCGCTGAACAACCGTGCGGCGGTGCGCGCGGCGGACTCGTCCTCGGGGCCGAGCGGCCGCAGGGTAGTGAGATGTTTGTGCCACGCCGCAGCAAGCGCGCGGCGCGGCTCGGCGCGCGCAAGCTCGAGCGTCTGGCGCGACCACTCGGCGTAGCTCGTGGTGAGGAGCGGCAGGTCGAGCAGCCACTCGCCGGGATAATCGACGATATCCAGGGTGAGCGTGCGCTCGCGTGCCGCGCCGCGCGCCGACTGATACTCGATCACGAGGCGCAGCTCGCTGATACGGCGCGTCGATTCCGGCCACACGCGTTCTTCGATCAGCGCGCGCGCATGGGTCTCGTAATCGAAGCGCGGTACCGCGTCGTCGGGCTGCGGCTTGAGCGTAGCGCGGGCGATGCGGCCGCTGGCGAGCGCCTCGAACACCGGCAGCCGGCCGCCGTTGAGCAACGCATGCACCAGCGCGGTGATGAACACCGTCTTGCCGGCGCCGGACAGGCCAGTAACACCGAGCCGGACCGTGGGATGGACCACGTGGCCGGCGAAATCGGCGAGCGCCCGCGCGGCCAGCCGCGCTTCCTCGGCGACGGTCGCCAGAGGCGCGGGCATTGCAAAGGGAAGGGTCGGCCGAGCCACCACGGCGGGGAGATAGGGTGTAGCTGGCGCAGCCGCCAGTCGCATGCTCGGGAATCGTGATAACGCGTCAAGTCACCGGGACCGTGGTCTGACGGTACTTCAAATCGCGATATTCGCCCGATTTCACGGGTGGGTATTTGGCCTTGCCCGGCGGGGCGATGCATTCGATGACAGCGTCGTAATTGGGTTGCTGAAAGAAGGCGATTGATAGCCGCTTTGCCCGCGATGCGACCGATGCGGGCGGATTCACCACCCGGTGACTGTTGGAAACCCAGCGATCATTCGTCCACCGCATCAGAAGATCGCCAATGTTTATAACAAACGTTTCCGGATCGGTTTCCACGTCGATCCATTGCCCATTATTGGTAAGCACCTGCAAGCCACCTGGTACGCTCTCGCCATTCAGGATCGTGAATGCCCCATAGTCGGTGTGTGCTCCGGCGCGCAACTGCCCTGGCTCGGGTGCGCTCGTCTGCTCAGGATAAAAGTTCAGCCGCATTGCGGAGATATGCCTATCGATTTTGTCATCGAAAAAATGCTCCTCGCGACCAAGCGCAAGAGCCGTCAGTCGCATCATGAACGCCGCGAGCTTTTCCATTTCTGCGTAGTAAACTGCAGCCGCATTCGCCAAGCCTTGCGGCGTCGTCGGCCAGAGGTTTGGTATGAAATAGCGCCTGCCCTCAGGCCCTGTGTAGTATGGCTCTTCCGGCCAGCTTTTCCGGCCGAAATGATAGAACTCTTTAAGATCGGCCGGCGTCGTACCTGCATTCGCGTGCGCCAGCGCCTCGCGTCCTTGCGCGCGATAGCCACGCGGCGTCCCGGAAACTGGATGAATTGCCTTACATTTGTCCTCCAAAGGCAGAGAAAAAAAGGTGTGCGCCTTTGACCGCAGCTCATCCATTACCGCAATCGGGACGCCGTGACCGGTAATGGTGAAGAAACCGATCTCACGACAGGTTGCGTCGATCTGCCTTGCAACAGCGTGTCTGGACGCGAGCCCACCGATGCGCGCCGCAGAAAGGTCGATTATCGGGATCCGCTGCATATTCCCCTCCTGCGACGCGCTCTGGTCATCGCTACCCATTCAACTCGCCGCCCTCGCCTTGCGGCGGCGTCGAGCTCGGCGGGACCGTCAGGATCCGCCGCGACGAACCAGTCGGCGATTTCGCTGGAGGTGACGAACACCGTATCGCTGCGCGCCGCGAGTAGATCGAACGCCTTCTCCAGATAATACATGCGATGCGGCGCGCCCATCACGTGCGGATGCATCCCGATTGACAGCACGCGCGGCTGCTTCTCGAGTTCCGGCGCAAGCACCGCGAGCGTCGCCTCCAGGCGCTTGAGCAATGCGTCGCTCGATTGGCCCTGTACCACCCACATCGGGACGTCGTTGATCTCCCAGGTATAGGGCAGGCAGAGCAGCCGGCCGTGCGCGGTCGTCATCCAGCAGGGCAGGTCGTCGAGCAGCCAGTCGTTCGTGAAATCGAGGCCGCAGCGCTTGAGGATGTCGGGAGATGCATCGTTTCGCCACCGCCGGCGCCGAACCAGCCGCGCACCTTCTCGCCGGAGAGCTGCTCGAGGCGCGCCAGGCATCGCGTGATCTCCGCCTCCTCGTCGGCGATGAGCTCCCACCCGGCCTCGACCGTCGCCTTGGCGAGTGCGGGGTAGACATCGGCACATAGCGCGTTGATGAACGCCGACGCTCTGATCCCGCGCTTGCTCATCACGTCGAACAGCCGCGGCATGCCGCAGCGCAGTCCCTACTCGACCCACGAGTAATTGGCGACGTCCGGCGGCTCGATCTTGGCGCCGTGGGGCGGCGGCAACACCCCGCGCGGCATCGGCTGGTCGAACGGCCAGTACTCGATGGCGACCACCGGGTTGATCATCAGCGGCTTGCCGTGCAGCGGCGCATAGCGCCGCCGTTCGCTCGACATCGCAAATGGAATGCGGGGATTGGACCACATGCTCGCAATGCTCCTTGAGTGCTCGGGGTAGCGGCGCACGGTCAAGACAGGCGACGGCGCAAGGCCGCGATGGCCTGCATCGTCAGAGAAATTCGCTTCTCGTCGATCGGGGCCGCTTGCGAGGAAACCTTCGCAACCACCAGTTCGTTCGCGCGGTCCACATAAAGGTGCTGGCCATGGATGCCGTATCCGAACACGAGGGGCTCGGCTCCGCGCGCGACATACCATTTGTCGCGATAGTGCATGGGGCCGTCGCCAAACAAATGCGCGAAGTCGCCGTTGTTCCACGCCTCGGCTGAGCCGCGAGCGATCAGGTCATCGAGCCATTCCGCGGGAATGATCTGGACACCGTCGCGCTTGCCGCCTTGCACCATGAGCTGGCCGACGCGTGCGAGATCCATGACGGTAGCGCAGACCCCGCCGGCGCAGCGCGGCGCGCCGAGCCGGTCGACCGTGATATAGGCGCTATGCTCGGCCCCCATCGGCTGCCACAGCAACGCGCTGAGAAGATCCGCGTAGCGCGTGTCGGCGGCGCGCTCGATCACCCAGCCCATCAGGTCGGTGTTGGGCGACACGTAGTGGAAGCGCCAATCGTGAGGCCCGTCGGTCCGCGTGAGTCGCGCAAAGAAACTGCGCAGATCGCTCGGCGCATCGCCCGGATCAACGGGGTTCCAATTGGAAGCCTTGCGGTAGTCGACGATCGGCCCGGAGGTCGCCAGATAGTCTTCGTCGAAGTGAACGCCGGCGCGCATGTCGAGGAGATTGCTGACAGTTGCGCCCGCATAGGCCGTGTTGGTGATTTCAGGGATCAGGCGTGTGACCAGTGCGTTCGGATCGAGAATGCCATGGCCGGACAGGATACCGGCCACGATGCCGAGCAGCGATTTTGAAACCGACATCAGGATGTGCGGCGTCTGCCGGAGCATGCCGTGCGCATAGCGCTCCGCGACGACCATACCGCGATGCAGGATGACGATGCCATCGGTGTCCGTCGCGCCGAGGAAACCGTCGAAATCCAGACGTGCGCCATCGTGCTCAAAGGAGAATGCCGAAAGATCGGCTGGCGCCGACGGCAAGGCCCAGATCCGTTCCGGCGCATGGGGGATGGCCGCCGACGGGACGATCTCGCGCACATGTTGGAATGCCCAGCGGTTGAACGGAGCGGTCCGCCAGTTGGCGAGCGTGATTTGGCCTTCGGGCGGCGGCGGAAACCCGGTCATCAACGGCATGGGATTCAATCCCTGCGCGGATAGATGATGATCGAGAGATACTGCATCGGCGTCTCGATCAGCTCTTCCGGTCCGTGGCGCGCGGCCGCATCGAAGAACAGCGCATCGCCCGGCTCCATGAGATAGCTACGGTCGGAGTGCAGATATCTCACCTTCCCGGACATCATGTAGATGAACTCGACGCCGGCGTGACGAAAATTCGTGTAAGGCACGGCGTTCTTTCGCAGTGTGATCAGATAGGGCTCGACGGCGATCTCGCCCCGCAGCGAATGCCCGAGCAAATCGTAGAGATGACCGGCCTTGGTGCCACGCCGCTCGATCCGCACACCGCGGCCGGCCTTTACGAACGAACAATCGCGCCGCTCCTCGGTCTCGACGAACAGGGCGCTGATCGGAACGTTGAGCGCCTTGGCGAGTGCTTCAAGAGTCGCGAGCGACGGCGAGATCGCGCCGTTTTCGATCTTCGACAGCATTCCGGCAGAAATTCCGGCGGCAAGGCCCAATTCCGCGACGGTCAAATCGAGCAATTTGCGCAATCGACGGACCTCAGCGCCAATGCTCGTTTCCAAGGTCGGCGGCATGAATGCGTGCGGCGCGAGCGAGCCGGTCCTCAGCTCGGCGGCGGCGTCCACGCGGCGACGCTTGCGGACGCCCGCGCTCGTGCGCGGCTTGGACCGGGCTTTCATTGGGTTTCCTGTAGGGAAACAAAAGTGCTCATGGGTTGACATCCTTTAGCACGCGCCAATAATGTCAATAAGAAACAGCTCCCCGACAAAAGACACGTCGATGTGCGGCATCGTTGGCCTTTTTCTCAAGGACGCCGACCTCCAGCCCGAGCTCGGGGCTTTGACCGGCGCGATGCTTACCGCGTTCTGCGATCGCGGGCCGGATTCGGCTGGGTTTGCCGTGTACGGCGCGGAAATTCCGGGGCACGTGAAGGTGACGTTGCGCGCCGGTAAAGAGTTCGACTGGGACGGGGTGCTCCGCCCACTCGCCGATGTCTCCGGTGTGCCGCCGTGCGCAACGATCCACGACAGCCATGCGGTCATTGCCGTGCCGCTGGAAAAAGAGATTGCGGTCCGTGCCGCGATCGAACGGACGGCGGGCGTCAACATCGTCGGTAGCGGCCGGCGCATGGAGATCTTCAAGGAAGTCGGCCGTCCCGACCGGGTCGCCGCGCGGTTCGGCCTCGCAGAGATGACCGGCAGCCATGCGATCGGTCACACGCGCATGGCCACGGAATCCGCCGTCACGACCGACGGCGCGCACCCGTTCACGACCGGTCCCGACCAGTGCCTGGTACACAACGGATCGCTGTCGAACCACAACGCGGTGCGCCGCGGACTCATCCGCCACGGCCTCTCGTTCGAGACCGAGAACGATACCGAAGTCGCGGCCGGCTACATGACGTGGAAGATGCGCGAGGGCGCCTCGCTGGAGCAGGCGCTCGAGGCCATGCTGGTCGACCTCGATGGCTTCTTTACCTTCGTGGTCGGCACCGAATCCGGTTTCGGCGTGCTGCGTGATCCGATCGCCTGCAAGCCCGCCGTGATGGCCGAGACCGAACGGTGGGTGGCGTTCGGCACCGAGTATCGGGCGCTCGTCGACCTGCCCGGCGTGGAGAATGCGAGGGTGTGGGAACCGGAGCCTGCGCGCGTCTATCGCTGGGAACGGCATTGATGCCGGTGATTGATCTCGCCTCAACGCCGTTGCGCGAACTCAACGCGGCGCTGCATCGGCTCGCGCCCAACGGCAACGAGAGCTGGCGCGTCCTCAATCCGCGCGGCCAGCACGCGGTCGCCGCGGGGATCGACGCGGCGGTCACGGTCGAGGTCGACGGCCACGT
>JAFAUQ010000060.1 GCA_019243195.1 Hyphomicrobiales bacterium
GAGCTACGGCGCGAAGCTCCTCTCCGTCGACGCCGGCGAAATCGAAAAAATGCCCGGCGTCGTAAAAGTCGTGCGCGACGGCAACTTCCTCGCCGTTGTGGCCAAGCGCGAGTACCAGGCGGTCAAGGCGATGCGCGAGCTTTCCGCGGCGGCGCGCTGGCAGGAGCAGGCGCGGCTGCCGAAACAGGCCGACGTTGCGCAAACGATCCTCACGCTGCCGGCGCGCGACGTTCCCAATCTCGATCGCCGTCAGCCGGATGTGGCCGCGGCAAAGAAGCTCGAGGCGACGTACACGCGGCCCTATCAGATGCACGGCTCGATCGGCCCGTCCTGCGCGGTCGCGCGGTGCGACGGCGACCAAATAACCGTGTGGACGCATACCCAGGGCGTCTTCCCCGACCGCGACGCCATCGCCGGCATGTTACGCGTGCCGAAGGAAAACGTGCGCTGCATCCATGTCGAGGGTTCCGGCTGCTACGGCCATAACGGCGCCGACGACGCGGCGGGCGATGCCGCCGTCATCGCGCAGGCGCTGCCCGGCACGCCGGTGCGCGTGCAATGGATGCGCGAGCAGGAGCACGCGTGGGAGCCGTACGGCCCGGCGATGGTGAGCAAGGTTTCGGCCGCGCTCGACGGCGCCGGCACCATCGTCGATTGGAACTATGAGGTCTGGAGCAACACCCATTCCATGCGCCCGGGCGGCGCCGGTGCGTTGCTCGCGGCGCAATCGCTGGCGCAGCCGTTTGCGCCGCCCGAACCGAAACCGCTGCCGCTGCCGGAAGGCGGCGGCGACCGCAACGCGATCCCGCTGTACCGGCTGCCAAGCGCGCGCGTTCTTTATCACTTCGTCCCCGACATGCCGCTGCGCATCTCGGCGCTCCGCGCGCTTGGCGCCTACGCCAACGTCTTTTCCATCGAGAGCTTCATGGACGAACTCGCGGCCGCGGCCGGCGCGGACCCGGTCGAGTTCCGGCTCAAGCACCTCGACGACGCGCGGGCGCGCGACGTCATCACCACCGCGGCCGAGCGCTTCGGCTGGTCGTCTTACCGCCCCGGCGCCGGGCGCGGCTTCGCCTTCGCGCGCTACAAGAACCTCGCCGCCTATTGCGCGGTCGCCGCCGAGGTGGCGGTCGAGCGGGAGACCGGGCGCGTGCGCCTGGTGCGCGCGGTCGCGGCGATCGACAGTGGGCAGGCGGTCAATCCGGACGGGATCGCCAACCAGACGGAAGGCGCGATCCTGCAGTCGGCGAGCTGGACGCTTTATGAGAACGTGACCTTCGACGACACGCGCATCACCAGCATCGACTGGTCGACCTATCCGATCCTGCGCTTCGACGCGGTGCCCGACAGCATCGACGTGCACGTCATCGACCGGCCGGGGCAGCCGCTCCTCGGCAGCGGCGAAGCCGGCCAGGGCCCGGCCGCCGCCGCCGTCGCCAATGCGGTCGCCGACGCCACCGGCCATCGCTTCCGCGACCTCCCCTTGACCCGCCGGCGCATCAAACAAGCGCTCGGGGTGTAGCCCGCATGACGCCCGCGATGGCGGGCGGAAATGCGGGGAATCCCGGATTTCGCGCTACGCGCTCATCCGGGCTACGATTGTCAATGCGTCAGATCCGGCGGGCAGGTGTCCGGTCGCGCCTTGGTGCCGCGTTTCTCCGGCGGCACTTTGCAATTATCGACGCCCTGCTCGTCGCTCCATTTGTTTCCGAGCCGTTCCTTGCCGGTGCGCACCGGAGACGAGCGCTCGGTCGTCGCCGGCCCGGTCGCGGCGGACGGCTGCGCTTGAGCGATGCTCGAGGATAAGGCGAGGGCCGCCGCGAGGAACACGCTCCGCAGGCATGTGAGTGATCGAAGACTCATGGATCGTCTGCCTGCATGATCCGGCACCCCGGCGCCACCCGATTCCTCGGGACCCGTCATTGCGAGCCGCCGCTTGGCGGCGAAGCAATCCAGGGCAACACGTGACGTCTGGATTGCTTCGTCGGCCTTCGGCCTCCTCGCAATGACAGGTATCAAATCTCGAACTCGAGGCCGATTTCCATGATCTGCGCGCTCGGGATTTTGAAATAAGCGCCAGGCCGCTGCGCGTTGTGGTGCATGAAGGCGAACAGCGCCTCGCGCCAGCGCGCCATTCTGTGCCGGTCGCCGGTCGCAATGATGGTTTCGTGACCGGTGAAATAGGTGACCTTTGCGAGTTCGCACGGCGCGATCAGTCCGCGCTCGACCGCAACGGCCAGTCCGTTCGGGACGTTCGGCTGCTCCATGAAACCGAAACGCAACTCGACCCGCGCAAGCCCGTCGGCGAGCGGCGTAACCGAGACGCGATCCTCGTCGGAAACGCGCGGCGTCTCCGTCATGGTCACGGCGACGAGCAGCACCCGCTCGTGCAGCACGCGGTTGAATTTGAGATTCTGCGACAGCGCGAGCGGCACGCCCTGGGCCATGCGGCCGAGCACCACGGCGGTGCCCGGGATGCGGGTCGGCTTCTCGCTCATGATCCGTTCGACGAACTGTTTGCTCCGCACGCGAACCTCGAGGCGTACCGCATCCATGATCTCCTCGCCCTTGCGCCAGGTCAGCATCAGGAACGCGAGGACGAGTGCGATCAGCAGCGGGAACCAGCCGCCCTCGAACAGCTTGGTCGTGGTCGAGGCGAAGAACAGCAGGTCGAGCGCGAACAGGCTGCCGTTGACCGCGTAGACGACCACGGGATTGTACTTCCAGTGCAGCGCGACGAAGGTCGCCATCAGGGTCGTGATCGCCATCAGCAAAGACACCGCGATGCCGTAGGCGCCGCCGAGCGCGTCCGAGGAACCGAATCCGATCACCGCGACGAGGGTGCCGGCAGCCAATGCCCAGTTCACCAGGGGCACGTAGATCTGCCCGATCTCGGTGCCGGTGGTGTGCACGATGTTCATGCGCGGCAAAAATCCGAGCTGGATCGCCTGCTGGGTGAGCGAATAGGCGCCGGAGATGATCGCCTGCGAGGCGATCACGGTCGCGGCCGTGGCGAGCGCGACCAGCGGGTAATGCGACCAGGCGGGCGCGAGCTGATAAAACGGGCTTGCGAGCGCGGCGGGTTCGGTGAGCAGCAGACCGCCTTGGCCAAAATAATTCAGTGTGAGCGCCGGCAAGGCGACGCCGAACCAGGCGATGCGGATCGGGAACGGCCCGAAGTGGCCCATGTCGGCGTAGAACGCCTCGCCGCCGGTCACCGCCAGGAACGCGCCGCCGATCACCGCGAAGGCGAGGGGACCTGCGTGCCAGAGATAGGTGACCGCAGGGACGGGGCTGAGCGCCGCGAGGATCGCCGGCGCCCGCGCGATCCCGACGATGCCGAGGATGCCGATGACGATGAACCACACCAGCATCACCGGGCCGAAGATATGGCCGATCCAGGCGGTGCCGTTGCGCTGGATCAGGAACAGCACCACGAGAATCGCGACGGTGAGCGGCACCACGATGCGCTCGAGCTGCGGCGCGTCGATCTTGAGCCCCTCGATGGCGCTGAGCACCGAAATCGCCGGCGTGATGGTGCCGTCGCCGTAGAGGAGCGTGGCGCCAACGAGGCCGACCACCACCATGACGGCGCGGCGCCGGCTCTGCTTGGCGCGCCGCGGACTGATCAGCGCGAGCAAGGCAAGGATGCCGCCTTCGCCGTGGTTGTCGGCGCGCATGATCAGGATCACGTATTTGATCGAAATGACGATGATCAGCGACCAGAAGATCAGCGAGACAACGCCAAGCACCGCCTCTGGCGACATCTGTCCGGAAGGGCTCGCCGCCTTGACGGTGACGCTGAGCGTGTAGAGCGGGCTCGTGCCGATGTCGCCGAAGACGACGCCCATGCAGGCGAGCGCGGCGGCCGGCCAAGCCCCATGGGCCGCATGCGGACGGTGAGCTGTGGCTATCGCCGTCACCATGGCAGTGATCAGTAGCCAGTGATCAGTGATCAGATGTTGCCTTACTTGCTGATCACTGACAACTGATCACTGATCACTGATGACTGATGACTGACCGGGCCTCCGGAGGCCTTCCAGGCAGCGATCCCGCCCTGCAAGTGGCAGGCGGACGTGAGCTTTGCGTCCTGGGCGGCTTGCACGGCCATCGCCGAGCGTTCGCCGAAGGCGCAGTAGAACACGAGGCGCTTGCCGGTCGATTTGGCCAGCTCGTCGAGCATGCCGCCGGCGCTGATGCTTTCCAGCAGGCTCGGGTAGGGCACGTGCAGCGAGCCGGGGATGACGCCGTGCCGCTCGCGCTCGTTCTTTTCGCGCAGGTCGATCAGCGCGATATCGGGTTTGCCCACGAGCCCGAGGCCCTGCTCGGCGGTCACCGCCCAGCCGCGCCGCGCCACTTCAGCTTGATGGAGGCCGACCTTCATGTTGGCCGGCACGGCGACGTCCATCATCTTCGGGTTCGAGAGTTTCAGGTTGTTCATCAGCTCGACGTATTCGTCGGCCGACTTCACCTGGAGCCGCGGGTTATACGCCTTCTCCTCGCCAATGGTGGAAACGGTGTCGCCCTTATAATCGTGCGCCGGGTAGACCAAGGTCGACTCCGGCAGCTTGAGCAGCCGGCCGAAGATCGACTCGTACTGCTGGCGCGCATCGCCGTTCTGAAAGTCGGTGCGGCCGGTGCCGCGGATCAGCAGCGTGTCGCCGGTGAACACGCGGTCCGGCATGACGAAGCTGTAGGAATCATCGGTATGGCCCGGCGTGTAGAGCACGTCGAGCGAAAGCCCCTCGATCGTGAGCCGGTCGCCGTCGGTGAGGCGGATCGAGACTACGTCGGCCTTGGTCTGCTCGCCCATCACGGTGGTGCAATGGGTCTTGTCGCGCAACGCGCCGAGGCCGGTGATGTGATCGGCGTGCAGGTGCGTATCGACCGCCTTGACGAGCTTGAGGTCAAGCTCTCGCACCAGCTGAAGATACCGGTCGACCTTTTCCAGCACCGGATCGAAGATCAGCGCCTCGCCGCCGCGGCGGCTCGCGAGCAGATAGGAATAAGTGCCCGACGTCTGGTCGTAGAGCTGACGGAACAGCATGGTGTCCACCGACAGCCAGCCCGCTGTCTGCGCTCGATACCGCGGCTGCGGATGTGCGATTATAGGATTCGCAGGACGGCCGCCAAGCGAAGAGTGGCGGCCAAGCGAGGAGGAGGCGGTATGTTGCTGCGCCGCACATTTCTGCAGGTGGCCGCGGGCGCGGCCGCGCTGCCGCTCGCGGCGCGCATCGCCCGGGCGGAAACCTATCCATCGCGGCCGGTGCGACTGCTGGTCGGCTATGCGCCGGGCGGCGTCACGGATATTGCGGCGCGGCTCATCGGCGGCTGGCTCTCCGACCGGATGGGGCAGCAGTTCGTGATCGAGAACCGGCCCGGCGCCAGCAGCAACATCGCGACCGGCACGGTCGCCCGCGCGGCGCCGGACGGCTACACCTTGCTGCTCGCCTCGACCAGCAACGCGTTCAACGCGTCGCTTTACGACCGGCTCGATTTCAATTTCATCCGCGACCTCGCGCCGGTCGCGAGCATCGCGCGCGACGCGTTCGTGCTCGTTGCCTACCCCGGATTTCCGCACAAAACCGTGCCCGCGCTCATCGCCTACGCCAAGGCCAATCCCGGCAAGGTGAACATGGGCTTGTCCGGGCCGGCGAGCGCGTCGGCGCTTTACGGCGAGCTGTTCAAGGTCATGGCGCAGGTCAATCTCACGAGCGTGAACTACCGCAGCATCGGCGGCCTTCACGGCGCGGCTGGTGGAGCTGGGGGCTGAACCGTTTGCCGGCTCGCCTGCGGACTTCGGGAAGTTCATCGCCGAGTTCACCGAGAAGTGGGGCAGGGTGATCCGCGAAGCCGGCATCAAGGCCGAATAGCTGTAGGGGAGGACACATGCATCGCCGCGCATTCATGATCGGCGCCGCTGCGGCGCTCGCCGGCACGCGCGGGTTTGCCCAGCCGGCAATCGGCGGCAAGACCCGCACCATCATCCACGTGCCGCAGGCGAATCTCACGAGCCTCGACCCGGTGTGGACCTCGGCGCTCGTCACCCGCAACTTCGCCAACATGGTCTATGAGACGCTCTACGGGCGCGACGAAGAACTCAACCCGCGGCCGCTGATGCTCGAAGGCGATCTCGTCGAGGACGGCGGCCGGCGCTGGACCATGCGGCTGCGCGAAGGCCTCGTGTTCCACGACGGCAGCCCGGTGCTGGCGCGCGACTGCGTCGCCTCGCTCAAACGTTTCTTCAAGCGCGACGCGATCGGCGAAACCATCGAGGCGCGCCTTGACGCGCTCGAAGCGGCCGACGACCGCACCTTGGTGTGGCGACTCAAGAAGCCGTTTGCGCAATTGCCGTACGCGCTGTCGAAGACACAGATCACGCCCGCGATCATGCCGGAACGCCTGGCGCAGACCGATCCATTCAAACAAATCGGCGAAGTCGTCGGCTGTGGGCCGTTCCGTTTCCTGCCCGACGAATATGTCTCGGGCAGCCGCGCCACGTTTGCGAAGTTCGACCGCTACGTCCCGCGCAATGAGCCGGCGAATTTCTGCGCCGGCGGCCATCGCGTGCTGGTCGATCGCGTCGAGTGGCGCATCATGCCGGACGCGGCGACGGCGGTGAACGCGCTGGTCAAGGGCGAGGTCGACTGGCTCGATCAGCCGCTGCCCGATTTGCTGCCGGTGCTGCGCAAGGCGTCCGGCGTGAGCGTCGGCCCGATCGACATCTACGGCACCTACGCGGTGTTGCGGCCGAATTTCCTGCACGGCCCGACCGCCAACGCCGGCGTGCGTCGCGCGATCCTCGCCGCGATCGATCAGGTCGAGGTGATGACCGCGGTGATGGGCGGCGATGACTCGCTCTACCGTGCGCCGGTCGGCTTCTTTCTGCCGGGCTCGCCGGCAGCGAGCGAGGCCGGCATGGACGCGGTGCGCAAACGCGCGTCTGCGGGCGCGGTCCAGGCCATGCTGCGCGAAGCGGGTTACGCCGGCGAACGCGTCGTGATGATGCATCCGACCGACCAGACCTTTTACGACGCGATGAGCAGCGTCGTCGCAGCGTCGCTGCGCAACGTCGGCATCAATCTCGACGAACAATCGATGGACTGGGGCACCGTGGTGCAGCGGCGCACCAACGACGCGCCGCTCGACAAGGGCGGATGGTCGCTGTTCACCACCGGCGCGCCCGCGCACGAATATCGCGACCCGGTGTTCCCCGCGATCCAGCGCACGAACGGCCGGCGCGCCTGGTTCGGCTGGCCTGACGATCCGAAGCTCGACGCGTTGCGCGACAAGTGGATGGACTCGACCGACGCGGCCGAGCAGAAAAAACTCGCGGCGGAGATTCAGCTCGCGGCCTTCGAGTTCGTGCCGTATGTGCCGCTCGGCCAATATTTTCCGCCGTCGGGCTGGCGCAGCAACCTTTCCGGCATCCTCAAGGGCGCGACGCCGGTGTTCTGGAACGTGGAAAAGGTCTGATCTGCCGCTTCGGAACTTCTCTCCACCGGATGGGTTCAAGAGGGGCCAACATCCGGAAAGCCGAATGTCGAATGCTCTCGAGCGTCCCGCTCCCGCGCAAGCCAACAGGGCGGGCGAGCGGCAAGCCATCGAGACCGACATTCCGGCGCGCCTCGACCGGCTGCCGTGGAGCCGCTTTCATCTGCTCGTGGTGACCGCGCTCGGGGTGACGTGGATTCTCGACGGCCTCGAAGTCACTATCGTCGGCGCCATCGGGCCGGTGCTGCAAAGCCGCGAGACGCTCGGCCTTTCCGCAACGCAAGTCGGCACGACGGCGTCCGCCTACGTGGTCGGTGCGGTGATCGGCGCGCTGCTGTTCGGCTGGCTCACCGATCGTTTCGGCCGCCGCCTCGTGTTCTACGTCACGCTCGCGGTCTATCTCGCCGGCGTGCTGCTGAGCGCGTTCTCGTGGAGCTTCGCTAGCTTTGCCGTCTTTCGCGCGATAACCGGTTTCGGCATCGGCGGCGAATACGCCGCCATCAACTCGGCGATCGACGAATTGATCCCGGCGCGCCTGCGTGGGCGAATCGATCTCATCGTCAACGGCAGCTTCTGGGTCGGCGCCGCCGCCGGCTCCGGCGCCTCGCTGCTGTTCCTCAATCCGAACCTGCTGGCGCCCGACGTCGGCTGGCGCCTCGGCTTTGCGGTGGGCGGTGTGCTCGGGCTCGGCATATTGCTGATGCGCCGCCACGTACCGGAGAGCCCGCGTTGGCTCGTCACTCACGGTCGAGGCGAGCAGGCCGAAGCAACCGTCGCCGAGGTCGAGCGGCGCGTGACCGAAAGCACCGGCGCGCCGCTTGCTCCGGCCGAAGCCCGTCTCATCGTGCATCCGCGCAAGACCTTCGGCTTCGGCCTGATCTTCCGCGCCATGCTGGGCAAATACCGCGCGCGCAGCGCGCTGGCGCTGTCGCTGATGGTGGCACAGGCGTTTCTCTTCAACGCCGTGTTCTTCTCTTACGGATTGGTGCTGGCAAAATATCACGGCGTTGCCGACACCATGACGGGCCTTTATCTGTTGCCGCTTGCGGCGAGCAATTTCCTCGGACCGCTGGTGCTGGGGCATTTCTTCGACACCATCGGCCGCCGCGTGATGATCGCCGGAACTTATGCGATCTCTGCCGTCCTTTTGGTTGTCACGGCGGTGATCTTCGGACTCGACGGCTTTACCGCCTGGACCCAGACGCTCGCCTGGATGCTGATCTTTTTCTTTGCCTCGGCCGCCGCCAGCTCGGCGTATTTGACCGCGAGCGAAATCTTCCCGCTCGAGACCCGGGCGCTGGCGATCGCGATCTTCTATGCGCTCGGCACCGCGATCGGCGGCAGCAGCGCGCCCGCCCTGTTCGGGTGGCTGATCGGCACCGGCTCGGCCTGGGCGCTCTCCGGCGGCTATATCGTCGCCGCCGTTCTGATGGCCGGCGCCGCGGTCGCCGAAGCAATCTGGGGGGTCGATGCCGAAGGCAAGTCGCTCGAGAGCATCGCCGGCCCGCTGTCGAGCGAATAGTGCGCAGGCGCCGTGGCTGCGATAGTCTCCCGGCATGACCATTCCCCGCCGTTCATTCCTGCATGTCGTTGCGGGCGCGGCGCTCACTGCCGGCATGCGGCCCGCATCGGGTCAAGACTACCCCACCCGCATCGTGCGCCTGATCGTCCCATTCGGCCCCGGCGGCGCCCCCGACATCCTGGCGCGGCTGATCGGCCAATGGCTCTCCGAGCGGCTCGGCCAGACGTTCGTGGTGGAGAACCGGCCGGGCGCGGGCGGCAATCTCGGCACGCAGCTCGTGATCGACGCGCCGCCCGACGGTCATACGCTGCTGCTGGTGTCGCTTGCCAACGCCGTCAACGTGTCGCTCTTTGAGCACCTGAACTTCGACTTTGCGCGCGACATCGCGCCCGTCGCCGCCATCAGCCGCGACCCCAACGTGATGGTGGTCAATCCGTCGTTTCCCACCCATACGCTTCCCGAGTTCGTCGCCTATGCCAAGGCCAATCCCGGCAAGGTCAACATGGCCTCGCCCGGCATCGGTACGTCGCCCCACATGGCGGGCGAGCTGTTCAAGCTGATGACCGGCGTCGACATGGTGCACGTGCCCTATCGGGCGTCGCCGCCGGCGATCACCGACCTGATGGGCGGGCAGGTGCAGGTTTATTTCTCACCGATCGCGGCAGGCATCGAATATGTGCGCGCCGGCAAGCTGCGGGCGCTGGCGGTAAGTTCGACCAAACGTTCCGACGCGTTGCCGGAGGTTCCCAGCATCGCCGAGCTCGTGCCTGGCTACGACTCCGGCGCCTTCTATGGCATCGGCGCGCCGGCGAAGACGCCCGCCGCAATCGTCGAGCGGCTCAACCGCGAGATCGAGGCGGGCCTCGCGGATGCGACACTCAAGTCGCGCATGGCCGATCTCGGCTCGGTCCCGTTCCTCGGCTCGCCCGCCGACTTCGGCCAGCTCATGGCCGCGGAAACCGACAAGTGGACCAAGGTCGTCAAGTTCGCCGGCATCAAGCCGCAGTGACTGCCGCGGAACCGACGTGCGGCTGACTGATTATCGGCGATGAGCTTCGCGACGATCAGCCGGCATCCGTTGCGTAAAACGGCAACTTTTGTGGCCGTCGCCCTGAGCGCTCTGGCGCTCGCCGCCGGGCGTGCCGAGGCGGACGATCTTATCGACGGGAGCGTGCGCGCGCACATGCTCGCGCACAAGGACGGCCGCGTCGCCCACCTGGAGAGCGAGTACAACGACGTGTTCGTCGAGAAACGCGGGCCGCTGCTCGCGCTCACCACGCGCGTGCGCAACGAAAAATTCTTTCATTCGATCGTCAATCTCACCGATCCCGACGACATGCCGGCGCCCTACACCCGGCTGATGACGGCCGGGCTGCTCTACCCGCCGAGCATCCGGCACATTCTCATGGTCGGGCTCGGCGCCGGCTCGATCTCGACCTATCTCGGGCGCGCCATGCCGGACGTGCAGATCGATGTCGTGGAGCTCGATCCCGGCGTGATCGCGGCGGGGCGCAAATATTTCGGCCTCAAGGAAACCGACAAGATCCACCTCATCGAGAGCGACGGCCGGGTTTATTTGAACCGCAGCAAGGAGCGCTACGACCTGATCATCCTCGACGCCTTCCGCGAGCTGGGCATCCCGTTTCATCTGCTCACGCGGGAGTTCTTCGAATTGATCAAAAACCGGCTCGCGCCGGGAGGTGCCGTGGCGTCCAATCTTGCTGCTACGACCAAGCTTTATGTTTCGGCCCTGGTGACGCTGCGCGCCGTGTTTCCGACCCTCGATACCTATTCCGACTGGAAGGAGACGGACGAGAGGCAGTCGATCGCGGTGGCGACGTTGTCGCCGCGCCCGAGCGCCGACGAATTGAAGCAGCGCGCCCAGGCGCTCGAGAGGCATTATCATTTCCGCTATCCGCCACAGGGCTACGTCGGACGGCGGGTCACCGACGAGAACGCCGACGGCGGGGAATTGCTCACCGATGACTTTGCGCCGGTCAACCTCTACGAGACCGAGCCGCTGCCGAAGAAAAAACGGTAATGGCGCTTCAGCTAGACCTGACTCGTCATGCCCCGCGAAAGCGGGGCATCCAGTAATCACTGTATTATTTGTTTGAAACTCCTGTGTTTACTGGATCGCCGCTTTCGCGGGCGATGACGAGCGAGGGCCACTGTTTATGGAGGCATAGTCAGGGACTGGTTATCAATCCAAATCCAGATCCTTGCTGCGATCTTCCACGTCGCGCACGGGCGTCTCGGGCGTGAGGCCGCGGCGGCGGCGCGCGAAGGTTTCCGTGCCGGTCGTCTCCCACGATCCTTCGACCGCGCGGCGCGCGTAGTCGTCCCACACCGCGGCCCAGTCGCCGAGGTCATAGCCGTGCCAAGGCGGCTGCGGGGAGAGGCGCGGCAATCCCAGCTCGTCCCAGATGACGCGGGCGCGCTCCATGAACTCGCGCGCGGGAAGGGCGAGCGGCGGCATCGGGTGCTTGAGCGTCGCATCGATCAGCATCGTGGAATCCGTCGCTGACGCATCGGTCTTCGGCCCATGACCGAGCGAGCGATAGGGCGAGATGTGCACGTCCTCGATCGGGTTCGCCCGGTAGGCGAGCGACCACAGCACGCCGTGCACGTTCTCGGGATCGATGTCGTCGCTCACCGCCACGACCACCTTGCCGCAGTCGGCGCGCAGGTTGGCGGCGCCGTTGAGCGCACGCCAGACTTCGGTGCGCGGCGTGGCGGCGGCAAATTGCAGGAACATCACTTTGCGCAGATTGGTGAGCGGCTCGTGCATGTGCACGCGGCGGATGCCGCGCACCCCGAGCTCTTCGCGCAGATGGGCAAGGAACAGCGGCTCGTAGGCGACCTTCTTCATCACGCTCGATTCGCTCGGCGTGACCTGACTCACGATCGAAACAAACACCGGCGCGCGTTTGTGGGTGATCGCCGTGACTTGCATCGACATGTTGAAGTCTTCGAGCGCGACGTGGCCATGGCTTTCGCCGAACGGGCCCTCCGGCTCGAGCAGCTCCCAATCGATCAGCCCCTCGATGACGATTTCCGCGTCGGCCGGTACGTTCAGATCGACCGTCACAGCCTTGGCGACACGGATCGGCGCGCCCGCGAGGCCGCCTGCGACCGCCATTTCGTCGTGATCGATCTCGAGCTTCTGCGGCCCGGTGAACGCCACGGCCGGCCCGCAGCCGATCACGATGGCGCACGGCATCGGCTCCTTGCGCGCGCGGTATTTCTTCCAATGCAGATAGCCGCCGGCGCCGCCGACGCGCGACGACATGCGCACACCGAGCCGGTCCGTCGCCTTGAGTGCCGCGCGGTAGGTGCCCATGTTGGCGACGCCGCTGTCGGGATCGCGCGTGATGCAGAGCGTTGCCGTGAGATAAGGCGCGGCGTCGAAGCCCGGCGTCGAGATCGGCACCGGCAGCCGTTTGAGGCCGCCTTCCGGCCGACGCAGCTCGTCGCCGGTGATCACGACCTCCTGGCAGGGTGGGTTGGACACGGCGACGGGTGGGATAGGATGAGCGATCGCGTTGAGCCACGCCGCCCCAATCTCCTCGACGCGCCGGCCCATGCCGACCGCGTAGATCGCGGGCGATGACGCGAGCGCGCCGACCGCGACCGGAATGTCGTAGCGCCGCCCGGCAGCGTCGGTGACGTTGGTGAAAAGGAAGGCGCGGCGCTCATCCTCGGGCAGTCCGCCCTGGAACTGCCAGCGCACCAGCGGATGAATCTCGGTGTCTTTGTTGATCGGCCGCTCGATCCGCACCAGCAGGCCGTTGGCTTCGAGCCGGGCGAGGTGCTCCTGGAAATCGAGCGGCGGCCGGCCCCGCTGTGGGGCTTTCGTGTCGCGCTTCCCGGCGCTGCTGTCGTTCATCGGTGAGCCTCGATAAAGCCCACCATCCTCTTGCGTTGCTTGGAAACCGGCAAGAGGGCGCGTCAGGCTGCCTTGGCGGGCGCGGGCTCGGCGGCGCGCCGTTCCTGGGTGCGACCCAAGACGATCGACAGCACAAGCCAGACGACCACCACCGGCCACGCCACCAGCGCGATCACGCCGAGCTTCAGTCCGACCGCGTGCAGGCTCTCGTACACCCAGGCGTAGAGCGCGTCCGAGCCGCGGTAGACGACGGTGTCGATCAGGTTCTTGGCTTTGTATTTCTCCTCGCGGTCCACGACGGTGAAGAACACCTGGCGCGCCGGGTTGGCGATGGCGAAGTTCATCGAGCGCTGGAGCACCTGCACGACCAGCACCACGATGAGCGTCGGAGCGAGCGCAATCGCGATGAAGCCGACGACATAGACCGCCGGTAGCGCCGCGGCCGCGATCCCGCTGCCGAAACGCTTGAGGAAGTAACCGGTCGCGAACACCTGGATCGCAAGGCTGATCAGGTTAACGGCGAGCTCGATGCTGGCGAAGACGCGCGTCTGCTCGGCCGCCCCGTGCACCGTCTCGGCCACGATGTTGGCCTGCTGGAAATAAAGAATGGTCGCCCCGAACGAGAGCAGGCTCACCCACAGGGCGACGCCGAGCAGATAGGGCGAGCGGATGAGTTTGGGCAGCGCCGCAAAGGCGTTGCCGCCGATCGGTCGCGTTTCGGCTGGCGTGCCCGTGCGCGTGACCGCCGCGCGCTCGAGGCGATAGACGCAGAACACCGCAACTTCGAGGAAGACCGCCGCGACGATCAGCAGATTGACCGGTCCCAGCGGCTTCGAGAGCAAGATCGTGATGCTCGGGCCGAGCACCGCGCCCGCGGTACCGCCCGCGCCGATGAAGCCGAATAGGCGCTTGCCCTGCTCGGCGCTGAAAATGTCGGCCATGAACGACCAGAACACCGCGACAGCGAACAGATTGAACACGCTCACCCAGACGAAGACCACGCGCGCGACGATGACCGCTTCGATGTCGAGTGTGAGCAGCAGCCAGAACAGCGCGATGTTGGCGACAAAGAAGTGATAGACGATCGGGATGAAGCGCGCGCGCGGCAGCCGCGCCACCAGCGCGCCATAGAGCGGCTGCGCGATCAGCAAGGTGAGAAATGTGGCGGTGAACAGCCAGGGCAGGTTCCGCACGCCGCCCGCGATGCCCATCTGGTCGCGCAGCGGGCGCAGCACGTAGTTGCCGCCGAGCAGCATGAAGAAATAACCGAACGCCCACAGCGCCGCGGCTAGCTCCTGCGGCGTCGCCGGCACCGCCCAGCCAACCCAACGTTCCAGCGCCGGTCGCGCCTCGCCGGCCTGCGGCACCGCCGCGTCGTTCATGGCAACGAGAGTTTCTGTTTCAGCTCGGCCGCGCTCACCTGCTGGCCGTAGCCCGGCTGGCCGCGCTGGAAGCGGCGCGCGTCAGCGAGCTTGCCGACGACGACCGGATCGAATCCGGCGTCGCGCACGAGGCCGGCCGCCACCTGCACTGCGTCGGTATCGTCCCCGGCGATCGGAATGGCGAGCTTGGGGTCGGGCCGGTGCGCCTCTTTCGCGAACACCCCGTAGCCCATGGTGTTGAAAGCGCGCACGAGGCGCGTGCCGGGCAGATATTTCTGCGACACCACGCCGATGCCGTCGCGTTCGACCTCGTCGGCAAGCTCCTGTCCATCCCGCCCGGCGACCGCGTTGCACGCGTCGAGCACGACCTTGCCTTTGAGCCCTGCCGCGTTCTCCTTCCCGACCTCCGGCAGCGCCTTGTAGGGCACGGCGACGAAGACCACGTCGCCGAAGGAGACCGCCTGGGCGACCGTGCCGGCCTGCGCCTGCGGGCCGAGGCTCGATACGAGTTCCTTTAGTTCCTCGGGATGGCGCGAGGAGAAAAAGACCTCGTGTCCGGCCTTCACCCATAGGCCGCCGATGGTGCCGCCGATCTTGCCCGAGCCGATCACCCCGATTTTGGTCTTGCCGCCGCCGGTCTGCGCCCGGGCGCCCGCCGGCCATGCCGCGCCAAGCAGCAGGGCGCCGCCGGCTCCGATCAGGACGCGGCGTTTGTGGTCGATCAACTCATGCTTCGCCATGGGAAACCTCCTCGCGTAGGCATCCGGTCAACGCGCCCGTGTAGCCGCCGGAGCAGCGGATACGAATCACGGTTGCGTGAAATCGGGCGATGGCTTCGGCCGATGGGACCTTAAAGGCAGGTGCTGACAGACGACCCGTCCCCCGCGAAATGAGCCTGGCAACAGTTTCAATCGCGGTTGAACTGCATTGCTAAAGAAGTTGAAAAAAGTCACTATTCTAGCGGCGGCGTTATGTCGCCTAGCATTAGGGGAGAAACTACAATGGCCAATCGACTTTCTTCGATCGATCACATCGTTCAGCTCATGCTCGAGAATCGATCGTTCGATATGATGTTGGGATTCCTGTATTCCGGCAACCGTTCACCCACTGGACAGCCCTACGAGGGATTGACGGGAAACGAGAGCAATCCGGACAGTTCCGGACACGACGTTCCGGTCTTCAAGATCGACAACACGCTGCCGCATCCTTATTTCATGCCGGGCGCCGACCCGGGGGAGGGATTTTACAACACCAACATCCAGCTGTTCTCGACCCACAGCCCGGCACCTGGCGCGGTGCCGACCAATAAAGGGTTTGTCGTCAATTTCCAAAGCGCAATCGCCTATGACCAATCGCAGGGGTACAAAGATTCGATACCCGGAACGCTTCCCTCCGACATCATGGGTATGTACACGCCGGACATGTTGCCAGTGATGTCGAAACTGGCGCGCGGATACGCTGTCTGCGATCACTGGTTCGCGTCGGCGCCGACGCAGACGCTGCCGAATCGGTGCTTTGCCGCAGCGGCTACCTCCCTCGGTTATCTAAAAAACCACCATCACATGGTTTTCACGACTCCGAGCATCTTCGGCCGTCTGTCCGATGCCAACACCGATTGGGCGATCTTCGGCTACAGTGGTCCGCCGATGACCCGGCAGGATTTTCCCGACACCAAGAATGCCGACGAGAGTCACTTCGGCCAATTTCCCGACTTCAAGGCGCGTGCGAGCGTCGGCACGCTGCCGGCTTACACCTTCTTGGAACCCGACTTCGGCGCACACGGGAACGACCAACATCCCAATTACGACGTTTCACACGGAGAAGCGCTGATTCACGACGTCTATTATGCGCTGCGCAACGGACCGGCGTGGAACAAAACCCTGTTGCTGATCACTTATGACGAGCATGGCGGCAATTACGATCATGTTGCTCCGCCGTCCAACGCGGTGCAGCCGGATGACTCGCCGGGTGAGTATGACAATTTCGATTTCACGCGATTTGGCGTTCGCGTGCCCGCGTTGCTGATTTCACCGCTCATCGCACCCGGCACTGTGTTCCGTGCCCAGTCAGGTACGATCGATCACACGTCGGTTCTCAAGACAATTGAGCAGCGCTGGAAGCTGCCGCCGCTGACGGCCAGGGACAAGGCGGCGCCTGGACTCGGTGACGTCCTGACCTTGTCGCAGCCGCGCACCGACGATCCGTTGAGCGGGATTTCGGTGCCGGTCTCGAACGAAATCCACCCCAATCAGGAGCACCCGTCCGAACTCGACAGGATCCATGCAGACAGGGTCGCCCAGTTGCCGGTCATCAACAGCTACGGCAATCTCGACCATAGTCCGCCCGACCTCTCGACCAGCAATGTGGTCAAAGACTACATCCAGGCTCGCACTGCGGCCTGGATCCTGAATCGGCCGCGTACCAGGGCTGCCGTACTGGCGGCTGAACTCCGAGCGCCTTCGCGCGCGAGGACGCGGACCCCTGCAAAGAAGGCGGCCCGCCGAAGGCGGTGACACGCTAGTGTGGCGGTTCAGAAGTCCGCATCATTCTTGCAGCGAGTCCGAGATGCGGACTTCTGAACCAAAGCCACACTAGATTCAATAAGTTGCTAGTGCCCTTCGATTCCGAAGTTCGCAAACGAGCGTGCCGCAAAATGATGCGAAC
>JAFAUQ010000188.1 GCA_019243195.1 Hyphomicrobiales bacterium
TACTGGCGCGACTACCTCGACGAGCTGGCTTCAAAGGGGCTGTCGCGGGAGCAGTGACCAGTAACCAGTGACCGGTGACCGGTGATCAGTGACCAGAGCAAAGTCTCACACCCTGATCACTGGTCACTGATGACTGATCACTTGTCAGGGCTCGGCATCACCGTGCCGCACGCCTTGCAAGTGCGGAATTCCTCGCTGTCGAAGAAGTTTTTGTAGGCCTTCGACACCGGGTCGGCCCGATAATCGGCAACCACGAATTTCTCTTCATGCAGCGGCGCGTCGCAGTTCGGGCAGAACCACAGGAAGCGGTCGATTTCGCCGGGCCGGCGTTTGCGCTCGGTGACCATCAGATAGGCGTCGGGAGGAAAGCGCGGGGAATGCGGGATGCCGGCCGGGGTATGAATCGCCGATCCCTCTGGCACCACCGCGACCGCTTCCTTGCCGTCCGGCGTGCGGTAGTGCAGGCGCATCTCTCCCTTGATCATGTACATCACTTCGTCGCTGGGATTGATGTGGAACTCGCTGCGGTATTCGCGGCCGCGGGCCACGAACACCAGCGATTCCGGTTGCTGCCACAGCACGCTCACGCGCGCGCCGGTGCGCGTCAGCTCCTGGCCGGTGTCGAGCAGGTTGACGATCGGCATGTCGGACATGGCGGGTCCTTTCGGGGCTCCGAGTTATGGCGCACGATAACAGAAAAACCCCGGTCAGAACCTGTGATATGCTGGCCGGAGAACCGCGTCACCATCGAGTATCAGTGAGCGTTCTTCAGCCGTGATTATCCTGAATGTTCTCGCGCTTTATGGTCTCGTCGGCGCCGGCACGGCGTTCGCGTTCGTGATATTCGGGATTTCTCGTGTGCTGCCCGCCGGCACGCCTGTCAGCATCGGCGCGCGCATCCTGCTGTGGCCTGGCGCCGCGCTGTTGTGGCCCTACGTGCTGCTGCGCTGGGTAAAGGCCGGCGTGCGATGAGGCGCGCGCATCGAACGGTCCATCGTGCCCTGTGGCCGCTGCTGGCCGTGCTGGTGATGCTCGGGCTCGCCGCGGCACTGTGGTTTCGACCGCCGCCGGAACAGCAATCGATAATCAGAGCCCCTTCTGATCACTGGTCACTGCTCACTGGTCACCGATCATGAGCGCCGGTTTCCGCGCTGTTCAGTGGAACTGTCGCAAGGTCGTCTACGACCTGATCCTCGTTGCGGGCGTGACGCTCTATATCGGCGCGTTCATGGGGGTCTCGGCGTGGCAGAGACCACCGGCCAACTGGCCGGACTGGACCAACCTGCGCATCGATGCGTTCGGCTCGTGCGCGTTCATCATGCTCACGATCATTCTCTCGATCGGCCCGCTGGCGCGGCTCGATCCGCGTTTCCTGCCGCTCCTCTACAACCGCCGCCACTTCGGCGTGCTCACGTTTTTCGTCGCCGCCGTGCACGGTTGGTCTGTGTTCGAATGGTTTGCGGTGCAGGACGCCTTGCCGGGCCTTGCGAACGAGCTTTCCAACACCGCGGCCTACGGCAAGTTCATCGGCTTCCCGTACAAGACGCTCGGCATCGCGGCGCTTGTCGTGCTGCTGCTGCTCGCGGCAACGAGCCACGACTTCTGGCTCGCCTTCCTCACGCCGCCGGCATGGAAGGCGCTGCACATGCTGCTCTACCTCGCCTATGGGATCGTGGTGATGCACGTCGCGCTCGGCGCCATGCAGGGAAACCGCAGTCCGCTCGTGCCGGTGCTTCTCGGCGGCGCGTTTGTGTGGGTCGCGGGCCTGCACCTCGTCGCCGGCCGGCGCGAGCGCCGCGGCGACCGCGGCAGCAAGGTCGGCGAGGGCGGCTGGATCGCCGTCGGGCCGCCGGAGACGATTCCCGACAAGGCCGCGCGCATCGTGACCGCCCCGGGTGGCGAGCGCATTGCGGTGTTCCGCGACGGCGCGCGCGTCGGCGCGCTCACCAACCTGTGTGCCCACCAGAATGGCCCGCTCGGCGAAGGTCGCATCATCGACGGGTGCGTCACCTGCCCGTGGCACGGGTTTCAATACCGGCTCGAGGACGGCCGCGCCCCGCCGCCGTTCACCGAGGTGCTCGCGACCTATCCGGTCCGCCTGCGCGGCGGCATCGTCGAAGTCGACCCGCGCCCGCTGCCGCCCGGCACGCCCGCCGCGATCGATGTAGTGCTATAACCTTTATCGTCGTCATCGCCCGCGAAAGCGGGCGATCCAGTAACCACTGGCCTTTCAAACAGAACCATGGCCGGTGTTTACTGGATGCCCCGCTTTCGCGGGGCATGACGAGTGAGAGTGCAACATTGGAGCTTTGTTTGTCCGTTCCCGCCGAGTATTTGCAAGTCCGCGCGCCGACACCCGAATGGTTCCGCTGGGCCATCGCGCAGCGCCCCGAGTCGCGCTGGGTCACCGTCGACAGCTGCCCGATCCATTACCTCTTGTGGGCGGAGGACAAGCCGTTGCGCGGGCGCGGCGTTCTGTTCGTGCACGGCGGCGGCGCGCATGCCTATTGGTGGGCGTTCATCGCGCCCTACTTCATGCGCCACTATCGCGTAGCCGCGATTGATCTGTCCGGCATGGGCGACAGCGGCCGGCGCTCGAGCTACGGCTCGGAAATCCGCGCCGCGGAAATGCGCGCGGTCATCGCCGATGCCGGCCTCGGGCAAAATCCATTCGTGGTCGGGCACAGCTTCGGCGGCTTCATGACGATGAAATTCGCGTCCGAGTTCGGCGACACGCTCGGCGGCGCCGTGATCGTCGATTCGCCGATCCGCTCGCCGGAAGAGGAGGTGCAGCATCCGCTCGCGCCGCCCAACTGGGGCAACAAGAAAATCTATCCGAGTTTCGAGGCGGGCCTCGCGCGCTTCCGCCTGATGCCGCCGCAGCCGTGCGACAACGATTTCCTCGTCGAATACATCGGCCGCCGTTCGCTCATGCAGGTTGAGGGCCACTGGACCTGGAAGTTCGACGGCGCCGCGATCGGCGCGCGCCGCTTCGGCGAGCCGTTCCGCGAATATTTGCAGGACGTGCGCTGCCGCGCCGCGCTGCTGTTCGGCGAGAAGAGCGCGCTCGTCTCGCGCCAGACCGCGCGCTACATGTCGCAGCTGATGGGGCCGCGCGCGCCGATCGTCGAGGTGCCCGAGGCGCAGCACCACGTCATGCTCGACCAGCCCCTCGCCTTCGTCGCCGCGGTGCGCATGCTGCTGGAAAACTGGATCCGGAACGAGTAGACGCCACACACATCCCTCGTCATCGCCCGCGAAAGCGGGCGATCCAGTAATCACAGACCTTTCAAACAAAACAGAGGCCGGTGGTTACTGGATGGCCGCTTTCGCGGGCATGACGAGTCAGAGGGAAGCCCCTTGATTTCGCCTGCCATTGCGGCGCCAAATGCGCGCAATACCAACGTAGAATGTCGGGGAGGAAAACATGAGCGTCATCTTAGGGCAGGGCGAGTACACCTATCGCGTGGCCGAGGGCTGGGGGAAGCTGCCGCCCGGCTGGCGCTTCGGCGACGTGGCGGCGGTCGGCGTCGACCGGCACGATCGCGTCTACGCCTTCAACCGCGGCGAACATCCGATGTGCGTGTTCGACCGCGACGGCAATTTCATCAAGTCGTGGGGCGAGGGCGTGTTCAATCGCGCCCACGGCGTCCACATGGGCCCGGACGACACGATCTATCTCACCGACGACGGCGACCACACCGTGCGCAAATGCACGCTCGACGGAAAGATTCTGCTCGAGATCGGCATTCCCGGCCGGCCCGCGCCGTTCATGGGCCTGCAGCCGTTCAACCGCTGCACCCACACGGCGCTCTCGCCGGACGGCCACATCTATGTCTCGGACGGCTACGGCAATGCCTGCGTCCACAAATATTCGCCCGACGGCAAGCGCCTGTTCTCCTGGGGCGAGCCCGGCACCGATCCCGGCCAGTTCAACCTGCCGCACAACATCGGCTGCGACGCGGACGGCTGGGTCTACGTCGCCGACCGCGAGAACCACCGCGTGCAGGTGTTCGACGGCAACGGCAAATACGAGGCCCAGTGGGTCAACATGCACCGGCCGAGCGGGCTTTATGTGATGCCGGGCAAATGCCCGATCTGTTTCCTCGGCGAAATCGGGCCCTATCTTCACTTCAACCGGAACGCGCCCAACCTGGGCCCGCGCATCAGCGTCGTCGATCACACCGGCAAGCTGTTGGCGCGCCTTAATGTAACGCCGTCCGCCGGCACCAAGCCCGGGCAGTTCACCTCGCCGCACGGCCTTTGTGTCGACTCGCGCGGCGACCTTTACGTCGCCGAGGTCGCGTTTACCGCGTGGCCGTCGCTGTTTCCGGACAAGCCGGCGCCGGCAGACCTGCGCAGTCTGCAGAAATTGGAGAAGGTGCCGGCCGAGCAGGCGGCGACGCCCGTGCGGGCCAAAGAGAGCGTCAAATGATCAAAACCGTCTCGCTGCTGGTGCGCAAGGACGGCTCCTCGCACGGGGATTTCATGAAGCACTGGCGGGAAATCCACGGGCCGCTCGCGTACGCCTGCCCGGGGGTTGCCCGCTACGTGCAGACCGAGGTCAAGTCGTCCTCGTTCCGCAGCGACGGGGTGGATGCGCTCGATGTTGCGGTCGACGGCATCGCCGAGCTGTGGTTCGAGGACCAGGCTGCGCTCGATTTGTTCAGCGCCTCGCCGGCGACGCGCCGCCTGCGCGAGGACGGCACAACCTTCATTGGCCGCCAGATCAGTTTCACGACCGAGGAAAAGTTGATCATCCCGCGCGAGGGATGATATCAGGCGATGGTCCAGGTTGCGTTCCGAATGGACGATGACTTCGCCGGCACGGATGAAGATCCCGCCGCCGAAATTTCGCGGCTGGAAGCGCAGATCGAGCGCCTTGGCGCGGTGGCCGAGAGCTGCCGCAAGGTGATCCTCGCCGCGAAAGTCGCCATTGCGGTCGGCGCGCTGGTGCTGCTCGTCACCGTCGCCGGGCTTATCAATGTTGATCAGATCGTCGCCTTCGGTGCGGCCGCCGTGATCCTCGGCGGTATCGTCGCCGCCGGTTCCAATTCAAGAACGCTGAGCGAGGCGACCGCAAACATGCGCACGGCCGAAGCGCGCCGGGCCGAGCTGATCGGCGCGCTGCCGTTTTCGGCGGTGATCGAGGAGACGAAACATTAGATTCTCCTCATCCGGCGCAGGCCGATGGGTGCGAGGACGTCGTGCAGACATGGCAACGCTTGCTGGCCGCTGTCACTTGGCTGAGCTTGGCCGGCGACGTTGGCCATGCAGGGAGCTTTCCCGCTGGGCCTGTTACTCTCGTTGTGACCGCGGCTCCGGGCGGCGTGACTGACGCTCTGGCCCGGGCGCTCGGGCAGCAGCTCGCCAAAAATTGGGGCCAGCCTACCGTTGTCGTGAACAGACCGGGGGCTTCCAATCAGATCGGCGCGGAATACGTCGCCAAAGCGGCGCCCGACGGCCAAACACTGCTGGTGAGCGCCGAAGCAACCCTGGTCATCAATCCCTGGCTGTACCGCAAGCTGCCCTATCAACCAACGGACTTTGCTCCCGTCACCGGCCTCGTCAGCATCAGCCAGTCGCTGATCGCGAGTCCATCTGTGCCGGCGAACACCATGGATGAGCTGATCGCGCTTGCAAAGCAGCGGCCCGGCGAACTCGACTACGGAACCTTCGGCATCGGCTCGACCGGCCACCTGAATATGGAAATGTTGCAGACGATGGCAGGCGTGAAGCTCGTTGCGGTTCATTACAAAGGCGCGACTCCGGCGCTGATCGACGTGATGGCGGGGCACATCCAGACGATGTTCATCAGCACGAGTTCGGCGATCCAACCTTGGACGGCGGGGCAGCTGAAACTGCTCGCTGTCGGCAGCGCCACGCGCCTCGCGCAACTTCCCGAAATACCGACCATCGCGGAAAGCGGGCTGCCGGGCTTCGAGGCGGTGTCCTGGTTCGGACTGTTCGCGCCCGGCGGGACGCCGCGCGAGATCGTCGAGCGGATCAATGCCGACGTACGGCGCGTGTTCGCGGATGCGGAGTTTCAAGAGAAATTCCTCGCCCCCAACATGTTCGAGCCGATGGTCGACTCCCCCGAGAAGTTCGCCGCCTTCATCGCATCCGAGACCCAAAAGTGGGGTCGAGTCGTGCGCGGCGCCAAGGTGAAGCTCGACTGAGCATCCGTTCCTATCATCAGGGAGACATCTATGACCGAATCGAGCAACCCACTTGGAGAGGAGTTGACGCGGTTTCGCGACACTTATGCGGAGCTGTTCGGGATGGTGCCGCCGCTGCCCGCCGCCCGATTTGAGTTTTCCGGCGAGGTCAATCCGGAGTTCCTCAGGCTTTCCGAGCGGCTGCGCGCCCACGCCTTCTATTCGGAGGTGTTCGATATCAAGACGACGAATCTCATTCTGTCCGGGATGCTGCTTATCGAGCACAATCCGGCGGCACAGATGCATGCGCTGGCGGCCCGTCGCGCCGGCGCTACTTGGCAGGAGTTGCACAAGGTGGTGGAACTTGCCGCCACGACTCAATCGCTCGGCCCGGCCAATCAGGGCAGCTCCATGCTAAAGTCGCTGCGCGACAAGGAACAAGGATAATATTTGGCCGCCCCGCAAAGCCAGCGGTGGTCACTTGGTCTAGGGAGGCGAGTTATGCCGTTAGCGAGCGGCCTCGAGCGGCCCCGTGTGCGCGTGCGTCCCGATCTCGTTGCCCTCAAAGCCAAGGTTCAGGCCGCGTCGCCACGCATCAAAGCCCTGGCGTTCGCCACGGAAGAGGCGGCCACCGTGCCGATGCAAAACATCGAGATCCTGCGCGAGGGCGGGTTCTTCGATATCGTCAAGCCGAAGGCGTTCGGCGGTTACGAGCACGACTTCGACGTGCTGGTCGATCTCAACATCGAACTTGCCAAGGCGTGCGCCTCGACCGCTTGGGTCGCCGGGATCCTCGCCGCCCATCAATGGCTGCTTGCGAGCTTTCCA
>JAFAUQ010000151.1 GCA_019243195.1 Hyphomicrobiales bacterium
GCGCCGCGAGCGCCTCATCGTCATCCTCAACGACAACGACATGTCGATTGCGCCGCCGGTCGGCGCCATGTCGGCCTACCTGGCGCGGCTCACGTCGGGGGACACCTATCGCTCGCTGCGCCAGATGGGCAAGCAGCTGGCGCGCTACCTGCCCCCCGCGATGTATGAGAAGGCGCAGCGGGCGGAAGAATATGCCCGCGGGCTTCTGACCGGCGGCACTTTGTTTGAAGAATTGGGCTTCTTTTACGTCGGCCCGATCGACGGTCACAACCTCGATCACCTGTTGCCCGTGCTCAAGAACGTTCGCGATACGCAGAACGGCCCGATCCTCGTGCACGTCATCACCCAGAAGGGCAAAGGCTATCCGCCGGCGGAAGGCTCGGCCGACAAATATCACGGCGTGGTGCCGTTCGACGTGGTCACCGGCAAGCAGGCCAAGGGCAAGAGCAACGCGCCGGCCTACACCAAGGTGTTCGCCGACAGCCTTGTGAAGGAGGCGCATAAGGACGACCGCATCGTCGCCATCAACGCCGCCATGCCGTCGGGCACCGGGCTCGACATTTTCGAGCGCGCGTTCCCGGACCGGACGTTCGACGTCGGCATTGCCGAACAGCACGCCGTCACCTTCGCGGCGGGGCTCGCGACCGAGGGCTACAAACCCTTCGCGGCGATTTATTCGACCTTCCTCCAGCGTGCCTACGACCAAGTGGTGCACGACGTTGCAATCCAAAACCTGCCGGTGCGTTTTGCGATGGATCGCGCCGGGCTCGTCGGTGCCGACGGCCCGACCCACGCCGGTTCGTTCGACATCAACTATCTCGGCTGTCTGCCCGGGTTCGTGATCATGGCGGCGGGGGACGAGGCCGAATTGGTGCACATGGTGGCGACCGCGGCGGCCTATGATGAGGGTCCGATCGCGTTCCGCTATCCGCGCGGCGAGGGCATGGGCGTCGACATGCCCGAGTTTGGCGTGCCGCTCGAAATCGGCAAAGGCCGCATCGTGCGCGAGGGCACTAAGGTTGCGCTGCTCTCACTAGGTACGCGGCTTGCGGAATGCCTCAAGGCCGCCGAGACCCTCAACGCGGCCGGACTCTCCACCACTGTCGCGGACGCGCGTTTCGCCAAGCCCCTCGACACCGATCTCATTATTCGCTTGGCGCGCGAGCACGAAGTGCTCCTCACCGTCGAGGAGGGAGCCGTCGGCGGTTTCGGAGCGTTCGTGCTGCATTTCCTGGCCGAGCAGGGCGCGCTCGATGCCGGGCTCAAGGTCCGTACGATGACGTTGCCCGATCTGTTCCTCGATCAGGACAAGCCCGACCGCATGTATGCCCAGGCGGGGCTGCAGGCGGCCGACATCGCCGCGAAGGCCATGGCGGTGCTCGGAATCACCGAATCCGAAGCCGTCAGGCGACTCGCCAGCGGCACCGGGAGCCGGTGAACAACGGCATGCGCGTCATTCTTGCTCAGCCCCGCGGCTTTTGCGCCGGCGTCGTTCGCGCGATCGAAATTGTCGAGCGCGCGCTCGAGAAGAACGGCGCACCGGTCTACGTGCGCCACGAGATCGTCCACAACAAATACGTCGTGGAGAGCTTGAAGGCGAAGGGCGCGCGCTTCGTCGAAAATATCGACGACGTTCCGCCCGGCGCGCTCACGGTGTTCAGCGCGCACGGCGTCTCCAAGGCGGTGGAGCAGGAGGCAGCGGCCCGCAACCTGCCAGTGCTCGACGCGACCTGTCCGCTCGTCACCAAGGTGCACAATCAAGGCAAACGCTACGTTGCCCAGGGCCGGACGTTGATCTTGATCGGCCACGCCGGCCATCCGGAAGTCGAAGGAACCATGGGCCAGATTTCCGAGCCGGTGATCCTGGTTCAGAACGAGGCCGACGTCGAAAAGATCGACCTGCCGGACGACGCACCCGTCGCCTATGTGACGCAGACGACGCTCAGCGTCGACGACACGCGTTCCATCATCGCGGCGCTGCAGCGCCGTTTCCCCGATCTCGTCGGGCCCGACACCCGCGATATCTGCTACGCCACGCAAAACCGCCAAGCGGCGGTGCGGGAGCTGAGCGAGCACGTCGACGTGCTGCTCGTGGTCGGCGCGCAGAACAGCTCGAACTCCAACCGCCTGCGCGAAATCGGTGAAGAGGCCGGGATTCCGAGTTATCTGATCGCCAACGGCGCCGAGTTGTTGCCGCAATACGTGCGTGGCGCCAAGGCGGTCGGCATTACCGCCGGTGCTTCGGCGCCGGACGTGCTGGTCGAGGACGTGATCGAAGCATTGCGCCGATTGGGACCGGTCGAGGTGACGACCATGCCGGGCCGCGAAGAAAAGATTCAGTTCCGGCTGCCGTCAGAATTGGTATAGGGCGTCACCCCAAAGGGGCGTGCGCATCACAACAACACGAGAGCTGCAGGAGACTAGAGTTGGGAATCCCGTTAAGACAAAAAATAGCCGTCGGCGCCTATGTGATGCGCCAGACGCTCGCCGGGCGCAAACGCTATCCGCTGGTGCTGATGCTCGAGCCGCTGTTCCGCTGCAATCTTGCTTGCGCCGGCTGCGGCAAGATCGACTATCCGGATAAAATCCTCAACCAGCGGCTATCAGTGGACGAGTGTCTGGAGGCGGTGGATTCATGCGGCGCGCCGGTCGTTTCGATCGCCGGCGGCGAGCCGCTGCTGCACCGCGAACTGCCGCAGGTCGTCAAGGGCATCATCGCCCGCGGCAAGTTCGTCTACCTCTGCACCAACGCGCTGCTGATGGAGAAGAAGCTCGATCAGTACCAGCCGGATCCGCATTTCGTCTGGTCGGTGCATCTCGACGGCGACCGCGAGGACCACGATCGCTCGGTGTGCCAGGAGGGCGTGTTCGACCGCGCGGTTGCGGCGATCAAGGCCGCCAAGGCGCGCGGCTTTCGGGTCAACATCAACTGCACCTTGTTCAACACCGCCGACCCGCAGCGCACCGCCGCGTTTTTCGATCACGTACGCGAGATCGGGGTCGACGCCATCACGGTGTCGCCCGGTTACGCCTATGAACGCGCGCCGGACCAGCAGCATTTTCTCAACCGGGAAACGACCAAGCGGCTGTTCCGCGACATCTTCCGCCGCGGTCGCGGCGGGCGCGCCTGGTCGTTCAGCCAGTCGAGCCTGTTCCTCGATTTCCTCGCCGGCAATCAGGAGTACCGCTGCACCCCGTGGGGCAATCCCACCCGCACCGTGTTCGGCTGGCAGCGCCCCTGTTACCTTGTGGGCGAAGGCTATGTGCGTACCTTCCGCGAGCTGATGGAAGAGACCAATTGGGATTCTTACGGCACCGGCAACTATGAGAAGTGCGCCAACTGCATGGTCCACTGCGGCTACGAGGCGACCGCGGTGAAAGATGCGGTCGCGAACCCGCTTAAGGCGCTCAAGGTGGCGCTGCGCGGCGTGCGAACCGACGGCCCGATGGCGCCGGAAATCCCGCTCGATGAGCAGCGGCCGGCCGAATACGTGTTCTCGCGCCACGTGGAGCGCAAGCTTGCGGAAATCACCGAAACGGAAGCGCGCGCAAAGCGGGCCTCAGCGGCGTAGCTATCGGTCTCTTTGGTCGAGCTGATCGCGCACGAGGTCCGCGGCGCGGTTGCCTGATCGGATGGCGCCTTCGATGGTTCCCGGGAGGCCGGTCGCAGTCCAGTCGCCCGCAAGAACCATGTTGGCATAGCTGGTCGCGGCGCCCGGCCGCTTGCGGTTCTCGTCCGGCAGCGCCGCGAAAGTGGCTCTGCGCTCTTTGATGAGCTGCCATCGGGGCATTGCGCCAGAAATGCCGGCGACCTTGGCGACCTCCTGCCAGATCGTCTGCGCGAGTTCCTCGCGTGGCGCATCGAGCAGCCGGTCGGCACCGCTGATGGTTGTCGAGACGCGGTCGCGGAAAGCAAATATCCACTCGACCGTGCCGTTGATGACGCCGATCATCGGCGGCAGACCGGCCGGCGGCGCAACGGCGAAATGCGCATTGACGATGGCGCGAAACTCGGACGGTGTTGTGAGGTCGGGTACGAGGCCGGCCGCGATCCACGGCGGCACCGCCAGGACAACGGCATCGTCGGCCCCGAGCTGCTCGACCTGCTCACCGAAATCGAGGCTCTCGGCGCGCTGCTCGGCGAACCCGAGCGCGCGCAAGCGCGCCCCATAACGGATAGCACCGGCTTTGCCCTCGACGAAGCGCAGCGCCGGATCGATGAAAGCCTCGGTCAGACCGTCATACGCGATCAGCGGCCGGCAAGCGCGCCCCCCTGCCGCGAGCGTCTCGCGCACCACCGCGCCGGCGAGACGCGCCGAGGCTTCCGCCGGATCGGTATTGAGCGCGGCGAGAAGCACGGGCTGCCACAGGCGGCGATAAAGCGTCCCGCCGCAGTGCATCGTTTGGGCAATTGTTTTGTCCGCGCCCGCCCACAACAATCGCGCGCCGGATAGATAGTCCAACGGCTTCGTTCCGGGGACGCGCCGCTTCGCATCGAATATCCACCAGGGGATAAGCCCCTCGCTCAGGCGCAACGTCCAGCGTTCGCCGGTGGCGAGGTCGACGAAGGCAAATTCCGGGGCATCGGGGCCGACAAGCCGGTCGCGCGTGCCGATTACTTCCAGATAATCGAGCGTCGCACGGTTTCCTGAGAGCACCAGGTGGTTGCCGTTGTCGATCGCCATCCCGAGCGTCCCGTCGTGATACGACCGGCAGCGCCCGCCCGCCTGGTTCGCCGCTTCATGAATGATGACGCGCTGACCGCCGGCCGCGAGCCGCACCGCCGCGGCAAGACCGGCGAGCCCGGCGCCGATCACGTGGATTTGCCCGGACCGGCTCACAGCAGACCGTAACGCGCCACGATCCACAGCAGCCGCAGTTTGCCGATGCTCACCTTCGCGCGCGGTGGGGCCCATCCGCGGGCAATCAACTTGCGCAGGAAGATTTGATAGGCCTTTTCCATCAGCCTTGGTGTTCGAACCAGGCGGTGCGGGCAGCGGTGCATCACCCTGTCTGCGTCGTGGAAGTGGCCACGCACGCGCTCGAGCACCGGTGTAATCGCGGCCGGGAGCCGCGCATCAGCGAGCACGGTGTCGGGCTCCCTCGACTCGATTCCCGCGTCACGCAGCGGCTCACGCGGCAGATAAAGACGACCGAGCGAGGCGTCCTCGTCGAGATCGCGCAGGATGTTGGTGAGCTGCAGCGCACGCCCGAGGTGATGAGCGAGCTCGACACCGTCCGCGCGCGTGAGGCCGAACACGTTGACGCACAGGCGGCCGACCGCGCTCGCGACGCAATCGCAGTAGCGGTCGAGCTTTGCCCAATCGGGGGCACGGATGTCCTCGACTACGTCCATTTCCATGCCGTCGATGATGGCCATGAAATCAGCGCGTTCGAGCGCAAAGCGCCGGCGCGGCTCGTCAAGGCCTTTCAAGCGCGGCGGCGGCGTCCCGGCGTAAAGCTGGTCCACGTCCGATCGCCACTGCGCGAGTTGCGCTATCCGCGGCGGCTGCGGCCCACCCGCATCCGCCACGTCGTCGACCGCACGGCAGAAGGAATAAATTTCATAAACCGCCTGGCGACGATCGCGCGGCAGCATGCGCATGCCGGCATAGAACGAACTGCCGGACGCGCGTCGCGCCGCATCGTCCGACCCGCTGCTCGGCACTGTCATGGGCTGCGCAGACATTCAGACGTCTTGGACTTTTCGCGGGGGGTCGACCGGCCGGCGCGCGGCCCGGCGCGGTAGAGCCATGAGAATGGCGGCGGCCGCGAGGCCCGCAACCTCGGCTTTGTTGTGATGCACGCGCTCGCTCAGCGGATCACGTCGCATCAGGCGCCCCACCAAATCGAGCGCCAACCTGTGAATGACCGCCACTTCCAAGGCAAGTCGCAGGTCATCGATCAGCATCGAGAACGGCGCCGCGTCCTGCAACAGCTCGCGTGTGCGCGAGGAAAGATCGCGCACACAATTCCTCAGCGCCGTGGAAGCGCGCTCGGCGCCGAGGTCTTCGATTTTGACTCGGTTTCGCTCCATCGCATCAAGCGGGATATAGACGCGATCGAGCGAACGATAGTCCTGACCGCAATCCTGTAGATGATTGATGATTTGCAGCGCCGCGCATAGCCCGTCCGAGGCGGGCCAGGTGCGGCGATTTTCCCCGTGTACATCGAGAACGAAACGCCCGACCGGCATCGCCGAATAGGTGCAGTAGCCGATCAAATCATCCCAATCGCGGTAGCGCAGCTTGGTGGCATCGGTACGGAATGCCATGAGAAGGTCCTGTGCGTGACGCGGCGAAAGATTGCGGGCGGCAAGCGCGTTTCGCAGCGTCGATGCTTCGACGCCGGCGTCCGCGTTGCCCAGCAGGCCTGCCTCAAGGCAGTCAAGTCGTTCGATTTTCTCAGGCGCCGAGAGGACCGCACTGTCGGCAATGTCGTCGGCCGCACGCACGAAGCGATAGAACGCGAGAATGGTCGCGCGGTGCTGCGGCGCGATCAGCAGTGAAGCGACCGGGAAATTCTCATCGCGATGGGTTTTGGTCGGCGTGATGTCGGTCATCGAGTTTCCGAGACGCCGGCCTGCGCGCGTCCCTTCCAAAGGCCGCCCCGCCCGCGGGCGTGTTGATAGGCCGAATCGAGGGTGAATGCCACATAGGTGGCGGCGATTGCCGGCAAGGCCAACCCCCACAAGGGCGAGCGGCGATAGAACCGCAGCATTGGCTGTAACGCGGCCGCCATCAGCACCCAGACGGCAATACCCAGCACGCGCGTCGGACCGCTCCCGAGTAGGGCGAACAGAGGCGGGGCCAGGTAGACGAGCGCCATGCCGGCGACGGTCCCCGCCAGCAACAGCGGAGAGCAGCCAAGCTGGTCATAGGCGGAGCGCGACACCATGCGGCGGATGTCCGTCAGCGCCGGATAGCGGCGGCGGCTGCGCGCCAGCCGGGTGAGTCCGAGCGAGATTCGGCCCACCGGCTTAACGGCCCGCGCGAGCGCGCAATCATCGATCAGCGCGCTGCGGATCGCCTCGATCCCGCCGGCGCGTGCAAGGGCGTCGCGGCGCACCAGCATGCAGCCGCCGGCCGCCGCTGCCGTGCCGCGGCGCGGATCGTTCACCCAGGCGAACGGGTAGAGCATCTGGAAGAAGAATACGAAGGCGGGAACGAGCGCCTTCTCCGCCGGGCTTTCGCAGTGCAGTTCCACCATGAGGGAGGCAAGCGCAAGACCTTGCGCCTGCGCGCTCGCAACGAGGCGACGTACGGCATCCGGCCGATAGGCGATATCGGCGTCGGTCAGGAGCAGGTAATCGGGAGGCTCGGTCGCCACGCACGCCCGCGCCACGCCCTCGCGAACGGCCCACAGCTTGCCGGTCCAGCCCAGCGGCAAGGCCGCGGCGGCGATGATCGTCAGCTGGTGTTTCGATTGGGAAAGGGCGGCAACCGCGCGTGCCGTATCCGCGGTTCCGTCATCGCTGTGGTCGTCCGCGAGAACCACTGCGAACGGCCCCGGATAATCCTGGCGCAGCACCGAGGCGAGCGTGTCGGGGATAATATCGGCCTCATTGCGCGCCGGTATCACGGCGACAACGCTCGGCCATGTAGTCGGCTCCGGTGCGGGATCGTCCGCTTCCCACGTCCGCGCGCGCCAGAAAAAGCCGCGTCCGAGGATCAAATAGATCCAGATGCCGAGCGAAAGCGCCGCGATACCAACCCCAATGCTCATCGCATCGCCCGTGCTGTCATCTGCGATCGGCCGACCAGCCGCCGCGCCAGCGGTTTGAGGACTTGCGGAAACAAATAGATCGGGAACTGACAGAGCGCGAAATAGAGCCAGACGAAATCCGGCAGCGCCCCGCCGGTCGCCGCCAGCATCAATCCCATATTCCGTTGCGATGCCATCAAGCCGAGCACGAAAGCGCGCTCCTTGCCGGCGCGCGCGAAAACGAGCGTCGTCAACCCGAGCACCGCGATGGATACCGCAAAGGCAAGCGCGGCGAGCCCGAGGGTGGCCCACGGAGCATCGATGAAGTTCACGGCCGCATGTTCCATCACCGCGGCGACAAAGACGAACGCCACGATGATGTTGATGCCGTCGAGTTCGTCCTTGCGGCGCGCGAGGGCTTTCGCGCTGACAAATCTGCGGCCGATGATCGCAACGAAGCCTGACCCCGCCAAAATTGCAAACAGCTTGAGCCCGAGCAGCGCGGGGGAGAGCGCGAGCGCCGGGCCGATGAACACGTAGGCAAACAGAGGAGCCGTCACCGGCGTGAGTGCTGTGCTTGTCACGAGGCTCGCGAGCACGAGCGTGGCATCGAAGCCCATCAGGGCGGCGAACGCCGGGGCGGCCATCATCGGCGGCGCGAGCGCCTGCAGCATGAGCGCGAGGAATAATTCGGGCGCGCGGACGTCGAGCCCCAGGCCGAGGGAAACTGCGCCGAACAAAGTCGGGACCACCAGCATCGTCCACGCCGTGGCCGCGAGGACGAGCTTTGGACGCCGCACGTAACCGCGCAGGGCCGCGGCATCGACGCGCAGAAAGGCGATGCACAGCAGGACGAAAATCGCCGGCGTGACGAAAGGCCGTAGCACGGCGCCCAACGGCGGCACGGCAATGCCGATGACCACGACAGCTGCGATCGCACGCGTACCCGGCGGCCGAACCAGGCCAATGCCCCCGCCAGGACGCGCGAAAGGTCTGTCAGGGTGGTTTTCATCGCAAAAGGGGGGGCCTGGAGGGGGAATGGATTAGCTCATCCTAGCGGCGATCCGCCGGCTAGGGCAGGGACCCGCAACCACCTGATATCGACGCGAAAAAGCCACCATTAGCCGCTGGAACAAGCGCCCTTCCGGCCGGTTGCCGCCTCGTCCCACCGGTTCCTATCAACTCGGCCCCTGGTGGGCGGAAACAGGGAGACTGAGATGACGTACAAAGCCCAACTCGCTGCCGGCCTTGCCCTCGCCGCCGCTATGGTTTTGCCCGGCCTGCCGGCTCAGGCGTTATCGGGCACGCAACAGGAGCAGGCGGCCTGCCGTCCCGACGTGACGAAGCATTGCAAGGGCATTCAGGGCGATGATGAGAACGCCTTCGTCGCATGTCTCGTCAGTCATGCGCCGCAGCTGAGCCAGCGTTGTCGCAAAGTGCTCGAAGAGCACGGCAAGCTACCGCCCCGCTGATTCTCGTACGGCGTGGGGGCGTGGATGGCGAAATTCCGGTACGGATTGCTCCTCGCTCTGATCGCGAGTTCGGCTCTCGCCGCAACTCCCAAAGGCGATTGGCTCGTCGAGGATAAGGACGCGATCATTCGTGTCGACTCGTGCGGCAGCGCGCTCTGCGGCACGGTTGTTTGGACGAAGAAGCCGGGCGGCTTGGACGAAAACAATCCGGATCCGGCGAAGCGCAGCCGGCCGATCATGGGCTTGCAGCTTTTGCTCGGCATGAAGCCGGCCAGCGATGGCCGTTGGGCAGGCGATATTTACAACCCCGAGAACGGCAAAACCTACACGTCGCGCATCTGGCTCAAGAGTGACGACACGCTCAGAGTCGAAGGATGCGTGCTCGGCTTACTCTGCAGTGGCCAGGACTGGACCCGCACCAAACTGGAAACAGCGGCTCCCACGAGTTCGCGGTCTGCACCCGGCAAGAAATAGAAACAGCTGCTACGGGGACTGCTGCTGCCGCGTCGGTCCCATCAGCACCGGCTGGAACAGCACCGCCGCCGCCATGGTGCACACGAGCGAGAGCGTCATCAGCTTGCGCGTGAAGCCCACAAGGGCGAAATTCCCGCATGCTTGCTAAGTCATTGGCTACGCGCAATAAACCAAAAGAGGGGTCCATGTGCAATGGCTCCGGGACCGCAGTCGCGGAGCACATGGAAATCGACCCGGCGCTATGTTTCATTACGGACGCCAGTGCGGGAGGCTTTGCGGCGCATGAGCAAACTCGATCCCCAGGAAGCCATGCTGGCGGCAGCGCAGGTGGTGGCATCCGACATTGAGGCGTTGCTCGAGCGCTTGCTCAGCTCCGTACCCGAGGCAGGCGAAACCACCCGGCCGCAACGGCTGATCGAGGCAATGCGCTATGGCAGCCTCGCGGGTGGCAAACGCTTGCGGCCGTTTCTCATCGTCGAGAGCGGCCGGCTGTTCGGTGTGCCGCGCGCGCGCTCACTCATGGCAGGCGCGGCGCTTGAATGCGTGCACTGCTACTCGCTCGTGCACGACGATCTTCCGGCGATGGATGACGACGCGCTGCGCCGGGGCAAGCCGACGGTGCACAAGGCTTATGACGACGCGACGGCTATTCTGGTCGGCGACTCGCTGCTCACGTTTGCTTTCGATGTGATGGCGCGTCCCGAGGTGCACCCGGAGCCGGCGGTGCGCATCGATCTCGTGACGAGATTGGCGCGCGCGGCCGGCCTGGGCGGCATGGCCGGTGGTCAGATGCTCGACCTCGCGGCCGAGGGTCGCTTCGAGCGCGACAAACCGCGGCTGGGCGAGAGCGAGACCAGCACGCTGCAATGGATGAAGACCGGCGCGTTGATCCACTTTGGCTGCGTGGCGGGCGGGGTCCTCGGCCAAGGCACGCCCGAGCAGATCGAAGCGCTCTCGCGCTACGGCCGCGCGCTCGGCCGCGCATTCCAGATCGCCGATGATCTCCTCGACGTGGAAGGCGATGCCGCCGCGGTCGGCAAGGCGACCGGCAAGGATGCGGCGGCGGGCAAGGCCACGCTGGTCGCGCTGCTCGGCGTCACCGGTGCGCGCGCACGTTTGAAAGATCTCGTCGCCGAAGCCGATAGCTCGCTCGCGCCGTTTGGCGCCGATGCCGCGATGCTCAAGGCAACCGCGCGCTTCGTTGCCGAACGCAAGGCGTGAGGAGCAAACATTATCAGTCGATCGATTCGGTCGACAAAATCTCGATGCCGAAGCCGGCGAGGCCCACGTAGGTCCGTTTGGTGGACGCGAGCAGCCGGATCGAGGAAATCCCAAGGTCCTTGAGAATTTGCGCGCCCAGCCCGATCTCGCGCCATTGCCGGGTGCGCAACTCCTCCGCGCGGCCGTCGCCCTCGTGCGGAATCGCCGTGATCGGCACCCCGGAGGTGCCGTCGCGCAGATAAACGATGACGCCGCGGCCCTCGCGCCTGAACCGTTGCAGCGCCGCGTGAATGGGCTTGGCGCCGTCGAAGACGTCGCCGATCACGCTGCCGCGATGGAGTCGCGCCAACACGGCTTCACCATCGCCGATGCGGCCGTAGACGAAGGCCATGTGGTGGACCTTGTCGAACGGCGTCACGTAGGCATAACCGGCGAGCGTGCCGATGTCGGTCGCGACCGGAAACTCGCCGACGCGCTCCACGAGCTTCTCGCGCATCTGCCTGTAGGCGATGAGATCGGCGACCGAGAGGCGCTTGATGCCGTGGCGCTCGGCAAAGGCGATGACATCCGGGCCGCGCATGACCGTGCCATCGTCGTTGACGAGTTCGCAGATGACGCCGACGGGCGCGAGCTTGGCGAGCCGGCATAGGTCGATTGTCGCCTCGGTATGGCCCGAACGCATCAGGACGCCGCCTTCCTTGGCGATCAGCGGGAAGATGTGGCCGGGCCGCACGAAGTCGACCGCGCCGGCATTGTTGTTGGCCAAGTTGCGCACGGTGGCGGTGCGGTCCTCGGCCGAAATGCCGGTGGTAGTGCCGTGACGGTAGTCGACGGAGATGGTGAAGGCGGTTCCGTGCGGCGAGTCGTTGTCCGACACCATCGGTGATAGGCGCAACCGGTGAGCGGTCTCGCCAGTGAGCGGCGCACAAACGATGCCGCAGGTGTGTCGGACGATGAACGCCAGCTTCTCGGGCGTGGCGTGCACGGCGGCGAGCACCAGGTCGCCCTCATTCTCGCGATCGTCGTCGTCGGTGACGACCACGATTTCGCCGCGCGCAAAGGCTTCGATGACGGTGTCGACCTGGTGTTGGGTTTCCAGCACGAAAGCGGCCCCTCTCAGCCGTTGGGCGGCGGGAACGGCCAAGCCGGCGCGTCCCCGATCTGCCCGCGTTGACGCAGATAATGATCCGCAACGACGCACGCCACCATGGCCTCGCCGACCGGCACGGCACGGATGCCGACGCACGGATCGTGCCGACCCTTGGTTACGATTTCGCTCTCGCGGCCGTAGCGGTCGACGGTGCGGCGCGGCGTCAAGATCGATGAGGTGGGTTTCACGACGAAGCGCGCGACGATCGGCTGGCCGGTAGAAATACCTCCCAGGATGCCGCCGGCGTGATTGGAAAGGAAACGCGGCTTGCCGTC
>JAFAUQ010000154.1 GCA_019243195.1 Hyphomicrobiales bacterium
AGCGACTCGTCGATGTTCTTCGACGTGACGCCTGCCTCCTCCGCGTTGAGCATGGCGAAGTGAACCCATTTGACGATGTCGAACCACTGATCGTCGCCGTGGCGCACCGACGGGCCGAGCGGTTCCTTCGAGATGATTTCCGGCAGCACCTCGTGGTCGTCCGGCTTGGCGAAGCGCAGGCGCTCGCCGTAGAGAGCGGAGGAATCGGTGGTGAAGACATCGCAGCGCCCGGCTTCATAGGCCTTCACAGTCTCGTCGTTGGTCGCGAATGTGACGGTCTTCAGCTTCATCTTGTTGCCGCGGAAATAATCCGCGAGGTTGAGCTCGGTCGTGGTGCCCTGGCCGACGCAAACCGCCGCCTCGCTTAGCTCCAGCGCGGATTTGACTTTGAGTTCCTTGCGCACCATGAAGCCCTGGCCGTCGTAATAAGTGACGCCGGTGAAGTTGAGGCCAAGCGCGGTGTCGCGCGAGCTGGTCCAACTGGTGTTGCGCGCGAGCACGTCGACCTCGCCCGATTGCAGCGCGGTGAAACGATCCTTCGAGGTCAGCGGCACGAATTTGACTTTCTTGGGATCGTCGAAAATCGCCGCCGCGACCGCGCGGCAGAAGTCGACGTCGAAGCCGGCCCAGTTGCCCTGGGCGTCCGGCAGCCCGAAGCCGCCGAGTCCGGTATGGGAGCCGCAATTGAGCACGCCGCGGGTCTTCACATTGGCAAGGGTCTGCGCGTGCCCGGGCGAGGCAAGACCGAGCATCGCCGCACAAACAAACATTCCGAGGATGCGTTTCATGACACTGCTCCGGTTTTTTTTCGCCGAGGCGGCGACATTTGCACGGGAACGTGGTTTTCACTCCAGATGAATGTTGGCGCCGCGGATCACCTTCGCCCACTTCTGCGTTTCGTCGGCCACGAGCTTACCGAATCCGTCGGGCGTCATCGGCATGGGGTCGCCGCCGAGTTCCTGCATGCGCTCCTTAAGCTTCGGATTCGCGAGCACCGCGTTGACGCCTTGGTTGAGCTTCGAGACGATTTCCGGCGACGTGCCGTGCGGCGCCGCGATGCCGTACCAGACACTTGCCTCGTAGCCCGGCACCGTTTCGGCCATCGCCGGCACGTCGGGCAACGCGGGCACGCGTTGCGGCGCCGTGACGCCGAGAGCACGAACTTTGCCGGCTTTGATCTGCCCCACCGCACCCGGAATGTTGTCGAACAGCGTCTGCACGCGGCCGGCAAGCAGGTCGGTGAGAGCCGGCGCCGAGCCGCGGTAAGGGACGTGAACGATATCGATGCCCGCCATGACCTTGAGCAGTTCGCCGCACAGATGGAGGGAGGTGCCGACGCCGCCGGAGGCGTAATTGACCTTTCCCGGATTGGCCTTCGCGTAAGCGATGAACTCGGCGAGATTCTTCACCGGCAGGTCGAGATTGGCTTCGAACACATTGGTCAGCTGCATGGTTCCCGCGACCGGCACGCTGTCGCGGATGAAGTCGAACGGCAACTTCTCGTAAAGCGTGGCGTTGATGGCGTTGTTCGGACCGACGAACGCGATCGTGTAGCCGTCCGGCGGAGCGGAGAGCGCGATCTCCATGCCGACATTACCGCCGGCACCCACGCGATCTTCGATCACGAAGTTCTGCCCGAAATATTCGGAGAGATATTGTCCGACGAGCCGCGCCGTCACGTCGTTGGGGCCACCGGCTGCAAAACATACGACCCAGCGCACCGGCCGCGACGGATAGCTGTCCGCGCGCGCAAGCCGTGACACGGCGGGCAGCGCCAGGGCACCCGCGGCGAGATGCAGAAAGCGGCGACGACGAAGTCTCATGTTGTTGGGCACCCTTTTTGGAGAGGCCGAAACGCTAGCGCAATTCGGGTCGGGCGCAATAGGCGCCTACGAGCCGATCGCGGCGACGATGGCGTTCACCATCGGCTTGAGATGAAAGCTTTGCTCGGGCGCGACGGTGACATGGCCGCCCGCCTGTTCGATCGCCTCGGCGACCACGGGTCCGACCGCGGCGATTCTCGTGCGCGCCAGCGCGGCGCGTAACGCCGGCGCGCGGGCGCTTGCCGTTGCAACGTCGCGCAGGCGCTTGACCTGCGCCGAGCTGGTGAACGCGATCAGATCGATTTTTCCGGCCGCCATGGCGTCGATTGTTTCCGCGACCAGGCGGTCCTCGCTCTCCGACGCATAGGCGTAGCACAGCACCGGATCGGGCGTGGCGCCGGCGGTGGTGAGAAACTCGAGCAGCGCGGGATTCGGATCGGGATAGAGCTGCACGGCGATGCGCCGCCCGGCGAGGTTCGCGTCCTCCAAGGCCGCGATGACACCGGCGGTGGTCGGCTCGGGAGCCGGCAGGTCGGGCTTGAGCCCCAGCATCTGCAGCCGCCGTGCCGGCTTCGGCCCGCGCGTGATCTTGCGTACCTTTGCCAGCGTGGCGACGAATGCCGTTTCAATTCCGGCACGCGCGGCGAATCCGACGAGCCGGCCGAGGCCTTCGCCGGTGAGCAGGATCAAGTCGTCGGGCGGCGCGGCGATGAAACGCTTGAGCCACGCCTCGACCGGCACCGCGTCCGCGACGTCGCGGATGGCGACCAGCGGGCAGCGCACGGCGGTCGCGCCATGGCGCTCCAGCATGTCGGCCAACAGGTCGAGTTCGCGCGTTTCCGGCACCACGATGCGCCGGCCGGCGAGCGCGTCGCTCATGGGACTAAGCTCCTGCCGACACGTTATATAGGGGGCGCAATATCTGGAGTCTCTGCCATGACCGACGGTTCCCCCGCCGCGGAAACGCTTGCCGTGCGCTGCTGCATCGCCGGCGGCGGGCCGGCCGGCATGATGCTCGGCTTCTTGCTCGCGCGCGCCGGTGTCGACGTGCTCGTGCTCGAGAAGCACCCCGATTTCTTCCGCGACTTCCGCGGCGACACGATTCATCCCTCGACGCTCGAGGTCATGTACGAGCTGGGCCTGCTCGAGCAATTCCTCAACCGTCCGCATCAGGAGTTGCGCGAGCTGCGCGGCTGGATCGGCGATGCGATGATTCCGGTCGCGGATTTTTCTCACCTGCCGACCCACTGCAAGTTCATCGCGCTGATGCCGCAATGGGATTTTCTCGATTTCCTCGCCCAGCAGGCGAAGACCTACGCGAACTTCCGCCTGCGCGTGCAGGCGGAAGTGATCGGCCTGATCGAAGAAGGCGGGCATGTCGTCGGCGTGCGGGCGCGCACCCCCGCCGGCGCACTCGAAGTGCGCGCGGATCTCGTGGTCGGCGCAGACGGACGCCATTCGACCGTTCGCGCCCAGGCGGGCCTGCAAATAATCGATCTCGGCGCCCCCATGGACGTGCTGTGGATGCGGCTCTCGCAACGCCCCGGCGATCCCAAGGAGAGCATGGGACGCTTCGACCCCGGCCACGTGTTTGTCATGATCGACCGGGGCGATTACTGGCAGTGCGCCTTCGTGATTCCGAAGGACGGCTTCGATGAGGTCAAACGTCGTGGCCTCGACGCCTTCCGCGCGGAGGTGGCACGGGTCGCGCCGTTCATGGCCGACCGCGTCAACGAGATCGCCGACTGGGATCACGTGAAGCTCCTCACCGTCGCGGTCGAACGGCTCCGCCAGTGGTGCCGGCCCGGCCTCTTGTGCATCGGCGACGCCGCGCATGCCATGTCGCCAATCGGCGGCATCGGCATCAATCTCGCCATCCAGGACGCGGTCGCGACGGGCAACCTCCTGGCCGAGCCGCTGCGGCGCGGACCGGTCACGCTCGATCACTTGTGGGCGGTGCAGCGGCGACGCGAGCTGCCGACCCGGATCACGCAACGCGCACAAGTGTTCATCCAGAACCGCGTCATCGGGCCGGTGCTGACCACCCAGGCCAAATCATTCCCGCTCCCGCTGCCGTTGCGCCTGCTACGCGACTGGCCATTCCTGCGCCGCATCCCGGCGCGCATCATCGGGATGGGGGTGCGGCCGGAGCATGTGAAAGCGTAGCCCGCATGAGCGCAGCGAAATGCGGGGAGGGTTATAATGCGATGGACACCTACGTGCGCAGTGAAAATCACGGTCGGCGGCGAAATGGAGGAAGAGGCGTCGCGCGGCTTCACTGACGCTTGGCATCGCGCCGAGCGCGGCGAGAGCTTTCGCGAGCGCCGGTTCGCATTCGAGAGTTGGCGCGCGCTCGCCCGCTTCCTGAAAATCCTCATTCGATGACATCGCTCACGGGAAACGCTCGGCGCAGGCGCGGGCGCGCCTGCGCGCGCTCAGCCTGGAACTGACGGGGTGTGTTAAGATGTAGCCCGCATGACGCCCGCGAAGGCGGGCGGAAATGCGGGGGATGCATTCCCCGATGTCGCCTCGCGCCGCTTGGCTCATCCGGGCTACAAGGGAATAACCATGGGCAAGAAACTCACCGACGCGCAGATCGCGCATTATCACCGCGAAGGGTTCCTCTATCCGGTCGACGCGTTCAGCGCGGAGGAAACGCGGCGCTACCGGCGCGCCATGGAGGATTTCGAGGCGGCGCAGGGACAGGAGCTCGGCAAGGGCCATAACTTCAAGCCGCATCTGTTGTTCACCTGGGTCGACGAGATCGTGCACCACCCGGCCGTGCTCGACGCGGTCGAGGACGTGATCGGCCCCGACATCCGGCTGTTTCATCTCTCGGTCTGGCCGAAGAACGCGGGCGATGCCGCTTATGTGAGCTGGCATCAGGATGCGACCTACTTCGGGCTCGAGCCGCCGGTGCAGGTGACGGCGTGGGTCGCGCTCACCGACGCCTCGGTCGAAGCCGGCTGCATGGAGGTGATCCCGCGTTCGCACAAGCTCGGCCAACTCCATCACGCCGAGCATGCCGATGCGAAGAATTTGCTCTCGCGCGGCCAGACCGTCACGGCGGAGTTCGACAAGAGCCGCACCGAGTTCATGCCGGTGCGCGCCGGGCAGTTCTCACTGCACCACACGCACCTGATCCACAACTCGCGCCCGAACCTCTCGGCCGACCGGCGGATCGGGCTCGGCATCAGCTACATCCCGACCAACGTGCGCTGCAGCAGCACGACGCGGCTGACCGCCATGCTTGTGCGCGGCACCGATCGCTACGGCTATTTCGACGACGAGCCGCGCCCGAAGGTCGATTTCGGCGTTGCCGAGCGCGCGGCCCACGCGGATGCGGTCGCGCGCTTCCGCGCCTCCAACGCCGAGCAGACGCGGCGATTTGAGACCGCGGCGTAATCGTCATTGCGAGCGAAGCGAAGCAATCCAGAGATAATGGGCGTGGCGCTCGTTGCCCCTGGATTGCTTCGGCGCTACGCGCCTCGCAATGACGGCGCTACCCCACCTTGGCCTTCTCCACCGACGCGCGGATCACCGGGATCTCGTGGTCGGCGAGCGGGCGCATCCACTTCTTGCGCTTGAGGGCGGCTTCGACATAAGGCGCAAGCTCGGCGGCTTTATTTGCTTCGCGCGCTTCAACGTCTGCCTTGAAATCCGGCATCACCTCGCGCGCGAACAGCTCGAGCGAGGAGCAGATGTCCTCGTGGCGATTGCGGCCGGCCTGCTGCAGGAAAATCACCTGGTCGATGCCGGCTTCCTGAAAGCTTTTGAGATGCGCGCGCATGTCGTCCGGCGTGCCGATGCCGCCCTGGCCGAAGGTGTGCTGATCGGCGGCCGCCGCTATCAGCCGGTCGGTCCGGTCGCCGCGCCGGGCAATGAAGTCCGACCATAGGCGCGTGCGGCCCGGCACCGTGTCCTGCGCGACCAGCGCCTGGATCGCGTAGCCGAAAAACTCGAATCCCTCCTGACCCCGCCGAACTGCCTCGGCGCGGTCGCGATGCACCGAGAACGCCGACACCATGGCGATGTTGGCGTTCACCCGATGGCCGACCGGCACGCACTGATCCGATTTGATGATGCCGTAATAGATTCCGCTCCAGGTGCACGCCTCCGCGGGATCGAGGAACGAGAAGGCGAGCGCGCCGACGCCGAGGCTCGCCGCGACCTTGATGGTCTCGCGGTTGGTGCACGCCATCCACATGGGCGGATGCGGCTTCTGCATCGGCTTCGGCACGACGTTGCGGCACGGCATCGAGAACGACTTGCCCTCGTAGCCGGGGTAGGGCGTGAGCACCATCATGTTGGCGATCTGCTCGGCCGCTTCGATCGCCATCGCACGCTTCTCCCGGGCGGGAATGCGGAAGCCGCCGAGCTCCATGCGCGTCGCGCCCTCGCCGATGCCGAAGTCGAGCCGGCCGTCGCAAAGGATGTCGAGTGTGGCGAGCCCTTCCGCCGTGCGCGCCGGATGATTGTAATGCGGAATCACCTGGCGGATGCCGTGGCCGAGGCGGATGCGGCTGGTGAGCGCCGCCGCGCTCGCGAGGAACACCTCGGGCGCCGAGGAGTGCGAATATTCGTCGAGGAAATGATGCTCGACCTGCCACGCGTAGTCGTAGCCGAGCCGGTCGGCGAGCACCATTTGCGCCAGCGCGTCCTTGAACAGGCGGCGCTCGTCGCCTTCGCCCCACGGCTTCGGCAGCTGCAATTCATAGAACACGCCGAAGCGCATGGTCCTCTCCTCGCTATAGACGGTCTCGAGTATAACGTGGGGAGGATGTCGTGAAAACGCATGCCGCAGACCATCAGTTCGTCATGCCCGCGCAAGCGGGCATCCAGTAAACACCGGCCCTCGTTTGTTTGAAAGGCCTGTGTTTACTGGATCGCCCGCTTTCGCGGGCGATGACGAAGTCAGCCTGATGGAATTAAAACTCGTCGGGGCAGGGATCGACCAGCGCCCACAGCTCGGCGCCGTTGGTGACGTGCTTCATCTTGCTGGTGAGCCCGCCGTGGCGCGCGATCCAGTCCTTCACCGGCTGGGGATAATACTGCATCAGTTCCTGGGTGCCGGCGTAGCTTGTGATCTTGATGCCGGCGGTCCAGCGCTGGTCGAAATAGGCGAGGTGGAATCCGAGGCTCGCCCGCGGGGTGACGCAAATGTGCTTGGCCGGAACGATGCCGAGCACGAGCGTGCAGGCGGAATTGCAGATGCCGTCGATGACGACGCGCTCGCCCGCATCGCGCAGGCGCTCGTATTTCGCTTCATACTGCTTGATGTCGCCGCCGTGGTCGCGGGTGATGCGGTAATCCGCAAGCGCCGGCCCGGCCCCCAGCATGAGCGCACATGCAAGTGTGCGCCCAAGCCGTGCCGGTCCCGCTCGCGTGGCCCGTACCGTCCCCGACATCCCCGCTCCCGCCGGCGGTGCTGCTCGAACTGCCCCAACGCGGGAAGAAAATGGGGCGATTGTGGTAAAAGGAAGGTTAGCGGGACCCGTAGCCCGCATGAGCGCAGCAAATGCGGGTCCGCCTCGCTACGCTCGGCTCATCCGGGCTACATCACCCTCCGCGCGCGATGTGGCGGCGGCGGATCCGCCGCACGACCCACCAGATCACCAGCACGGTGACCGGCACCAGCCCGGCGATGATGAACGATGGGTCAACGGGTTCGCCGGCATCGTGCGCTGCCTTCACCACGTAACCGAGCAGCCCGATAACGTAGTAGCTGATCGCTGCGACCGAGAGGCCTTCGACCGTCGCCTGCAGACGCAGCTGCAGCCGCGTGCGCTCGTTCATCGATTGCAGCAGGTTGCGGTTCTGCTGCTCGAGTTCGACATCGACGCGGGTCCGTAACAAGTTGGCGGCGCGGGCGAGTTTGGTCGAGAGGTTGGCCTGCCGTTCCTCGATGGTGGCGCAGGTACGCATCGCCGGCGCCATGCGCCGCGCCAGGAACGCCGACCACGTCGGATAGGCGCCGACCGGCCGTTCGCCGATCGTATGCAGGCGCAACTGGACGATTTCGTTATAGGCGCGGCTGGCGCCGAAGCGGAACAGGCTCGCGGCGCCGCCAGCCTCGAGCTCGGCGGCGAGCGCGGTCAGCTCGTCGAGCAGGCGGTGGTTGGCGGTGAGCCCCTCGGCGCGCCGCATCTCTTCGGTGAGTTCCGCGAGCCGTTTTTCGATGCGGCCGATCGAGGGCGCGAGCCGTTGCGCCTCAGGCAGGCCGAGCAAAGCGAGCGTGCGATAGGTCTCCGCCTCGATCACCCGCTGCACCAGCGCGCCGGCGCGTTCGGGACCGAGGCCGCGGTCGACCACGAGGATGCGCACGAAGCCGGCCGGGTCGCTCTTGAAATCGGTGGCGACGAGCGCCGCGCCGTCCCCGGTCTCGAACGCGGCGATGCCCGCGCGATCAAACAAACGGTCGGGCGCGAGGCTATCGAATCCGTCGGCCAGAAGATGCAGGTCGAGCGCGACCAGCGCCGGCCCCGGCTGCGGCAGGAGCGCCATCGGTCCGGCGAGCGCTGAAGCCGCGGGATGGAACGGCGCGCCGCCGGGGGCGAGCCGCTCGGCGGGCAGTTCCCAGGTGTAGGTCGTGAACTCGGAGTGCTGCTCCCAACGCAACGCGGTGCTGCCGAACGCGACGTGGTGCTGCTTGTCGGACGGCTTCGGCCCCGGCAGCCCCCGTCGCGTGCAGAAATCGACGAGCGCGCTGCGGTCGGCTTCCGCCCGGTCGGCGCTGGTGTCGAAGGCGAAGTGCAGCACGCGCCGCGGCGTCTCGATCGGCGTGAACGGGCGCGCATGCAGTTCGCCCAACACCGCCGCGCGCAGCGGATGCGGCGCGAGACGGGCGGCACCGCCTTCGATGGAGATTTCAGCGGTCATGAGGGCTACGCCGCTGCGGCGCTCAGGATCGCCTTACAGGCGCGGTCGGCGGCATCGGCTGCTCCGGGATTGCGCGTGATCAGGGCGGCGACGATGGCGCCGTCAATGACGATGCCGAGCGTGTGCGCCACCTGGTCCGGATCGGCGAGGCCCGCCTCGCGGGCCAGTTCCGACAAACGCGCGAGCACCACCTGTTTGTGAGCAATGGCAAGCGACCGCATGCGATCGTCGGATTTGTCGCTTTCCGCGACCGCGTTGATGAACGGGCAGCCGTAGAAATCGTCGCGGCCGAACCAAATTTTCAGGATCGGGCCGATCCGTCGGAGGCGGTCGATCGGCGCGCCGCCGCCCTCGAGTTCGTTGAGGAACCACGCGCGCCACGTGCGGCCCTCGCGCTCCAGCACCGCCTCGACCAAACCGTCCTTCGAGCCGAACACCTTATAGAGTGTGGTCTTCGCGGTGTTAGCCGCCTCGACGATGGCGTCGACGCCGATGGAGTTTACACCGTAGCGGCAGAACAGGCGTGTTGCCGCTTCGATCAACCGTTCGCGCGGCGGGCTCAGCTCGCGCGGCTCCTCCGTGGCGGTCCGATCGACGACTTGCATGGCTTCACTTACCCCCGTGGTGCGGTGGATCGCAACCGCTGGGCTGACGCGAAAATCGGCATTGCGGTGCGCAGGCGTGATCGAGTCTTCGGCAGATTCGCTCGCGTCCAGCGCGGCCCGCGACCAGCCCCGCTGAGTCGTCAACGGTTTTTCCGCTGGCACGGCTTCTGCATACTACAGAACGGTCGGTAGCCATTGCCGTAGCAAGCGGCAGCGGGATGAAATTCCCGTGTCCGGGTGCGACCGACAGAAGAGGGAATCATGACACAAGCCGCTGCAAAGACTGCATTAATCGGCTGCCTCGCGCCGATCGACAAGGACGGGCTTGACGCGCTGATCGCCAAGGGCAAGGCGGACCCTAAGGCGATCAAGACACTCAAATGCAAGACCGTGGCCGAGGGCCGCTTCCGTCATCTGAATTTCGTGCGCAGCCTGCCGCCTTACATCGTGGACGAGCCACCGGCGCTGCTCGGCGATGACACCGCGCCCAATCCATCGGAGGCTTCGCTCGCGGCGCTCGGCTCATGCCTGGCGGTCGGCATCCATGCCAACGCGGTCGCGCGCGGCATCACCGTCTACAAGCTCGAGATCGAGCTCGAAGGCGATCTCAACATCACCGCCGTTTGGGGCACCGGCGACCTCTCCGACAAGCCGGTCGGCTTCACCGACGTGCGCGCGAAGGTGACGCTGGAAGCCGATCGGCCGCGCGCCGAACTCGACGCCCTCGTTGCCCACGCCCGCGTGTGGTCGCCGGTTGCCAACACTTTCTCACGTCCGGTCAATCTTGAGGTCGCGCTCGCCTGACGGGCGCGGGAACAGAGGCTGCCGCATGCTCGACGTGCGCACGTTGCACCGGGATTGCGCGGTCGCGACCGACGACGCGCCGATCGTCGAGGCGGTCCGCCGCATCGCTGCGCACGATCTTGCGCCGCTCGTGCGCGAGATCGATGCCGGGCTTTATCCGGAAAACGTGCTGCGCTCGTTCGGCGCCGCCGGCGCCTACGGCACGCACCTGCCGAATAGTGCTGGCGGCGCGGATTTGTCGACGGCCATCGCCGCCATGGCGGCGGCGGGCGAGCATTGTTTGGCGACCGCGTTCTGCATGTGGTGCCAGGACGCGCTCGCCTGGTACGTGTTTGCGTCTGACAACGCCGCGCTCAAACAGACGATCGGGCGCTCGGCGGCGCGCGGGGAGGCGCTCGGCGGTACCGGCCTCTCGAACCCGATGAAGACCTTCTTCGACATCGAGACCATGCGCCTCAAAGCGCGTCGCGTCGCCGGCGGATTCGAAGTGCGCGGTGCGCTGCCGTGGGTCTCCAATCTCGGGCCTGATCATTATTTCGGCGCCGTGTTCGAGTTGGAGGATGCGCCGCGCCACTTCGTCATGGCGATCGTGCCCTGTGCATCGGAGGGCCTGCGCCTCGTCGGTGACCACAAATTCGTCGCTCTCGATGGCACGCGCACCTTCGGGGTCCAGTTCCGCGACGTCTTCATCCCTGATGCGAACGTGCTGGCCGATCCGATCGAGCCGTACTTGAAGCGCATCCGCGCCGGTTTCGTACTGTTGCAAGCCGGCATGGCGATCGGCCTGATCCGCGGCTGCATCGACCTCATGCTCCAGACGAGGTCGTCGCTTGGCCATGTGAACAAGTACCTTGAGATGCAGCCGGAGGACTTCGAGCAAAAGCTCGAGTCGCTCGAGATCGGGGTCGAGCTGCTCGCGGCAACGCCGTTCGAGCCCGATCCGAGTTATTGGCGCCAAGTGATCGAGACGCGTCTTGCCGCGGGCGAGACGTCCGTCGCGGCTGCCCATTGGGCGATGCTCCATTGCGGGGCACGCGGCTACGTCTCGACCGGCGCGGCGCAGCGCCGCCTGCGCGAAGCCTATTTCGTTGCCATCGTCACGCCGGCAACCAAACAACTCCGGAAAATGCTCGCAGACATGCCGCGGTAGCGGGCGCGGAGAACATCGGGAGCGAGACGCTCGAACGGACTGGGATGAGCTCGAGCACAAGGAGCAAGCCATGAGCGATAAGGTCCTCGTTACACCAGCCGAACTTGCCGATTTGTTGAAGAGCGGGAACATCGTCCTCATCGACACCCGCGATCCTGCGACCTACGCGGCCGGCCACTTGCCGGGCGCGGTCAACATCCACGACATTTTCACCTATCTCGCGACATCGACCCCGGAAGGCCTCAAGGCCCTCACGGACAAATTCGCCAAGGCGTTCGGCGACGCGGGCCTCTCCGGCGCGGAGACCGCCGTTATCTATGAGCAGTCGATGAACACCGGCTTCGGCCAGTCGTGCCGCGGCTACCTGCTGCTGCGCTACCTCGGCTATCCGAAGGTTCTGATCCTGCACGGCGGTTACGCCGCCTGGACCGCGGCCGGACTGCCGAGCACGACCGTGCCGGCGACGCCGACGCCGAAGGGCTTCACGGTCGATCCCAACGCTGCCTCGATCTTCGTTGAACTCGCCGAAATGAAGGAGATGGTCGACAACCCGTCGATCGCCAAGCTCGACGTGCGCGACGTCGACGAATGGATTGGCGAAAGCTCCTCGCCATATGGCAAGGACTTCTGCCCGCGCAAGGGGCGCATTCCCGGCGCGGTGTGGATCGAGTGGTACCGCATGATGAAGCCGACGCCGACCGGCCCGATGCTCAAGTCGCGCGACGAAATCCTCGCCGAATGCGCGACCGTCGGCATCGGCCCGGAGACGCCGGTCGTGCTCTACTGTTTCAAGGGCGCGCGCGCCTCAAACACGTTGGTTGCTCTTAAAGAAGCCGGCGTCGACGACGTGCGCATGTATTTCGGCTCTTGGAACGAATGGTCGCGCGATCCCTCGCTGCCGATCGATGAGGGGTTGCCGTTCGCCAAACCGGCGGCCATCGCGCAAGCGGCGGAGTGACCTGTAGCCCGCATGAGCGAAGCGAAACGCGGGAGAATCCCGGATGTCGCCCCGCTGCGCGGGGCTCATCCGGGCTACAGTCGGTTGCCGAAATTTTGAGCGCGCGGCTGACTGCAATTTGGGCCGCCAAACTCCGACTCTGCCCTAAGCCATTGGTGCACGCCAAGATTCGCTGCCTCGCCTGGCGCGGCGTGGCTGGCACGGGTGTTGCAAAAATGGGACGCGGGTCCCTGTGTCACGCCCGAGCAAGCGAGACAGCCATGTCCACTTTCGACAATCCTTTCGATCCCACCCGTCGCCTTCGCGCCAGCTGCAACTGCGGCAGCCATGCGACGCAAGAAGAGCACGACCGGGTGTGCCTCGCGGTCGAAGACGCGGCCGCGGCCAAATCCGAGAAGCGTTTCGAAGGCGCGGTCGTCTCGGCGGTGATGCGTGCCATATTTCCGCGCGACGCCGCGCGCCGCGCGTTCCTCAAGGGCATAGGCGCCTCGACCGCGCTCGCGGCGCTTGCCCAATTCTTCCCGCTCAAGGCCGCGACGGAAGCCTTCGCGCAAGGCACCGGCGCGATCGAGAAGAAGGACCTCAAGATCGGCTTCATCCCGATCACCTGCGCGACGCCCATCATCATGGCGCACCCGATGAGCTTCTATTCCAAGCACGGCCTCAATGTCGAAGTGATCAAGACCGCGGGCTGGGCGGTGATCCGCGACAAGACCATCAACAAGGAATACGACGCCGCCCACATGCTCTCGCCGATGCCGCTTGCGATCACCATGGGCGCGGGCTCGAACCCGATCCCCTACACCATGCCGGCGGTCGAGAACATCAACGGCCAGGCGATCACGCTCAGCATCAAGCACAAGGATAAGAACGATCCGAAGCTGTGGAAGGGCTTCAAGTTTGCGGTGCCGTTCGACTATTCGATGCACAACTATCTGCTGCGCTACTATGTCGCCGAGGCCGGGCTCGACCCCGATACCGACATCCAGATCCGCGCGGTGCCGCCGCCGGAGATGGTCGCCAATCTGCGCGCCGACAACGTCGACGGCTTCCTGGCGCCCGACCCGGTCAACCAGCGCGCCGTCTATGACGGCGTCGGATTCATTCACGTGCTGTCGAAGGAGATCTGGGACCGCCATCCCTGCTGCGCGTTCGCCGCCTCGAAGGAGTTCGTCACCCAGACGCCGAACACCTATGCGGCGCTGCTCAAGGCGATCATCGACGCCACCGCCTTCGCCACCAAGCCGGAAAACCGCAAGCAGATCGCCGAGGCGATCGCGCCGGCCGCCTACCTGAACCAGCCGGTAACGGTGATCGAGCAATCCCTCACCGGCACGTTCGCGGACGGCCTCGGGAACGTGCGCAACGTTCCCGACCGCATCGATTTCGATCCATTCCCCTGGCAGTCGTTCGCAGTGTGGATCATGACGCAGATGAAACGCTGGGGGCAGATCAAGGGCGACGTCGACTACAAGGGAGTGGCCGAGC
>JAFAUQ010000119.1 GCA_019243195.1 Hyphomicrobiales bacterium
CCTTGTCGGGCAGCTTGCGGTCATGGATGTAGCGCGCCGAAAGTTCGACCGCCGCCTTGATCGCCTCGCTCGTATACTTGAGCTTGTGGTAATCCTCGAAATAGGGTTTCAGGCCCTGCATGATCTCGATCGCGTCCGGCACGCTCGGCTCGTGCACGTCGATCTTCTGGAACCGGCGCACCAGGGCGCGGTCCTTCTCGAAATACTTGCGGTATTCCTTATACGTGGTCGAGCCGATGCAGCGCACCGTGCCGGATGCGAGCGCTGGCTTGAGCAGGTTCGAGGCGTCCATGGCGCCGCCCGAGGTGGCGCCGGCGCCGATCACCGTGTGGATCTCGTCGATGAACAGGATCGCGCCCGGGTAGGCCTCGAGCTCCTTGATCACCTGCTTGAGCCGTTCTTCGAAGTCGCCGCGGTAGCGCGTGCCGGCGAGCAAGGTGCCCATGTCGAGGGCGAACACGGTCGCATCCCTGAGCACGTCCGGCACTTCGCCGTTGACGATGCGGCGCGCCAAGCCTTCGGCGATCGCGGTCTTGCCGACGCCAGCATCGCCCACGAACAGCGGGTTGTTCTTCTGGCGCCGGCACAGCACCTGGATGGTGCGGTTGATCTCCGACTCGCGTCCGATCAGCGGATCGATCTTGCCCTCGCGCGCCTTCTTGTTGAGATTGACGCAATAGGCTTCGAGCGCATCGCCCTTTTTCTTCGAGTCATCGCCGCTCTTGGAATCGCTGTCCTCGTCGCTGCCGCGCACCGGGCGCGATTCGGACAAGCCCGCGCGCTTGGCGATGCCGTGACTGATGTAGTTGACCGCGTCGTAGCGGGTCATGTCCTGCTCTTGCAGGAAATAAGCGGCGTGGCTCTCGCGCTCGGCAAAAATCGCGACCAGCACGTTGGCGCCGGTCACCTCGTCGCGTCCGGACGACTGCACGTGAATCACCGCGCGCTGAATCACGCGCTGGAAACCGGCGGTCGGCTTTGAATCGCCCGACCCGTCGGTGACCAGGCTCTCAAGCTCGGATTCGACGTAGGAGACGAGGTTCCGGCGCAGCTTGTCGAGATCGACATTGCACGCGCGCATAACCGCGGCGGCGTCCTGATCGTCGATCAGGGCGAGGAGGAGATGCTCGAGCGTCGCGTACTCGTGGTGGCGCTCATTGGCGAGCGCGAGAGCGCGGTGAAGCGATTGCTCGAGGCTGCGTGAGAATGTGGGCATCAGGGTCCTTGCCGGTTCAACGTATTTGGGGCGCCTTCGGTTTCATCATTGTTGGGCATGATCTTTACCGGTTCCACTTTTCGGGATCATGCCCAGGGTACTCTCCGTCGGGTTTACTTCTTTTCCATGACGCACTGCAAAGGATGCTGATGCTTGCGGGCAAAGTCCATGACCTGCGTCACCTTGGTCTCCGCCACCTCGTAGGTGAAGATGCCGCACTCGCCGATGCCGTTCTGGTGAACGTGCAGCATGATGCGCGTGGCACTCTCGCGGTCCTTGTTGAAGAAGCGCTCGAGCACGTGCACGACGAACTCCATCGGCGTGTAGTCGTCGTTGAGCAGCAGCACCCGATACATGTTGGGCCGCTTCGTCTGCGGCCGCGTCTTGGTGATGACCGCGTTGCCCGGCTGGCCGGGCTCGCCGCGCCGCTTGCGATCGTCATCCGCAAGGCGCGGCGGCGGCGCGTCTTGCCGAGCGATTTCGCTTCTCGATTCTGGCGAACGGATCATGATCGTGTCGTCGGCTGCCGGCCCCACACCGGCCTACACTGTGGGCGGGAATCGCTCGCCGCGAAGCGGCGCAGGATCCCCTCACATAATAGTCATGCCGGCGACTGCGTTCCAGACTCCTGCGCACAAGTGCCAAGGCTGTGGCATCGGCGCCGCGCCGGGCGATTCAGCGCTTAAGCTGGTGCGCGAATACGGCGAAATGTCGGAGATTGATGAAGACGGACGACAGAAGACGGAGGACCGATAAGGAAGCTCAGCTTCCCTTCCGTCCTCCGTCGTCTGTCCTCCGAAAACAAAAGCCCGACCGAGCGGCCGGGCTTGCAGTTTGCGGCGCGCGAGCGCCGCGAATTGACGCGCTTACGTTACTTCGCGGCCGCCTTGCCGAAATAACCCTCGAGCGGCTTGTAGGTTTCCTTGGCGAGGTCGGCGTAAAGTTCTCCGAACTTGCTGCTGCGCGCCACGAAACCCTCGTACGAGGTCTTGAGGAAGTCCGACTGGACCTCGATTGCCTTCTCCAGCGTCTTCGCACCGAACAGCTTTTCGGCTGCCGCGGCAGTCTTCTCGAAGGCTTCCTTCGAGTAGTCCGCAACTTCGCTTGCGAGCGCCTGCACGCCCTTGCTCACGGCGCCGAACTGCTTGAGCACGACATCCACGCCCTCGCCGCCGAATTTCTGGAATTCATCGAACTTCAACATGGCTCTCCCCTTGCGGCCCGTCGCCGAAGCGGGGCCCGGCTTCGTGTGGGTGCGCCGGCCCCGTCCGGGCGGCATCGAATCGAATATATTGCACTGCACAATAAAGTCAAGAACCTTTTGCAGTGCAATAGACATGTTTGTGCCGTATTGGCTGGCCCAGATTACCGTGGTTGCTTAACGCTTTGGCAACCGCGGCGGCCTAGCGTCGGCGACCGGGTTCTCGCCAGAAGGCCGTCCGCACTGCGACAGGGGACGTTTCTCGCACGGCGTAACGGGTGACTGGCGATCGCACCGATCGAGCGGGTGCGTTGCCGGTCGGCTTTCCGCGTCGGGTCGGGACAAACAACAGGGACGCCGGGCGCTGCCGTTGCAGGCCTGAGGACGAGGGACGGGAAACATGGGCCGCTCTGTCGACCGGCCGGCGCGCCGGATTGGCCGAAAAGTTGTCGCGTTCTCCGCCGTGACCCTGGCGGTCGCAATCGCTTGTGACAACGCCGACGCACGCAGCCGCCATCGCCGCAGCCACGGCTCGCATGTGTCCCACCACGGCGGCTATTCACCCGCTTACGCGGACATCGTGGTCGACGCCAATTCCGGCCAGGTGCTGCACGAGAACAGCCCGGACTCGCTGCGGCATCCGGCCTCGATCACAAAAATCATGACACTCTACCTGCTGTTCGAGCAGCTCGAAGCAGGCAAGCTCAAGCTCGATTCGCGTTTGCCCGTCTCGTCGCACGCGGCGGCGCAGTCGCCGACCAAGCTCGAACTCAAGGCCGGCCAGACCATCGCGGTCGAGGACGCCATCAAAGGCATGGTGACGAAGTCGGCGAACGACGCCGCCGTGGTCGTCGCCGAGGCGCTCGGCGGCAGCGAAGACAACTTCGGCCGGCTGATGACTCACAAGGCCCACGCGCTCGGCATGACGCGCACGGTCTATGTCAACGCGTCGGGACTGCCGAACAACGATCAGCTCACTACCGCCCGCGACCAAGCCATTCTCGGCCGAGCGATCCAGGAGCGCTTCCCAAAGTACTATCACTACTTCTCGCTGCCGAGCTTCCAGTACCACGGCGTGGCGATGCGCAATCACAACCATCTGCTCGGCCGCGTGGCCGGCATGGACGGCATCAAGACCGGGTACACGCACGATTCCGGCTTCAATCTCGTCACCTCGGTTCACCGCAACGGCCGTCACATCGTCGCCGTGGTGCTGGGCGGCACCTCCGGCGGCGCGCGCGATGCGCGCATGCGCGAACTGATCGAGACGCACATCGCGCAGGCCTCGACCCGCCACACCGCCCCGATGATCGCCGAGTCGGCAACGCCTATGCGGGCGATGCAGCTCGCGACCGCACGGCCCGAAACGCCGGTCGAGGTGCCGCCAGCCGCGCCGGCGCGGGTCACCGTGCGGCCGGCAGCTTCGACGCGCGCCGCTACCACCCCGGCCGCAAACGTGACTCCACCATCAGGCTCGAGCGATCCGATCCGCCCGCTGGTCGTGCGTACCATTCAGGTGCGCGCCGCCGCGGTGCGCACGGCGGGCATCGGCCCGCTGGTCGTGCCGCAACCCAATTCAGCGGTGGTGCCGCCGCAACTCGCCGCCCCGGCCCCGCAGCCGGTCGTACCGGCGCCGGAACCCACGGTTCAGCACGCGCCGCTGCCACCGCCGCCCGGCTCACGTCCCGGCGTCCTCGGCGTGCTGCCTGCCCGCGGCGCGCCGGCCGAACCGCCGCCGCCGGTCGTAAGCAAGGCCAACTTTGCCGAGCGAATCAGCGGCGCGGCCGAGGCCGAACCAGTTGCCGCCGCGCCGGCACCGCCCGCACCCGCGCCCCAGTTCGCGCTGGCGTCGCAGCCCGCGGCCATTGTGCAGCCGACGCCCGCGGCTTCATCCGCGCCCCCGCACCACGCGCGCGGAGACTGGGCGATCCAGATCGGCGCCTTCGCGAACGAAGCGGAGGCGCAGGCGCGCCTGCGCACCGCGCGCAGCGTCGGCGCGAAAGTGCTCGGCCATGCCGATCCGTTCACCGAGAAAGTGGTGAAAGGCTCGACCGAGCTTTACCGTGCGCGCTTTGCCGGCTTCGATCACGACGGCGCCGAGGCCGCCTGCCATCACTTCAAGCGCAACGACATTTCCTGCCTGGCGCTGAAGAATTAAGACGGGCGAATAGCGAGTAGCGAATAGCGAATAGCGAATAGTGAATAGTGAATAGTGAATAGTGATTGGTGAGTAGTGAGTGGTGAGTAGGTCAGCATGCCTACTCGCGTTCGCTTAGACTAAGGTACTCCTCGTCTTATCCGACGCTTGCCAACTGCCGACGGTCCTCGCGGCAACTACTGCCATTCACCACTCACCATTCGCCACTCGCTATTGGCTATTCGCCCTTCTCGCCTAGCTTCGCCATTTCACCCAACATTAACGAGATCGCGTCAAGTTGATACCGCTGGCTGGTAACGCTGGTGATGTGAGTTGCGTAGGAGTGCATCAGCGATGGCGACGAAGCAGAACGTCCTTGGCTTCATTGACGCGCGCCGCAAGGTAAGTCGACCCGCCCTGGTCGGGGTGCAGCCGCTTCATGAGGGCGCGGTGGGCGCGCCCGATCTCCTCGGCGCTCGCTCCGGGCTGAAGGCCAAGGATCTGATAAGCCTCCTGCTGCGTCATTGGCCCGCGCGGCGGCCCGCCCTGCCCCGCTGCCGCATCTCCCTGCGCGTGCTCACGCCAGCCGGGCGTCCGGCGGTCAAGATACGCTGCCAGTAACGCGCGGCTCTCTTCGTCGATTTCAGAAAGCATTCCGATCAGCGTGGTCGTCTCGATCGTATCGAGCGAGGCGCCCTCGTGCCGTCCGGCGAGGATGCGCCCGCGCATCGCGCCGGTGTCGTGATCGAGCTCCATCTCGAGAAAGGCCGAGCGCACGCGCGAGGTCTGTCCGCCGCTGCGCGCGCGCCGGCCGAATGCGCTCATGCCCGGCCACAGGCCGAGCAACGTGAGCCCGGCAATCCCGAGCGGCACGGCGAGCGCGATGCGGCCGGTGACCGCGAGCGTCGCGGCGCCGGCGAGGGCAACAGTGCCGCCGGAAACCTTGGCGAAGCGCACCACCGTGCGCGGGTCGGCGCGCGCGAACGCGTTCATCGCCCACAGGATGAGCAGCAGCACCAAAACGCCGAGAAGCAGAGTCGGCATAGAAGAGAGAACTCCTAACTCATCTGCCGCAGCAGCGCCTGGGCGCCGGCACCGCGGCGGGAAAGGTCGTTGAGCGCGCGCATGCCGCCAGCCGCATAGGCCGCGGCGGCCCGCAGCAACTCGCGCAGCTGATGTGCCGCGCCGACGTCGAAGCGGCAATAGGCCCCGCGCGTGAGCCGCGCAATCTCGCGGAACGCCTGCTCGACCGCCGGATCGTGGCCCTCCTGGAACATGAAGGCAGGAACGCCGCGCAATCCGAGCTCGCCGGCGGCGGCACACAGGTGGTCGACCTGCTCCTCCATGGCGTCGCCGACGAACACCAGCGCCTGCGCCTTCATCTTCTCCGTCTCGCGGCGCGCGTGAGCGAAAATTTTGCCGATCTGCGTGCGGCCGCCGCGGCAGGAAATCCCGCTCATGAGGGAGGCGAGGCGCGTGCCGTCGGCGATCCAACCGGATGCGCGGCATTCATTGAAGCCGCGGTAGTAAACGAGTTGCACTTCCAGGCCCCCGATCGCCGCCGCTTCCCGGAACATTTCACCCTGCAGCTGGCAGGCGGCATCCCAGGTCGGCTGCCGGCTCATGGTGGCGTCGAGGGCGAAGATCAGCCGTCCGCGCTGGCCGGCTTCGAGGCTGGGCGCGAGCGTGCGCGCGCGAGCGACAAAGGCATCGATCTCCGGCCGCGACGATGAGGCGGCGGGCTTGCCGGCGCCTTGCGCCGGAGCGGGAGTGCTGTCGCGATCCTTCGCCATGATGCGGGCGGCGCCGCGTTGTTTCGGGCTAGTGTCCCGATTCCGAAGTTCGCCCGAGTTTGCAGCACGCTCCGATGCGAACTTCGGAATCGAAGGACACTAGCAAGCCTATGATTCTAGTGCCGCTTTGAACCCGAAGTTCGCAATCGGACTCGCGGCAATGTAGTGCGAACTTCGGGTCCGCGGCACTAGTATATCAAGTGGCCGTGGTCCGCGCCCGATGCAATGGCCGGTTAGTCGGCGACAAGGTCCTCCAATTCGAGCGGCTTTTCGATCGCAGCCACCCATTCGGCGCGGGCCGCGGCGCGGCGCCGGCCGCGCTCGTCGAGGGGAAGCTTGAGGCAATCGATGAGCGTCCTCACTTCCTGGAGCGCGGTGACGTGCGCCATGCTCGGGCGCCTGCCGAGCGTCTCCTTGTCGAGATTGTCGAGCGCGCTCAGCCCGCGCGGAAACATTTCGCGATAGACGAGGCGTTCGGCAAAACCATCGACCGCGCGGAAGCCGAGCCGCAGCCCCAGTTCGTTGAGGCTTTCGGCGATCGCGCGCTTGTTGCGCGAACCGAGAATGGACAGGCGGTTGCGCACCACCACCCAATCGGTGAGAGAACCGTCGACGATGCGGCGCTGGCGCCGGGCGTGGCGCACCATTTCGGCATAGTGGCTCTCGCCCACCACGCCGAAGGTCGCCGGATCGACCGAGCCGAGCACGTCGAAATCGACGAAACTGTCGTTGAGCGGCGTCACCAGGGTGTCGGCCATGGAATGGGCGAGCCGCATCAGGTAGCTGTCGGTCGCCGGCGTATCGATGACGACGAAATCGTGGCTGTGCTCGGCCGCCGTCACGGCTTCGGCGAAGCCGGCGAATTCCACGGTCTCGTTTTCGTCGAGGCGCACACCCTCGCCGCGCCGCACGTGGTAATGGGTCGGCAGCTCAAGCTCGATGCGCGCGCGCCGCGCCCAGGCGCGGCGGTTCTCCACGTATTTCGTGAGCGTCTTCTGGCGGCTGTCGAGATCGATTGTGGCGACGCGCTGACCGGCCTTGAGCAGCGCCACGGCGACGTGCATCGCCGTCGTCGATTTGCCCGAGCCGCCCTTCTCGTTTCCCAGCACGATCACATGTGCCGAATTCGAGACCGCAACCGGCGCCTGGAGCAGCATCTACGCAATCCCCGACTAGGAATCATTTCAATATCGACTCCGCTTCCCGTCAAGACGATTTGACGCAGACGACTCGATTTATTTGTTTGGCCACATTGGTCACCGATTAACGCCTTTGTTAGGGTTTGCCCGCGCAACGATTTATGGAACCCTACAAATGGCATAGACGACACGGCGGCCGGGGGGTGGTGCGCCAGCTCGCCGGGTTGCGCCGCACTGTGGCGCGCTGGCGCGCCGGCGGCCAGAGGATCGCGCTGGTGCCGACCATGGGCGCCCTGCACGCGGGCCATCTCGCGCTGGTACGGCTGGCGCGCCGGCGGCAGACGCGTCTCATCGATAATGTGGCGGTGCCGTAACTCTCCGTCGTCATGTCCGGCCTTGTGCCGGGCATCCACGTCTTTGGTCCGAAAGCAAAGAAAGACGTGGATGGCCGGGACAAACCCGGCCATGACGGTCTCTACAGCAGCCCGAGCCCACGCAGCTCGCGGCGCAGGTCCTCGGGCATTTTGGCGGCACCCGGCGCCGCGCGGTCGAGATCCCTGGGCGCGTCATTGACGGCGAGATAGCGCCAGCCCTGGAACGCCCGATAGGGACGCGGCTCGGTGAGCTTGGGCTTGCCGTCGAGCACGATTCTACAGCGACCGATGCCGTCCTTATCCACGAACGGGCGCACGGCGAGGATGCGCTCGCGGCACAGGATTTCGCCGCGGATCACCCAGAACAGCGAGCCGCCGTCGCACAGCTCGTCGGCGCGCTTGGGCACCATGCGGGTGGTGTGGAAACGCTCGAGCGGTTGCCGGCGCTTCTTCTTCTCCGCGAGCTTCTCGCGAATCCAGTCACGCAGCTCTCTGACCGAGTCGCAGCCCACGCACAGCTTGATGAGATGCAAGGCCATTCCCGTGCTAATCCGTTCCTTCGATCACCATCACCTTCGCACCTTCGGCGATTTGGCTGCCGGCCACCGCCGCGATCTCCGTAACCGTACCGGCAATCGGCGCGGTCAAGGCATGCTCCATCTTCATTGCCTCAATCAGTGCAACGCGCTGCCCCTTCGAAACGGCGCCGCCTTTTTCCACCAGGATCGCCAACACCTTCCCATGCATCGGCGCGACGATGAGCCCGCCGGTATCGAGGTGATCGACGTCGAACTCCTCGAAATCGCGGAGCCGCACGACGGTCTGCCGCCCACCGCGCAGGACGTAGACCGCGTTGCCCGCCTCGATCGCCTGCGCGTCGGCCGCCGCACCCTCGCCGCCCACCGTGACCCTGGCGCCGTTCGAGCCATAGCTCAAGGCCGCGCTCACGTTTTCCCCATCGACCAGGACCGGCAGCGCGGCGTCGCGGTTGCCCGCCAGCTGGAACCCGTCGGTCGCATCCCACGGGGACATGCCATCCGAGAACGAACGCGCGGCGATGCGCGCCTGCTCGCGGGCCAGAAGATGGGCGACGCCGAAGGCGGCGGCGGCGCGGTCAAAGGCGCGCGGCACCGCGCCGAGCGACGCGAGATTCTGGTCGATGAAACCGGTGTCGAACGCCTCGGCGCGAAAACCCTCGCTCTTCACCAACCCGGCGACGAATGCGAGATTCGTGCGCGGACCTGCGACCCGCGTGCGCGCGAGCGCCGCGCCCAGGCGGTCGAGCGCCTGCGTGCGATCTTTGCCATGGGCGATCACCTTCGCGATCATCGGATCGTAATAAGGTGTCACCTCGCTTCCGGCGGTCACGCCGGTATCGATGCGAATGCCCTCGCCTGTAGGAAATTCGAGCGCGACGAGACGACCGGTCGAGGGCAGGAATCCTTTCTCCGGATCCTCGGCATAAAGCCGCGCTTCGATCGCGTGGCCTGTGATCCGTACCGCGCGTTGTGCAAGCGGCAGCGGTTCGCCTGCCGCGACGCGGAACTGCCACTCGACCAAATCGAGCCCGGTGATGGCCTCGGTCACTGGATGCTCGACCTGGAGCCGCGTGTTCATTTCCATGAACCAGAAGCGGTCGGGGAGAAGCCCCTTGCTCGCCTCGGCGATGAACTCGACCGTGCCCGCGCCCACGTAGCCGACCGCCTTGGCGGCCGCGACCGCGGCTTCCCCCATCGCCGAGCGCATCGCGGCGATCATGCCCGGTGCCGGCGCCTCCTCGATCACCTTCTGATGCCGACGTTGCAGCGAGCAGTCGCGCTCGTTTAGATGAATGACGTTGCCGCGGCTGTCGCCGAAGACCTGGATTTCGATGTGGCGCGGCGAAGCGACGTATTTCTCCACCAGCACGCGGTCGTCGCCGAAGGCGGATTTTGCTTCACGCATCGCGCCCGCGAGCCCGGCTTCGAAATCGGCGTGCTTGTCGACGCGGCGCATACCCTTGCCGCCGCCGCCCGCCACCGCCTTGATCAGCACCGGGTAGCCGATCTCGTAGGCTTTTTCTTTGAGGAACTTCGGCTCCTGGCGCGTGCCGTGATAACCCGGCACGACCGGTACGCCGGCTTTTTCCATCAGGGCTTTGGCAGCATCCTTGAGCCCCATGGCGCGGATCGCGGCCGGCGGCGGACCGACGAAGACGATCCCGGCAGCCGCGCAGGCTTCGGCAAACTCCGGGTTTTCCGCGAGGAATCCATAGCCGGGGTGAACGCACTCGGCGCCGGTGCGTTTGGCCACATCAATGAGCCGCTCGGCTGACAAATAGCTGTGGGCCGCCGGCGCCGGACCGATGAGGTGCGCTTCATCGGCGAGCCGCACGTGGAGCGCGCCGGCATCGGCTTCGGAATAAACCGCGATCGTGCGCAGCCCGAGGCGCTTCGCGGTACGCGCGATGCGCGCGGCGATTTCGCCGCGGTTCGCGATCAGAACCGAGGAAAACACTGTTACTGATCGGATGCGGGCTCGGCGGTCGTACCGGTTGCCCGTGGTGAGATCGGCGCGGGGCGCGCAACGGCTGGCCGCGGTGCGGCCTTGGGCTGGGCCGCCGGCCGGCGCGGCGGGGTGGGAGCTGCGGCCGCAGGTGCAGCGGCGCCGGGCTCGGTGCCCATGATGCTCACCGGCGGGATCGACGCGGCCGACGGGAAGCTGACGTTCGCGCCCGGCGCGATGGTTGTCGCGGCTACCGGCGGGTGGGTACGGTTCGCCCAGGCGACCGCGTTGCGCGCGACCAGATTTTCGAACGTGCGCTCGGCGAGATTGGCGCGCACACGCGTCGGGTCGGAAAGTCGGTCGAGCCCCTCGCAGCGGGTGACCGTGCAGCCCTCACGGGTGACCAACACCTGGGCAAGGAAGCCGTAACGATCGGCCTGCAGGCTCCGGCGCAAGCCATTAAGCCGCACGTCGTAACTCGGATCCCGCTTGGCATAATCGACTGCGCGGCCGAGCAGAGACCAGCGCGCCGCTACGAGCGCCGTCGCGGCGCCGACCGTCTCCGGACCAGCAAAGAGTTCCTTCTCGCACGCGCTGTCGACCGCATCGCCGAGCCCGGGTTCAAGGCAGCCGAACACGGAATTTGGCGCGAGCACCCGCGCGGCGAGTTCGTCGAGGCGCGTATTGAGGGCGCGCCGCGCCTCGATCCGATCCCGCTCCTGCATCCAATTGAACAACACCCACGCGGCGGCAACGGCCAGCACCAGAAAGGCGATGCGGATCACGGCTCCAAGACCGCCGCGGAACAAGGCGACCAAAAGCAACAGCAGCAGCACCACGGCCGCCGCGCCCACCGCCCACAGCGGCACGGTCAACGGCATGTAGGGGTCGAGGCCGGAAAGGGAGAACTTGTCGAGCATGGCCCACCGCCGCCTGTTCGGTCTCAACGAAGTATGCCGCAGAGCCGCTATCGGGACCACCCCTGCGCGTACCCGGCGCCGCATTGCCTTGCCATTGTGGCGCATGCAAGAACGCCCCCAACGATCCGCGCAGACGGATGGACCTTCTTAGGGAGCAAATCGATGGAAATTATCCGTGCCCATCGGGCACCTTCACTCGCGCGCCGCAAGTTCCTGCGCGGCGTCGCAGGGGTCGCCGCCCTGCCCTTCATGGCGCGACGCGCGAGCGCCGAGGACTACCCGGCGCGGCCGGTACGCGTGCTCGTGGGCCAGGCGGCCGGCAGTTCATCCGACATCATCGCCCGGCTGATCAGCCAGCGGCTCTCGGAACGGCTCGGCCAGCAATTCGCGGTCGAGGACCGCCCCGGCGCCGGCGGCAACATTGCGACCGAAGCGGCCGTGCGCGCGAATGCCGACGGCTACACGCTCCTCCTCGTCAATTCGCAGAATGCGATCAGCGCGTCGCTCTACAAGCTCAACTTCGAGTTCATTCGCGACATCGCGCCGATCGCCGGCGTCTCGCTTGTGCCGCTGATCATGGAGGTCAATCCGGCGGTGCCGGCCAAAACCGTGCCCGAGTTCATCGCCTACGCCAAACAAAACCCCGGCAAGATCAGCATGGCGTCCGCCGGCATCGGCGGGCCGCAGCATGTCGCCGGCGAATTATTCAAGATGATGGCTGGCCTCGACATGGTGCACGTGCCCTATCGCGGCTCGACCCCCGCGCTGGTCGATCTCCTCGCCGGGCAGGTGCAGCTGATGTTCGACGTGACCCCGTCCTCGCTGCCGCACGTGAAGGCCGGCCGGCTGCGCCCGCTCGGCGTGACCACGACCACGCGCCTCGACGTGCTGCCCGACGTGCCGCCGGTGAGCGACTTCCTGCCCGGCTATCAGGCGGCGGGCTGGATCGGCTTCGGCGCGCCGCGCGGGACGCCGCCCGCGATCGTCGAGAAACTGAGCAAGGAGATCGACGACGCGGTTGCCGATCCGCAGATCAAGGCGCGGCTCGCCGATCTCGGCGGCACCGTCCTGCCGAAGGCCTCGCCCGCCGAGTTCGGCGCCTACATAGCCACGGAAACGGATAAATGGGCGAAGGTCGTCGCGTTCGCGGGCATAAAGCCGGAATGACGGGACGGGCCAGTGTCCCGATTCCGAAGTTCGCCTGGGTTTGCGGCACGCTAGGAAGCGAACTTCGGAATCGAAGGACACTAGCAACGTTATGATTCTAGTGCCGCTTTGAACCCGAAGTTCGCAATCGGACTAGCGGCAAGCGTAGTGCGAACCTTCGGGTTCGCGGCACTAGGTCAGTGGAAATCTACTGTGGCCGGTCGAGCTGGCTTTCCTTGGCGACGCGCTCGTAGGGCTCGCCTTCGCTCTTGATCCGGTAGAGATTCTCGTCCCCTTCCGACGGCAGCAACTTGACCACCTGGAAGCTTCCGCTCGTGCGCGTTCGGCTGTAAGCCCCTGCAGTATACTGCACCGTCTCGCCGACCGTGTACTTGTGACCCGCCACAGTCGCTCTCCTTTCGCGTCGAAGCAAAGCGTGCGCCGCCCAAGTCCCCGCGACGGCGCATGCGCAGCATTTTATTTCATATCAATACTATAACAGGCACTGCGCGGATTGTCTCAGAGGCTTTGGCGGTATTATGGTGTAGGGTTAATTGGCGGAACGCGACCGGTTGCTCGCGCGTTCATTCGCCGACATTCATGGAGAGCAACATGCGGGTCTTCCTCGGGATCATCATCGGGGTGTTTCTCACCATCGCGTCCGCTTACGTGATCGACGCCGTGAACACCGGCCCGGCGACCACCGGCCAGGCTACGACGGTCGAGCGCCGGCCCATGGTGAATTGGGACGTGGTCGACCATAACTGGCACGCGTTCGCGGACAGCGTGCGCGTCGGCTGGAACCGGCTGACGCGAACCGGATGACCGAAAGAGCCAACGCGAACTTCGGGTTCGCGGGACTAACCTATGAGTCTATTGCCCTGTTGAACCCGAAGTTCGCCATCGGCCTCGCGGCACTCGTGGTGCGAACTTCGGGTTCGCGGCACTAGCGCGCCCGCGCTTATCTCGCCTCCAGCAATCTTGGGTCCGGTGGCAGCTTACTGAGGATGATGTGGCTCTGATTGATGTCCTTGCCCGGATAGCCGCTGCCGCCGCTGGTGTCATGACAACCGAAGCAGTTGTTGCCGGCCCCCTGCACGAAGGTTTCGAGCGTCGCATTGGCCAGATCGATCGATCCGATCGCCTCGGAGGCCATGTTGCCGTCTCCGGGCTTGAGCGTGTTCGCCAGCATCCACGCCGTGCCGATCAGGCGATAGTGCGCAAAGACCGTGTCGACTTTCTCGCCTTTCCGCGCCGTGATCTCGGATCGGGAGTGCTGGTTCATAGAAACGATATCAGCGACGCGGATCGCCGACGCGCCGCCGTATTCGAACTGGCGGAACACGTTGGTGATGGGCGAGATCACCTGGGTGTTCGGATCGATCGTCAGATTGGTCGACAAAACGTTGCTGGCATTGGCCGGCGTCCCGCCCTTGTAGAAGGTAAAGCTGTTCGTATTGACCGGATCGGGCGACCTCGGGTTCATGCCGGCGGGCAAATCCGGCGCGTTGTCGATCTGCTCGAAGGTGGCCCAGGCAAACTCCGGGTGACCCTTGACCACGCCGACGACGTGCATGCCGACGAGCGCGACGGTGACGTCGGACTGGATCTTTCCGCTCAGCTTGACGCCGCCATTGCCGTCGCTCTCGAGGAGATCGATGGCAGCCTTGGTGGTAAAGACCTTGCTCGTGTCCTCGTTTGCCTGGACGATGCGCCAGGAGGTTTTGAACACAGTCGCATTGAGCGGATATGTCAACGTCGGTGAGGCCTTCTTGTAGTTATTCGGTCCGAAATACTTTTGCGTGAAGGCGAAATAGATCGGGTCCATGTGAGTCGCGTAGTACACCGCCCGGCCGTTTTGATCGACCAGCACGCCGCCTGAGGGCTGGTGGACCGAGCTCGTCGACTTCGCCTTCTCGTTGCGCGGCCTGAGGATCAAGACGCGCGGCCCGACCGCCATGCGAGCGGGATTTCCCGAGACGAGATCGCCGTAGGTCGGCAATTGCAGGAATGCCGGCTGACCGGTCTTATCTTTCTGAACCCAATGGGCGAACGTGGTCCATGACCAGATCTGAAAATCGCAGTCCTCTTTTTGTGGCGTCGGATCAGGCGTGAAGATCGGTTTCAGGTCTGGCGATTCCCACCAACCGACGAACACGTTGCAATCTTGCTGCTGCTGCTGCGCGGCGAGCACGCCGGTCATCCCCAGCAACAGGCACGCCAGCCCGAAGGCGCGCATGGCCGCGCGCCTCGTCAAATTCCGTAAATCCAGCATGTTCCCCTCCCTGGCCCATCATGGACAACCGGGAGTATGGGAAGCCTTGTTGACGACGTAAAGACGATGCAGCGGTCGCGGCCCCAATGCCGAGTTGGGATTGGTGTTACTGCGAAGTTTACATCCGGAAGACGCCGAACTTCGTCTCGGCGATCGGCGCGTTGAGCGCCGCCGAGAAGGCGAGTGCGAGCACGCGCCGGGTCTCCTGCGGTGCGATGATGCCGTCATCCCACAGCCGCGCGGTCGCATAATAAGGATTGCCTTCGCGTTCGTAGTTGTCGCGGATCGGCTGTTTGAACGTCTCCTCCTCCTCGGTGCTCCAGGTCTTGCCAGCCGCCTCGATATTGTCGCGCCGCACGGTGGCGAGCACGGATGCTGCCTGCTCGCCGCCCATCACCGAAATGCGCGCGTTCGGCCAAGTGAATAAAAAGCGCGGGCCGTAGGCGCGCCCGCACATGCCGTAGTTGCCGGCCCCATAGGAGCCGCCGATGATCAGCGTCACTTTCGGCACCTGCGCGCAAGCGACCGCGGTCACCATCTTTGCGCCGTCCTTGGCGATGCCGCCGGCTTCGTAATCGCGCCCGACCATGAAGCCGGAGATATTCTGGATGAACAGCAACGGGATGAACCGCTGGCACGCCAGTTCGATGAAGTGCGCCGCCTTGAGCGCGCTCTCGGAATAGAGAATGCCGTTGTTGGCAAGGATGCCGACCGGGATGCCGTGGATATGGGCGAAGCCGGTCACCAGGGTGGTGCCGTAAAGTTTCTTGAACTCGTCGAACTCGGAGGCATCGACCAGCCGCGCGATCACGTCGCGCACGTCGTATTGTTTCTTGAGATCGACCGGCACGATGCCGTCGAGTTCCGCCGGATCATAGGCCGGCTCGCGCGCGCCGACGAGCGCCACGTCCGCGCGGCGCGGCTTGCCGAAGCTCGCAACGATGCGCCGGCAGATGGCGAGCGCGTGGTGATCGTCCGCCGCATAGTGATCGGCGACGCCGGATTTGCGCGCATGCACGTCGGCGCCGCCGAGATCTTCGGCCGAGACCACCTCGCCGGTCGCGGCTTTCACCAGCGGCGGCCCGCCGAGAAAGATCGTGCCCTGATGCCGCACGATGATGGTTTCGTCCGACATGGCCGGCACATAGGCTCCGCCCGCCGTGCACGAGCCCATGACGGACGCGATCTGCGGGATACCGAGCGCGGAGAGCGTCGCCTGGTTGTAGAAGATGCGGCCGAAATGCTCGCGGTCGGGAAACACCTCGGTCCAGTGAGGCAGATTGGCGCCGCCGGAATCCACCAGATAAATGCACGGCAGCCGGTTCTCCCGCGCGATCTCCTGAGCGCGCAGGTGTTTCTTCACCGTCATCGGATAGTAAGTGCCGCCCTTGATGGTGGAGTCGTTGCACACAACGACGCACTCGCGGCCCTCGATGCGGGCGATGCCGGTGATGATG
>JAFAUQ010000256.1 GCA_019243195.1 Hyphomicrobiales bacterium
GCGGCGCGGTGGCGGCGCGATGAACTATCGCGGCGGCGGTGGCTACCACGGCGCGATGGGCTACCGCGGCGGCGGTGGCTACCGCGGCGCGATGGGCTATCGCGGCGCCGGTGGCATGTATCGCTACGGCGCCGGCCGCATGGGCCCCGGCTTCACCGGCCGGCCGGGCTTCGGCGGGCAGGGTGGCCAGCCGGGCGGCGCGCAATTTGGCAACCGCGGCGGCGCCTCGCGCTTCACCGGCGGTGCCGGCAGCGGGCGCGCCATGCTCGGTCACCGCGCCGCCATGCACGGCGGCCCAGGACAATTCGGCCGCGGGGCGGGGCAATTCGGCCGCGGCTCAGCGCGCGCCGCCGCCAGTCACTGGCGCAATGCGCCGCTGCCCTACCAGCGCGGCTTCACCGGTGTGCCGCCCGCGGGCGAGCATCGCTTCATCCAGAACGAGATGGTGCTGCACATCCCTGCCGACGTGTCGCCCGAGACCGTGCAGGGTGTCGCCACGCGGCTAGGACTCACCCAGCTCGGCTATCAGCGCTTCGATCTCGTCGGCCGCGGCCTCTATCGCTTCCGCATCAACGACGGCCGCTCGGTTTCCGACGTCATCCGCGCGATGGAGGCGGAGAAGATCACGGCGACAGCGCAGCCCAACTACGTCTTCCACCTGCAGCAGGACCTCAACGCCACGCGTCGCAGCGTCGCGACCCAGGGCTATCAGTACATCCTCGCCAAGTGGCGCCTGCCGGACGTGCATCGCGTCGCGACCGGCAAGGGCGTGCTCGTCGCCATGATCGATTCCGAGGTCGATCAGCGCCATCCCGATCTCGCCGGCGCGATCGCCGACCGTCTCGAGCCGATCGGCCAGGAGTTCAAGCCGCAGCCGCACGGCACCGGCATGGCCGGCGCCATGGCCTCGCACCGCCGCCTCATCGGCGTCGCGCCCAACGCACGCATCCTCGCCGTCAACGCCTTCGGCACCGATACCGACAGCGCCTACGGCACCACCGAGCAGATTCTCAAAGGCATCGACTGGGCGATCGCCAAGGGTGCGAAAGTCATCAACATGAGCTTCGCCGGCCCGCGCGATCCGTTGGTGCAGCTGGCGCTCAAGAAGGCCTATGAGAAAGGCATCGTGCTGGTGGCGGCCGCCGGCAATGCCGGGCCCAACTCCGAGCCGCTGTTTCCCGCCGCCGATCCCGACGTGATCGCGGTGACCGCGACCGACGTGAACGACGCGCTGCTGCCGCAGGCCAACCGCGGCACGCATATTTCCGTGGCCGCGCCCGGCGTCGATGTGCTGGTGCCGGCGCCGAACGCGCAATATCAGCTCACGACCGGCACCTCGGTTGCCGCCGCCGAGGTGAGCGGGGTGATCGCGCTGATGCTGGAGCGCAAACCCGACGCCGATCCCGATGCGATCCGACGCGCGCTGCAATCGACCGCGAAGGATTTGGGCACGCGCGGCCGCGACGACGACTTCGGCTGGGGCCTGGTCGATCCCTATCTGGCGATGCTGGCGCTCGACAACCCGAGCCTCGCCAACGCCCGCACCCCGACGCCCGTCCCGCAGCAGTAGACGCCTGCCTTCGCGCGGCCGTCATTCCGGGGCGCGCCGAAGGCGCGAGCCCGGAACCCATGAACACCGGCCAGATAGAAAATAGGCTTGGTCCGTGTTCATGGGTTCCGGGCTCCCTCGCTTCGCTCGGGACCCGGAATGACCGTTGCGCTTCATTCGCGGCTTACCGCGCGGGACACGCTCGACGGCTCTACTAAATCCAGTTAGCAAGAGCGCTCTCGTTCTCTCCCGCCCCGAAGGCCCTCTCCCATGTCCTCCTTCCTTTTCTCCGGCGGACGTTTCCTCGATCCGCGCCGCGGCGAGCTTCTGGACGGCGTCGAGGTCCTGATCGAAGGCGAGCGCGTCAAGGAAATCTCCGACCGGCCGATCAAATCCACGGCCGCGACCCCCGTCGCGCTGGCCGGCCGCACGTTGATGCCCGGGCTGATCGACGCGCACCTCCACGTGTTCCTCAACGAGGTCAACATCGGCGCGCTCGACACGGTGCCGCTCACGTTGCTTGCGATCAACGGTTCGCTCGCGCTCAAGGCTTCGCTCATGCGCGGCTTCACCAGCGTGCGCGACACCGCCGGCGGCGACTTCGGCATCAAATCCGCGGTCGAGCAGGGGCTGATCGAGGCGCCGCGCCTCTTCATCTCCGGCCAGGCGCTCAGCCAGACCGGCGGGCACGGCGATTTCCGCAAGCGCACCCAGCGCGCGCTCGGCTGCGACTGCTGTTCCGGCCTCGCCTACACGGCGCGCATTGCCGACGGCGTTCCCGAAGTGATCAAGGCGACGCGCGACGAGCTGCGCAAGGGCGCCGACTTCATCAAGATCATGGTGTCGGGCGGCGTCGCCTCGCAGGCCGATCCGCTCGAAAGCCTGCAGTACCGCATGGACGAAATCCAGGCGGCGGTCGAAGAGGCGACCAACTGGGGCAAATACGTCGCCGCGCACGCTTATTCCTCGCAGGCGGTGATGCGCGCGGTTTCCGCCGGCGTACGCACCATCGAGCACGGCAACCTGATCGACGAGCCGACCGCCGCCACCATGGCACGCAAGGGTGCGTTCCTGGTGCCGACATTGATCGCCTACGACTCCATGCGCCGGCGCGGGCGCGACTACGGCCTCTCCGAATATAGTTTGCAGAAGAACGAGGTCGTGCTCGCCGCCGGGCTGCGCTCGGTCGAGCTTGCGCGCAATGCGGGCGTAAAGATCGGCTTCGGCACCGACCTGCTCGGCCAGCTGCAGAACGACCAGTGCCGCGAGTTTCTCATCCGCGCCGAGCTGATGAAGCCGGCGGAGATCATCCATTCGGCCACCATCGTCAACGCGGAAATCCTCCAGCGCGCCGGCGAGCTGGGCGAACTCGTGCCCGGCGCGTTCGCCGACCTCATCGTGGTCGACGGCGATCCGCTCGCCGATCTGAATTTGTTCCAGGATGAGGGGCGCCATCTCTCCGCCATCATGAAGGGCGGGCGGTTCTACAAGAACCGGCTCGCGTCATAAGCGATGGTGCGCGGGCGCGGCTTGAGCGAGCGGCTGCGGCGGCTCGCGTTCGCCGGCGCCGTCGCCGTTTCGCTCACGCTCATCCTGGCGCCGCTGGTGCTGGTGGTGTGGCTGTCGTTCTTTAGAAACGAAATCCTCTCGCTGCCGCCCGAAGGCTATTCGCTGCGCTGGTATGGCGCGCTCGCCGAGCAGCATCAGTTCGTCACCGGCTTCCAGCTCTCGGCGCTCGTCGCGCTCGCCGCGACCGCCGCGGGCCTGCTGGTCACGTTGCCGGCCGCCTTCGCGCTCACGCGCGGCGAACTGCCGGGCCGCGCGGCGATCCTGCATGCGCTGATGTCGCCGCTGATCGTCCCGGCGCTCGTCGTCGGCGCCGGGCTTTATCTTGCGCTCATCGAGTTCGAGGTCGAGACCGGTCTCCCGGTCACCGGCACGGTGTTCGGCTTTGCCGCCGGCCACGTGCTGCTGACGATCCCGTGGTCGCTGCGGCTGTTGACCGCCAACCTCGCCGGCGTCGATCCGTCGATCGAGGACGCGGCGCTCTCGCTCGGCGCGACGCCGCTCGTCACCGCGCTCAAGGTGACCTTGCCGCTGATCTGGCCGGGTGTCGTCGCCGCCGCGCTGTTCAGCTTTGTCGTGAGCTTCGGCAACATCGAGGTGTCGCTGTTTTTGGTGCAGCCGGGCCAGACCACGCTGCCGATCGCGGTCCTGCAGTATCTCGAATGGAAGGTGGACCCAACGGTCGCCGCGGTCTCGGCATTGCAGATCGCCCTGGTGGCGGCGGCGCTGCTGATCACCGACCGCTTCGTCAGCCTCGCCAAGGCGGTGTGATGTGACTCGTCATTGCGAGGAGCGAAGCGACGAAGCAATCCAGCGCAAAATAGCGAATAGCGAATGGCGAATAGCGAATAGTAAGATCCGCCGCGCCCTTCCTTTTCCCCTATTCGCTATTCGCTACTCACTATTCGCTGTTACTTGCTGGATTGCTTCGTCGGCCTTCGGCCTCCTCGCAATGACGAGAGCGGTCTGACCATGGCCGCGCTGCATCTGAGCAACATCAGCAAAAAATTCGCCGAGGTGCTGGCGGTCGATGATCTGTCGCTCGACGTCGCCGACGGGGAGTTCGTCGTGCTGCTCGGCCCCTCCGGCTGCGGCAAGACCACGACCTTGCGGATGATCGCCGGCTTCATCGAGGCAAGCGCCGGCGCGGTGCGCATCGGCGCCCGCGACGTGACCCACGACCCGCCCTACCGGCGCAACGTCGGCTTCGTGTTCCAGAATTACGCGCTGTTTCCTCATCTCACCGTCGCCGAGAACGTCGCCTTCGGGCTGCGCCGACGGCGCCGGCCGGAGCGCGAGATTGCCGAGCGCGTCGCGCGCGCGCTAGCGCTCGTCAAGCTCGAAGGCTTCGAGACGCGCATGCCGCGCCAGCTTTCCGGCGGCCAGCAGCAGCGGGTCGCGATCGCGCGTGCGCTGGTGATTGCGCCCGACGTGCTGCTGCTCGACGAGCCGCTCTCGAACCTCGACGCCAAGCTGCGCCGCGACGTGCGCGCGGAGCTGCGGCGCTTGCAGCAGCTCTCCGGCATCACCACCGTGATGGTGACCCACGACCAGGACGAAGCCATGAGCATCGGCGACCGCCTGGTGGTGATGAACCACGGCCGCGTGCAGCAGATCGGCACGCCGCAGGCGCTCTACCGCCATCCCGCTAACCGCTTCGTCGCCGGCTTCATCGGCCGGGGCAATTTCCTCGCCGGGGCGCCCGGCGCGGACGGACGAAGCTTCGTCACCCGCGGCGGGCTTGCGATTATCTGTGCGCGCATCGATCTCGGCGCCGACACGTTGCTGATACGGCCGGAGAACATCGCGGTGCATCCTGGCCGCGCGAGCGGAGTCAATTGTTTTGCGGCGGTGATCGAAGCGGCCGTGTTTCAGGGCTCCGCCTTCGACCTCGACCTGCGCTTGGCAACCGGCGAGACGCTGGAGGCGCAAGTCGCCGCGGGCAATGCCGCCGCTGATTGGACCGTCGGGCAGCAAGTGACGGCGATGATTGATCCCGACGCGGCGGTGGGAATTGTTTCTTCTTCATCCCTCCCCGCGTAGCGGGGAGGGTGGCCGCGCGCCCTTGCGCGCGGCCGGGTGGGGTTTTGCTACGAAGAAACAATTACGTCACAGCGCACGGAGCCTCCCCCACCCGGCGCCGCCCGCTTTGCGGGCGTCGCCACCCTCCCCCTGCGGGGGAGGGATTAACCGCGCAGCTCCGCCACCTTCCGCCTCACGTCGTCCACCGCCGGCGCGCGGCGGTGCTCCTGATAGGCGAGCAGCATCGCCTCGACGAGTTGCGGGCCGGGGCAGCCGGCGAACGGCCCCTCGGCAACGTCCGGCACGCGGATGTCGCGGATCGCCGTCTGGCCTTCGGAGGTAGGAAATTCGATGCGCACGATCGGCTCGGGCGGCCGCACGTGCTGAAACGACACCACGTCGCTCCACGGCGCGAACCATTGCTCCTCCATGCCGAAGCCGCGCTTCTTCGGATCCGGCGCAACGGCGATGCCCGCCTCCGACAGCGTGACCGCGACGAAGAACATGCAGTCCTGGGTCCACGGCGTCATGTAAGTGCTGAAACTCAGCCGAAAGCCCTCGCCCATCGCGCAAATTCCAAGGCTCTAGTGCCGCGCCGACAGTATGGCCTATGCTTCCCGTCGAGGCGATGCAGAGCGCCAATTTTTGGGAGACTGCCGATGAAACGCCACCTCACCCGCCGCGATTTTGCCCGCCTGAGCGGCGCCGCGCTCGCCACGACCGTGCTCGCGCCGGGCGTGCACGAGGCGGCTGCCGCGGGCGGCCAGGTCGTGGTCGGCACCTGGGGCGGCGATTATGAGAACCTGCTGCAGGCGCATGTCGCCGAGCAGGTGATGAAGCCGTCAGGCATCGCGGTGATCTACGACACCGGTGGCGATCCTGCCCGCCGGAACAAGCTGATGGCCGAGCGGCGGCTGCCGCGCGGCTCCATGGACATCGCCGCGCTCAACGCCGCCGGCTGCTACGAGATGTGGAAGAACGGCGCGGTCGAGGACCTCGATTTTTCCAAGATACCCAACTCAAAGCACATCATCGCGCCGCTGCGCACCAATTATGCCGTGCCGCACATCTATTCCGGGCAGGTCATCCTCTACAATCCCAAGCTGATCAAGAACAAGCCGACCTCCTACGCCGACCTGTGGGCGCCGGAGAACCAGGACAAGGTCGGCATCATCGACATCCAGTATATCGGGACGATCCAGTCGGCGGCGATGATCAACGGCGGCAGCATGTCGAACTACGAGCCCGGCAAGGAGAAGCTGCTCGAACTCAAAAAGAGGGGCGTGAAAATCTATCCCACCAACGAGGCCATGGCGCAGGCGCTCAAGACCGAGGAGTGCGGCATGTGCATCATGTGGAAGGCGCGCGGCGTCATGTGGCAGAACGCCGGCATCCCGATCGAGATGGCCAATCCCAAGGAAGGCATCGTGCTCTACGTGTCGGGGATGGTGATGGCGAAGAACGCGCGCAACAAGGAGCAAGCCTACGCGTGGCTCGACGCGCTGCTCGATCCGCGCGCGCAGGGCGACTTCGCCAAGCACATGGGCTACGCGCCGACGGTCGACAACGTGACGCTCGAGCCGTCGCTCGCGTCGCGCGTCATGTTCGAGCCGGAAGCGCAGAACGCCTTCGTCCTGCAGGACCAGGATTATTTGGCGAAAGCCGACGCCGGCCTGCAGGAATGGTGGAACAAGGTGTTCAAGGGGTAATGGATTCCTCGCTCGTCATTCCGGGTCCCGAGCGAAGCGAGGGAGCCCGGAATCCATGGACACAGAACAAGCAAATTCTCTCTGACTGTGTTCCTGGATTCCGGGCTCGCGCCTTCGGCGCGCCCCGGAATGACAACCGAGGGACTTCACGCCTCGCGCTGATCGAACATCAGAATATCGACGCCGCCGGTGGCGAATGTCCCCACGTCGGCAACCGCGGCCTTTCCCTCGTCGCTTGAGAACGCGCGCCCGACCGCCGCCATGTCGTCGAAATGCAAGACAGCGACGAGATGCACGCCCGACGCGCCGGCTGGCGAAGCGACTGGGCCCTGGCTGACCTCGTACTTGCGCAGGCCGGGAATCCGTTTGGCGATCCCGACGTGGGTCGCGAAATAATGTTGGTCGAACGCGGCCGGGTCCTTCGGCGTCTTGTACATCACCACCACGCGAGCCATTGCGCTTCCTCCATCGGTTCCTCTCCTGGGCACCATAGCGTAGCATATGGCCGCCCGCGTTTCTGTCCTCGGTCCTCTGTCATCCGTCCTCCGATGCGCAAGACCCGCGCCTCCGCCGCCGTGATGCTCGCGCCCGCGACGATCGTCGTGCTGGCGGTGTTGGCGCTGCCGCTCGTGCTGATGTTCCGCTATTCGCTCAACCGGTTCGAACCCGGCCGCTTCATGGTCGATGCGCTCACCTTCGAGAATTACGTCAAGCTCGTGTCCGATCGCTATTACCTCGGCGTGCTGCGCACGACCGTGCTGATGGCGCTGGCGGTGACCGTTGCGTGCCTCGCGCTCGGCTTCCCGCTGGCGCTCGCGGTGGCGCGCGCGGCGCCGCGGACGAAGGCGGTGTTGATCGTGCTCGTGGTGGTGCCGCTGTTCTGCGGCAACGCCGTGCGCGCGGCCGGCTGGATGGTCGCCTTCGGCCAGAAGGGGCTCGTCAACACGCTGCTCGACGGCGTCGGCCTTGCGCCCGCGACCCTCATGTACACGCCGTGGGCGGTGCTCGTCGGCATTGTCTCGGTCAACCTGCCGTTCGTCACGCTCACCTTGCAGAGCGTGATCGAGGGCATCGACGCGGCGCTCGGCGAAGCCGCCGCGAGTCTCGGGGCGACGCCGTTTACCGCGTGGCGGCTGGTGACGCTGCCGCTCGCGCTCCCCGGCCTGCTCGCCGCCGGCGCGCTCTCGTTCATCCTCACCATGAACGCCTATGCGACGCCGCTGTTGCTCGGCGGGCCGCGCTTTCAGATGATCGGCCCGACGCTCGCCACCGAAATCCTCAACCAGGCCAACTGGCCGTTCGGCGCGAGCCTCGCCTTCGTGCTGATCGCCTTCACCCTCGCCGCGACCGCGCTCGCCAACGTGCTAATCGCGCGCGCGGTCGTAAGATGACCTCTCAACTCGTCATCGCCCGCGAAAGCGGGCGATCCAGTAACCTCAGGGCCTTCAAATAGAACTGTGGCCGGTGTTTACTGGATGCCCCGCTTTCGCGGGGCATGACGAAACTGAGTATGCTCGCCCGACAGGAGAACCCAATGTCCTTCCTCACCCGCGCCACGTTCGACTATCGCCGCAGCCTCATGACCGAGATGATGCGGGCGAACGGCCTCGACGCGCTCGCCTTCACGGGCGCGGATTTCTTCCAGTGGGTGACTAATTTTCACGTCGATGTGCAGACGTGGGAGCGGCCGATCGTGGTCGTGGTGCCGCTCGACGGCGCGCCGTTCGCCATCATGAACGAGCTTTCGACCAATCATCTGCGCGGGGTCGCCGAGCGCAGCCTGATGTGGGTCGAGGACGTGACCATCTACGCCGAGCATCCGCGGCTCACCGAGCGCGTGCCGGTGCGCGCGCAATGGGCCGAGGCGCTCGCCGATCTCCTGCGCCGGCGCGGGCTGGCGCGCGGCCGCATCGGCGTCGAGGCGGTCGCTGGCCCGCTGGCGCGGGTGCCGGTGCTGTTGCCCGACGTGCGGCTCGTCGCCTGTCTTGGTCAGCTGCGCGCGCTGCGTTTCGTCAAATGCGCCGAGGAACTCAAGGTGCACCGCGACGCCGGCGCGCTCTCCGATTGGGGCCAGGAGCGCTACCGCGAAAACATCCGGCCAGGCCGTCGCCTGCAGGAACTCGACTTCACCATGGCCGCGCTGATTTCCGAGGAGGCGGCGCGGCGCTTCCCCGGCGAGAACGCGGAAATCCGCACGCTCACCTTGAGCGGCCCGGCTTCCGCCTCGCCCCATGGCGATGGCCGGCCGACCGGCGCGACGATCGAAAAGGGGCACGGCATCGTGAATATTTGCAACGTGCGGCTCAACGGGATGATGACCGAGAACGAGCGCACGTTCTTCGTCGGGACGCCGTCGAACCGGCAGGCCGCGCTTTACGAAGCGGCGCGCGCGGCGAATGAAGCCGGCAGCGCAGCCGCGGTCGCCGGCAATCCGGTGTCGGCGATCGATGCCGCCGCGCAAGCCGTGATCGTCGCCGCGGGCTTCGGCGATCTCATTCTCCACCGCACCGGCCACGGCATGGGCGTGCAGGGGCACGAATATCCCGACGACATGCCGTTTTGCCAGCGGCCGCTCATGGCCGGTGAAGTCTATTCGGTCGAGCCCGGCATTTACGTTTACGGGCTGGGCGGCTTCCGCCTCGACGATACAGTGGTGATCGGCGCCAAGCCCGAGGTGATCACGCAGGCGCCGCGTGACATCAAGAGCAATACGATTGTGTAACGAAGTCGCGAATAGCGAATAGCGAATGGCGAATAGCGAATGGTGAATGGTGAATGGTGAATGAGCCTGCGTCGGGTTGCTACTCACTACTCACTACTCACTACTCGCCATTCGCTATTCGCTATTCGCTCACAAAAAACCCGCCCTCCCGAAGGAGGGCGGGCCGCATCGCTGTGCGTCAGGCCGGCGTTACGCCGGGATGACGGCGACGATTTCGTAGGTGTCCGGGTCGACGATCACGATGCTGTCGCCCACGAGGATGTACTCATAGTCGCGATACGCCGGGACCAAGGTCACGATGTCCTCGGGCAGCGGATAGAGATGGACGCTGTGCGGGATTCTCACGCCCTCACGCAGCGCGAAGTCCGCATGGCCCAGTCGATGACCGCGCCCGCCTTCCGCGAACAGCCGCTCGTGGATCTGCGTGCGCTGATCGGACGATAGCCGCGTCGTCGTGCCACCGCGTACGGTGCCGCGACCCTCGCGGAATTCGCCACGACCCTCACGAAACTCACCGCGGCCCTCGCGGACGCCCCGCTCACGCTGGCCGAACTGACGGTCGCCGCGCCCCTCACGGAAGCTGCGGTCACGATCGCGATCGCGGCTGCCTAGGCGCTGGTCACGGTCGCGTTGACCCATGCGCTGGTCACGGTCGCGGGCGCCCATGCGCTGATCGCGGTCGCGCTGGCCCATCCGCTCGTTACGCTCCTCGCCTCGGGCGTTGCCGCGCTGTTCGCGGTTCTGACCCATGCGCTCGTTGCGTTCCTCGCCGCGGGCGTTGCCGCGCTCCTCACGCGCTTGGCCCATGTGCTCGTTCTGGCCGCCGCGGTTTTGCGTCATGCCGCGCTGGTTTTGCGTGTTGCCCTGCGTACCGGCATTACCGTGCACGCCCGCGTTGCCGCTGGTAGCGCCCTGGTGTTGCTGCACGTTGGCGCCGCCGCTGGCGCCTGCGTTCGCGCCGCCGCCGGTCTGCGCCATGGCGAGACTCGAGCCCGCCACAAGCGCCGCTGCGGCTGTCGTCGCCAAAAGAATTCGTCTCATCGCTTTCTCCTCACACTTTATTACCGTTGATGCCCCTCGGCTTGTCATGGGCGTCAACGCTTGCGCGGGAGCGCAGTTCCGCGCGGGCGGCGGTAACGGAGCGCGGCCCTTTAATGTTCGATGTGTGGGTTCGGGGGCCGATCATGGTCATAGTACCACTCGACGGCGCGCTCAGTGGTGAGTGGGACTCCCGCGCGACCTCACTACTCACCACTTCATTGCTAACTATTCCTCATTACTCACTATTCGCCATTCGCTATTCGCCCCTTGCAAACAAAAACCCGCCCTCCCGAAGGAGGGCGGGCCGCGTCAGGCCGACGCTACGCCGGCGGATGATCAGTCGCGGTCACGAACTTCGCCCCGCGGCCGATCACGGTCACGCTTGCTGTACCGGTCGCGGTCGTGGTGGCGTTTGCCCATGTGATCCCGGTCCCGATCGTGTCTGCTCATGTGCCGCCCGCGGTCACGATCGCGGTCCCGATGGCCCATGCGGTCCCGATCGCGGTCGCGGTCGCCCATGCGGGTACGGTCGCGGTCCCGATCACCCGCGCGGTCCCGATCGCGGTCGCGATCGCCCGTGCGGGCCCGGTCGCGGTCCCGATCCCCCGCGCGGTCGCGATCGCCCGTGCGGGTCCGGTCGCGGTCACGATCACCCGCGCGGTCCCGATCGCGGTCGCCCGCACGGTGCTCGCCGTGTTCCTCGCGGCCCATGCCTTGGCCACCATGCTCGCTGGCCGCGCCGGCCTTATCGTCCGCGTCGGCCTTCCCGCCGGCTCCGCCGGACTCGTGTTGCCCCATGCCGGCGCCGCCGGCCCCCATGCTCCCACCACCCTTTACCTGCGCCATGGCCAAGCTCGACCCGGCCATAAGCGCCGCGGCCGCGGCGGTCGCCAAGAGAATACGTCTCATTGCTGTTTCCTCACCTGTTCTGCCCCGCTCGGGCTTATCACCTGCGACAACGCGTCCGCGCGAGCGCTGTTCCTCGCGATTCCCTACGAAAACACCGTGCGGGCTGGCTGCGTTGAAATTACCTCCGCCGCATGGTCTCCTGTGGAGCAGCAACAATATCGAGGTAACATGGGAGGGATCGCAAATGCCGCACCTTCATGACTGTTTGTCGCGGAAGAACGCCGCACTCACCCGGCGCCGTTTCGTTGGCGCCACCGGCGCGGGTCTGGCCGGCATCCTCGCCGCCGGGCGGGCGCCGGCATTTGCGCAGACCGCCGCCAAGAAACTCGTCTACGCGCACATTGTGCCGGCGCCGGAATCAGCCGCGATCGCGCTCGCGTGGATGGCCGAGGAGGTGACGAAGCGCTCGAAGGGCGCGCTCGACATGCAGTTTCACGGCGGCACTTTGCTGAGCAAAGAGCTGGAGATCATGAACGCCGTGAAGGCCGGCAACATCGCGGCCGGCGGGCCGGCCGGCGCCGCCGCGACCGTGTTTCCCGAGATGGGCGTGTTCCTGGTGCCCTATCTGGTCAAGAGCTACGACCAGGCCTACCGCATGTTCAACGGCAAGATCGGCGATCAGCTCGATGCCCAGTTCCAGGAGAAATACAAGGTCAAGGTGCTGTGCTTCTACGACTACGGTTTCCGCCAGTTCTGGAACAACAAACGGCCCATCGTCGAGCCGAAGGATCTGCG
>JAFAUQ010000128.1 GCA_019243195.1 Hyphomicrobiales bacterium
CCGGTGATCGATTCCTTCTGATACCGGATAACCGCATCCTCGCTCATCCCGGCAAAGAAATTGTACGACTGATTGTATTCGCGCACGTGCTCGAGGCAGAAGCGCCAGTATTCCCCTTCGCGCAGCCGGCCCTTGGGGGCTCGGTGCGACGCACCTGCGCGGCAACCCGGCCAGTCACAGCAAGGCTCATCGGCGCGTGCGCGCCGATCCTCGCTGGGCTTGACCCGGATGCGGTCGAACAGGGGCGAACTGATCTTCATGGCCGCCGATTATGCGGACCGGACGGCACCGGCCGCAAGCTTGACAAACGCTTTTCGCTCGTTCCGCAGAGCCTGTTTCGGAATTGGATGGGGGCTGCGCCGGCCGCTTTTGGTCGGTCCGGCAGGAGCCGATCGCAGGCCGTACCGGGGAGTACGGACGAGATCGGCGACGAACCGGGCGGCCAAAAGCGGCCGGCCCGAAGGGTTGCGCCGCGTAGGCCGCCTGATGCGTCGAAAAGCTCGCCGATACTCCCCGGTATCGGCTTCGCTTTGTCTCCTGTCAGCCGGCCTTCGCGCCGCAACGCAGCCTCCCATCGAATTCCGAAACAGGCTCTGGGTGCGCCGCCGCGGCCCGTTGACGCCAGCCGGGCGGCGCCGGTAAGGCGGGCCGATGCGGACCCACGACCTCATCACACGGAAGTTGACCGAGGCTTTCCGCCCGGACAGCCTGCGGGTGGTCGACGAGTCCCATCGACACGAGGGCCACGCCGGCCACCGGCCCGGCGGCGAGAGTCATTTCAGGGTGTATATCGTAGCGGAGGCCTTCGCCGGGAAGAGCCGGATCGAGCGCCACCGCCTGGTTAATACCGCACTCTCGGCGGAACTTGCCGGCGGCATCCACGCGCTCGCGATCCACGCGACCGCTCCGGGAGAGGCGACGCCGTCGTAGCCGAGCCCTACGCGTGTTTCACCACGGCAGTGCGCCGGCTCACCGGCGTGATCCGCAGCGCGGTGATGCGGTTGCGGCTGCGGCGGAGCACCTGGAAACGGAATCCATGGAAGGTGAAGCTTTGGCCCGGCTCCGGGATCGAGCGCGCTTCGTGGATCACGAGCCCCGCGATCGTGGTCGCCTCCTGGTCCGGCAGGCTCCAGTCCATCGCACGGTTGAGATCGCGGATCGGCACGCCCCCGTCCACGTTGACCGAGCCGTCCAATTGCGGCGTGACGCCCGGCACTGCGACATCGTGCTCGTCCTCGATGTCGCCGACGATTTCCTCCAGAATATCCTCGAGCGTCACGAGGCCCATCACCTCGCCGTACTCATCGACCACGAGCGCGAACGGCGTCTTGCGCCGCCGGAACGCCTTGAGCTGCTCGCCGAGCGGCGTGGTGTCGGGCACGAACCAGGGCGCGAGCGCGGTCGCCATCACATCCACTTTGTCCACGTCGCCGCCCGCCGCCTGGATGGCGCGCAGCAGATCCTTGGCGTGCAAGATGCCGACGATGTTCTCCGGGCTGTTGCGCCACAGCGGGATGCGGGTCACCGGCGCCGCCAGCGCGGCCCGCAGGATATCGCCCGGCGGATCGTCGGCGTTGAGCGTGATCATCTCGGTGCGGTGAATCATCACATCGGAGACTTCCAGCTCGCGCAAGTCGAGCAATCCGCCAAACATGTCGCGGTCCTGCTTCTCGACGCCGCCGGCGTGGTGCAAGAGATCGACGGTGCCGCGCAGCTGCTCGTGGGCGGAGAGGATCGGCTGGTCAACGCCGATGCGGATGCCGACTTTGAGCAGGATCCAGCGAACCAGGGCTTCGATCGCCATCAGCACGGGGCCGAGCAAGCGCACCAGCCAGGAGATCGGCTCGGCGACCGCAAGCGAAACGCGATCGGGCGAGTTGATGGCCACGGTCTTCGGCAGGATCTCAGAGAACACGACGATTACCGTGGTCATCACCACGGTCGCGTAGATCACGCCGACATCGCCAAACCAGACAAGCAGCACGCCCGTCGCGAGCGAGGAGGCCGCGATATTGACGGTATTGTTTCCAAGCAGAAGCGCGCCGAGCAGCCGTTCGCGCGCCCACAACAATCGGTTAACCGTAGTAGCGCGACTGTTGCCATGTTTCTCGAGGCGCAGCATGCCGGCACGTGAAGACGCCGTGAGCGCCGTTTCGCTGGCGGCGAAAAATGCCGACAGCAGCAAACAAATCATAATCGCAAGCGGCGCAAACCAGGACTCGAGGGTCATCGTTCGGCGATTTGTTCCGCGAGAAAGGCGCGCACCTCGGCCGGATCGACATCGGGCGCAACGAAGCTTGCCCCGATTCCGCGCGCCAGAATCAAGGTGAGCTTGCCGCGCCGGACCTTTTTGTCCTGCGCCATGAGGGCCATCAGCGCGTCCGCCCCCGGCCAGTCGAACGCGACATCGGACGGCTTCGTCGGCAGGCCGACCGTTGCGAGATGACGCTCCACCCGTTCGGCCTCGGCGGGCGCCAGCAAGCCGCGACGCGCCGAGAACGCAAAGGCGAGCGCCGTGCCGATGGCAACGGCCTCGCCGTGCAGCAGCCGATCGGAAAACCCCGCGGCAGCCTCGAAGGCGTGGCCGAAGGTGTGGCCGAGATTGAGCAAATGCCGCTCGGTGCCGGTTTCCCGCTCGTCGCGCGCCACAGTGAGCGCCTTGGCGCGGCAGCTCGTGGCAATTGCGTGCTCGCGCGCGGGGCCGCCTGACAAGACATCGCGCCAGTTTGCCTCGAGCCAAGCGAAAAATCCCGCGTCGCTGATCAGTCCATACTTCACCACCTCCGCGTAACCGGCGCGGAACTCGCGTATGGGCAAGGTGTCGAGCAGTGCGGTGTCGGCGATCACCAGAACCGGTTGATAGAAGGCGCCGATCTGATTCTTGCCGTGAACGGAATTGATCCCGGTCTTGCCGCCCACCGAGGAGTCGACCTGAGCGAGCAGCGTGGTCGGCACCTGCACGACGGAAAGCCCTCGTCGCACGATGGCAGCAGCGAAGCCGCCGAGATCGCCCACCACCCCGCCGCCGAGGGCGAGCACGAGGTCCCCGCGCTCGATTTTCGCGGCGAGCAGCTGCTCGCATACGCTCTCCAGCACGCGCCAGCTCTTCGACGCTTCGCCCGCCGGAACGATGACGCGGCTCGATCTTATGCCGGCAGCCGTCAGCGCCGCTTCCGCTTGTGCCAGATAGCGGGCTGCGACGTTCTCGTCAGAGACGACCGCCACCGCAGCGCCCGGCCGCAGTGCTGCGACACGTTTGCCGAGCTGAGCAAGCAGACCGCGCCCGATCGCGATGTCGTATCCGCGCTCGCCGAGCGGCAGGTTGACGATGATCGGGTCGCCGGAGCGGACCGGAGCTGTCATGGCGGTGTCTAGCCTCGCACCGCGGATTGTTTGGCGACGTCGAAATGGCGCGCCAGCGCCGTGATCGCCTCGTTGACGATCGTCTCGTGGGGCGCATCGCGCGAGCGCAGCGTCACATCGGCCTGGGAATAGACCGGCCTGCGCTCGTCGAGCAGGCGCCGCAGCGTGTCGGCCGGATCGGTGGTCTTGAGCATGGGGCGGTCGGTGCGCCGTTTCACGCGGCGCAGCAGCACTTCGTATTCCGCATCGAGCCAGATCGAAACCCCCTTGGCCCGGATCAGCGCGCGTGTGTCCGGGTTCATCATGGAACCGCCGCCGGTCGCCATCACCTGCGGGCCGCCTTCCAGCAGGCGCGCGATCACACGCGCCTCGCCCGAACGGAAATAGGCTTCGCCGTGCGCCGCGAAGATATCCGCGATGCTCATGCCCGCCGCCGCCTCGATCTCGTTGTCGGCGTCGACGAAGATTAATCCGAGCCGCGTGGCCAGCCGGCGTCCGACGGACGACTTGCCGGCCCCCATCATGCCGACGAGCACGATCGAACGCCGCCCGAGCGCCGCGACGATCGCCGCCTCGGGCTTCGCCGGCGCATTCACCTCGAGCATGGCGGCATCGGCATGATTGCCGTCTCCGATCGTCGGCCCCGCCGGACGTGCAGTGCGGCGCGCCGTCCTATACACCCGACCGCGCGCCCCTTGCCAGTTCGGGGCGAACATGATGGTAAGGCGCATTCTCCGAGCTTAGGACCTATGCCGAGCCTGTTCCGCCTCATCGTGGCGCTCGGAATCATCGGCGGCCTGATCTACGGCGCCATGTTCGTGCTTGCCAACTTCGTCGAGCCGAAGCCGCGCGAGATCAGCGTGACGGTCCCGCCGGATCGTTTCGTCAAACAGCACTGAGAATCAACCGCGATGGCCCGCGCGAGCGCTTCGTCCGATCGGCGGCTCATCGAGCTGTTCCTCGACATGCTGGCTGCCGAGCGGGGCGCCGCAGCGAATACGCTCGAGGCCTATCGGCGCGATCTCGACGACTTTGCCGCGCAGCTTCACGGCGCCAAGCGCAATGTCGCAAGCGCGCGGGCCGACGACGTGCGTGCTTATCTCGCCACGCTCGCCGGCCGCGGCTTCTCGGCGGCCTCGGTGGCGCGCCGGCTCTCGGCGATCCGCCAGCTCTTCCGTTTCCTCTATGCCGAGGGCCACCGCCGCGACGATCCGGCAGCAGCGATCGAGGGGCCGCGCCGCGGGCGTCCGCTGCCGAAGGTGCTGTCGATCGGCGACGTCGACCGGCTGCTCGCAGCCGCCCGCGCGCCGGCCGAGGACACGACGCGTGCGCTTGGCGAACGGCTGCGCGCGATGCGGCTCGTGTGCCTCTTGGAGGTGCTCTATGCGACCGGGCTGCGCGTCTCCGAACTGGTGACGCTGCCGGCGTCGGCTGCCCGCCGCGACCAGCGCGTGCTGATGATCCGCGGCAAGGGCGGGAAGGAGCGTATCGTTCCGCTCAACGACGCGGCGCGGCGCGCGATGAGCGAATATTTGGCGCTGCGGCGCGAGGCTGCGCGCAGCGCCGAGTCGACATATTTGTTTCCTTCCTTTGGCGAGAGTGGGCACCTGACGCGCCAGCATTTCGCCCGTGACCTCAAGCTGCTCGCCGGTGCGGCCGGATTGCGCGCGGACAAAATAAGCCCGCATGTGCTGCGCCACGCCTTCGCCAGCCATTTATTGCAAAACGGCGCGGACCTCCGTTCGGTGCAAACCTTGCTCGGTCACGCGGATATTTCGACCACGCAGATCTACACGCACGTGCTCGCCGAGCGGCTCAAGAGTCTGGTGCGCGACCTGCATCCGCTCGCGCAGGAGTGAGCAGATCGCAAAGGGCCGCTTTGCTTTGCTTGACTTGGCCCACCCGGCGGGCCAGTTTCCGGCGGGCGGTGGATTGGCCCGTCTTTCGTCATGAAGCGGCCCGGCGCACGGCGCCGGGTTTGTCGGCGAAGAGAGCCGGCGCAAAGCGCAGGCTCGCGGCCGCCGCCGTTTAATCCATCGAACCGCCGGTCCCCTGCTCGATGCGCAGCTATCTCGATTTTGAAAAGCCGGTGGCGGAACTCGAGGCCAAAATCGAGGAGCTGCGCGTAATCCAGGCGAGGGGTAACGGCGTCGCCATCGGCGAGGAAATCGTCCGGCTCGAGGCAAAGGCGCTGCAAGCGCTCGAAGATCTTTATGCCGATTTGACCCCCTGGCAGAAGACGCAGGTCGCGCGTCATCCCGAGCGGCCGCATTGTCTCGATTACATCGGCGCGCTGCTGACCGATTTCACGCCGCTTGCGGGCGACCGCAAGTTCGGTGAAGACGAAGCGAT